>NZ_JBFUHT010000009.1:0-174989 GCF_056402275.1 Azospirillum sp. P4_B5
CGCCGCCGCGGCTCCGGCCGCTGCCCCGGCGGCGGCTCCGGCTCCGGCGGGCGCCACCGCTCTGGCCGACGCCGGCCCGGCGGCCCGCAAGCTGGTCGCCGAGAAGGGCCTCGACGCCTCGCAGATCGCCGGCACGGGCAAGGACGGGCGCATCACCAAGGGCGACGTGATCGACCACGCCGCCAAGCCGGCCGCCGCTCCCGCCGCCGCTCCGGCCGCCGCTCCGGCCGCCGCCCCGCAGAAGTACCAGTGGACCGCCGGCACCGCGGGCGACCGTCCGCGCGCCGCGCAGGAGGAGCGGGTCCGCATGACCCGTCTGCGCCAGCGCATCGCCGAGCGTCTGAAGGAGGCCCAGAACAGCGCCGCCATGCTGACCACCTTCAACGAGGTGGACATGACCAACGTCATGGCGCTGCGCAACGAGTACAAGGACTTCTTCGAGAAGCGCCACAAGGTGCGTCTCGGCTTCATGTCCTTCTTCGTGAAGGCCGCGATCCAGGCGCTGAAGGAGATCCCGGCGGTCAACGCCGAGATCGACGGCACCGACCTCGTCTACAAGAACTACTACGACATCGGCGTCGCCGTCGGCACGCCGCAGGGTCTGGTGGTTCCGATCGTCCGCGACGCCGACAAGCTCGGCTTCGCCCAGATCGAGGGCAAGATCGGCGAGCTGGGCAAGAAGGGCCGCGACGGCAAGCTGTCGATGGACGAGCTGACCGGCGGCACCTTCACCATCTCCAACGGCGGCGTCTACGGCTCGCTGATGTCCACCCCGATCATCAACCCGCCGCAGTCGGCCATCCTGGGCATGCACAAGACCCAGGAGCGTCCGGTCGTCGTGAACGGGAAGATCGAGATCCGCCCGATGATGTATCTGGCCCTGTCCTACGACCACCGCATCATCGACGGCAAGGAGGCGGTGACCTTCCTCGTCCGCATCAAGGAAAACATCGAGGACCCGCGGCGCCTGCTGCTGGACGTCTGAGATGCACATAGGGACTGCGGGAGGCACCGTCCTCCCGCACCCGACCACCGGGGGACGAAAGCCTCCGGACTTAAAAAAGGCGCCGCGCGGCGCCTTTTTCTTTGCCGTCACACCGTCGAACGTCCATCACACCAGCACGGCGGCGATCCGGGCAGCGGTGTCCTCCGGCTTCACCACCCGCTCGGCGGGCAGGCGCAGCGTCATGGTCGTCCCGGAGCCCAGCGTGCTGACGCAGGTCAGCGAGCCGCCGTGCAACTCCATGAAGTTCTTGGAGATCGACAGTCCCAGCCCGGTGCCCTCGAACTGGCGACTCGCCGAGTTGTCGGCCTGTCGGAAGGGCTGGAACAGATGCTCCATGAAGTCCTTCGGGATGCCGATCCCGGTGTCGGTCACCGACAGGGCCAGGGCGCCGTCCTCCTCGACGCGGGCGGCCAGGGTGACGCTGCCGCCCTCCGGCGTGAACTTCACGGCGTTGGACAGCAGGTTCAGCAGCACCTGCTTGAAGGCGCGTCGGTCCACCCAGATGGCGGGAAGGCCGCCGGACACGCCGTTGCGCAGGTCCACCCCGCTGTCGGCGGCGCGGTCGCGGACCATGGTCAGGCATTGGGCCACCGCCTCGCAGGGGTCGATCACCTCTTCGGACAGCTCGTAGCGGCCCGCCTCGATCTTCGACATGTCGAGCACCGCGTTCACGATGTCCAGCAGATGCTTGCCGCTGTCGTGGATGTCCTTGGCGCAGGATTTCTGGCGGTCGTTGAGCTTGCCGAAGAACTCGCTGTCGAGGATCTCCGAGAAGCCGATGATGGCGTTCAGCGGCGTCCGCAGCTCATGGCTCATATTGGCCAGGAATTCGGACTTGGCGCGGTTGGCCATTTCCGCCTGGCTCTTGGAGGCGAGCAGTTCGGCCTCCTGCTGCCGGCGCTTGGTGACGTCGCGGATGACGCCGACGAAGACGCGCCGCGCCGCCCCCTTCTCCTCCGGCCCACTCTCCTCCGGTCCGCTCTCCCCATCCGGTCCACCCAGCCGCAGCGCGCTGACCGCCAGATTGATCGGGAAGGTGCTGCCGTCGCGGCGCAGCGCCAGGACCTCGCGATCGTTGCCGATGATGCGCGAGCCGGCGTTCGGGCGGTAGCCGGCCATCGAACGGTCGTGGCCGGCGCGGAAGCCTTCCGGCAGCAGGATGTTGACGCTCTGCCCCACCACCTCCGCCTCGGCATAGCCGAACATGCGCTCCGCCGCGGGGTTGAAGGTCTCGATGATGCCGCGCGAGTCGATGGTGACCACCGCGTCCACCATGGATTCGAGGATTCCGCGGATGCGGCGGGAGGCGCGCTCCAGCCGGTTCTGGTCCTGCTCCCGCCGGGACTGCTGCCGCTCCACGTACCAGGTCAGCAGGGCGATCACCACGGACATGGCGAGGCCCATGGCGATCCACACCGCGCTGTCGCGCTTCCATTCGCCCAGCGCCTCGGCCTTCGGCAGGGTGGCGGCGACGGTGAAGGGATAATCGGCGACGCGGCGGACGCTGGCGATGCTGGGGCGCCCGTCGGTGGGCAGCACGGTGTCCAGCGTCGCCGCGTCCCGCGTGCGCAGCGCCGCGTCGACCTCCGGCCAATCGGCCAGCGTGGCGAGGCGCCGGCGGCCCTCGTCCCAGGGGCGGTGGATCAGCACCGTGCCGTCGGCCAGCGCCAGGGTGACCGTGCCCTCCAGCCCCAGCCGCAACCCCTCGAAGCCGGCCCCCAGCCGCAAAGGATTGATCATGGCGACCACCACCCCGGCGAAGCTGCCGTCCGGGTGGGACCAACGGCGGCTCATCGGAATGACGTAGGTGCCGGGGAAGGCCATGCTGGGGACCGGCGCGCCGATGTGAAGCCCGCCGTCCGAGGCGTTCTCGTCCCGGTGGGCCGCGAAATAGGGCCGGTTGGTCAGATCGAAGGCCGGGGGGCTGCTGTCGGCGGAGTGGTGCAGGATGCGCCCCTGCTCGTCCACCACGATCAGGCCGGAAATCGGGCCGATGGCGTCGCGCCGGTTGCGCAGAAGGGCGTTCACCGACGGCGCCGCCGCGGTGCGGGCCTGCGGATGGGTGTCCAGGATGGTGACCAGATCGGACAGCAGCAGGTCCACGCTGAACACCGTCCGGACGGCCTGCTCCTCCAGGATGCGGGCGAGGTTGCGGGTCGAGCGCTCGGCCCCATGGACGGCCTCGGCGTGGCGCTGCCAGACGCCGTAGGCGATCATCGCGTTCACCACGACGATGAAGGCCACCCCGGACGCCCTCATCAGGAAGCGCACCGACCCCAGAACCTCGAACAGCCGCTCCCCCAGTCCGGAGGGTGGCAAGTTCTCATCGCGAACCGGATTGCGGCTGGCCATGGCTGTGAACAAATCTCCGCACGCAGTCCAAACGGGGCCGTTAAGGGACCGACCGCGTGGCATTACCCAACGCAAGACGGTACCGCCCTCGGCCACCGCCAATCTCGCGCGAAAACCATAATGGAAGTTTAACCTTAATGCATCAATGAACCCGACCCGCCGGACGGTCGATTGGCGCTTTGCCTGACGCCCGCCGAGCGTTAAGAATTCGCGGGGGTCGGGGATCGTTGCGCAAAGGAACAGGGACGATGAACAGCCAGAAAGACCGCAAGGCCGCGATCCTCGCCGCCACGCTGTCGTCGCTGTGGACGGACACCGAACCCGCCGTGCGCGAGCGCGTGACCGCCATCGCGCTCGCTGACGCCGACGCGATCTCGGACATCTTCTACGCAATCCTGCTGGACCGCCCGGACAGCAACGCCTTCCTCAGCCACACGCTGGTCCAGGAACGGCTGCGCCCGTCGCTGGCGCGCTGGATCTCTGCGCTCTTCACCGCCTCCACCGACGAGGCCATTGCGGCGGTGCTGGAGCAGAATTACCAAGTCGGGCTGATCCACGCCCGCATCAACATCCCGCTGACGCTGGTCAACGCCGGAATGCGGATCGTCAAGAAGGAGCTGTCCGCCCGCCTGCTGGCCGCCGACCTCAGCCGCGCGCAGACCGCGTCCGCCATCCTGTTCGTCGGCGAGTTGCTGGACACCGTGCTGGACAACATGCACGAGGCCTATCTGGGCGACCTGTTGGGCAACGTCCGCCATCAGCAATCCCTGAAGATGTTCATGAGCGGCCCCAACCTGGCGCTGGAGGGCGAGCGGCTGAAATCATCGCTGTTCGATTGGCTGCGCAACACGGTTGTGTCCTTCTACGCGCACGAGGACAGCAATCACGCGAGCCCGCCGCCCATCGAATCCTCCGATTTCGGCCTGTGGCTGAACCACAAGGCGGAGCTGACCTTCGGCCGCGTGACCGAATTGGACCTCATCCGCGAGCGCACCACCCGCATCAGCGCCAAGGTGACCGCCGCGGTGGAGGGCGGCTTGATCACCCCCGCCTTCGTGAAGGAGCTGAACAACGACGTCACGGAGATCGCCTACGTCCTCGGCACCATCATCGGGAAGGCGATGGAGATCGAAAGCGGGCGCGACCCGCTGACCCGCCTGCTGACGCGGCGCTTCATGCCGGCGATCTTCCAGCGGGAGGTGGCCATCAGCCTGCGTCACGGCAAGCCCTTCGCCGTGCTGCTGATGGACGCCGACCATTTCAAGACGATCAACGACACGCTGGGCCATCAGGCTGGCGATTCCGTCCTGTCGGACATGGCCGAACTGCTGCACACCCACGTCCGGGCCGGCGATTTCGTCTTCCGCTACGGTGGGGAGGAATTCCTCATCCTGCTGACCGAAATGGACGAGGCGGCGCTGCGCGTGAAGGCCGAATGGCTGCGTCAGACGGTCGAGGAGCATTGTTTCCATGGCACCGGGGGCGCCGGCAACGGGCTGCGGGTCACCGCCTCCATCGGGGCGGCCCTGCACGAGGGGCACCCGGATTACGAACACACCGTCCGCCGCGCCGACGCCGCGCTCTACGAGGCCAAGCGCCAGGGCCGCAACCGCGTGGTGATTGCCTGAATGGTGATCGCCTGAGCGCGGCTGCGTCCCGGCATCGGGCGTTGCCCTGCGGTGACGCATCGGCTACGTAAGACCTTTCCCTGCCGAGACCTGCGAATTCCATGTCTGACGGACCGCTTTCGCTCTACCGGGCCCGCCGCGGCACCGGGACGCTGCGCCCCGACCCCGATCAGGAGCTGGCCGCCGAGAAGCTCCAGAGCCTCCACAAGGCGCTGAAGGGCTACAGCCCGCAGCCCGCCGGGAAGGCCGGCGGCGCGAAGGCCGGCTGGCTGGAGCGGTTCGGGTTGGGCCGCCCGCGCTCCGAACCGGCGGAGGCGCCGCAGGGCCTCTACATGTACGGCGGCGTCGGACGCGGCAAGTCGATGCTGATGGACCTGTTCTTCGACACCGCCCCGGTGGAGAAGAAGCGCCGCGTCCATTTCCACGAGTTCATGCTGGAGGTGCACGAGCGCATCCACCAGCACCGCCAGTCGGGCAAGAGCAAAGGCAAGGACGCCGACGACGCTCTGCCCGAACTGGCCCGCGCGCTGGCCGACGAGGCGTGGCTGCTCTGCTTCGACGAGTTCCACGTCACCAACGTCGTGGATGCGATGATCCTCGGCCGGCTGTTCACCAGCCTGTTTGACCTCGGCGTGGTGGTGGTCGCGACGTCCAACTGGCCGCCGGACATGCTCTACAAGGACGGGCTGCAGCGCGAGCTGTTCCTGCCCTTCATCGCCCTGCTCAAGGAAAAGCTCGACGTCCTGGCGCTGGAGGGCCCGACCGACTACCGGCTGGACCGGCTCCAGGGCAAGCCCGTCTATTTCTGGCCGCTCGGTGCGGAGAGCGACGCCAAGATTCGCCGGACCTTCGAGACGCTGACCGATGGCGCCCGGGGCGAACCGGCCCATCTGTCGGTCCAGGGCCGGCGGGTGGAGATCGCCTGCGCCGCCAAATGCGTCGCCCTGGTGGATTTCTGGAGCCTGTGCGGCAAGCCGCTGGGCGCTGCCGACTACATCGCCATCGCGACGCACTTCCACACCGTGCTGATCCACGGCGTGCCGACGATGAAGGACGAGCTGCGCAACGAGGCCAAGCGCTTCATGACGCTGATCGACGCGCTCTACGAGCACAAGGTCAACCTCGTGGTCGCCGCCGAAGGCCCGCCGGAGCGGCTGTATCCCGAGGGCACCCACGCCTTCGAATTCGAACGCACGGTCAGCCGCCTGATGGAGATGCAGTCCGAGGACTACCTGCGCCAGCAGCACCTGACCTGAGGGGTCGCGGTCCCGCGCTTCCGCCCGTGTTACCACAGGGATGCCGTCCTACTCCCGTTTCGCGCCGCAGATAAAGGGGCGTCCGACGTTGTATTGCTGAACGTCGGTCCAACGGCGAGGGAGAGGGCGAGGCATGCCTTGGCGGTCCCGGTGCGGTGCACTGACGCTGGCGCTATTACTGACGGCACCGATCCAGTCCGCCCCCGCCGCCGGGGCGGGCAGCGTCGATTGCTGGCTGCTCGACGGGGAGGCGCTGACCCAGGCGCGCGAGGGCGGCTTGTGCAAGGACGCCTTTTCCCGCAATTCGCAGACCGGGGCGGCGCCGGTCGTCCCGGTCACCGCGGCTCCACTGCCGACCCGCAAGCCCGACCCGCCCCCGAAGAAGCGGGTCGTCACCGTCCAGCGCAAGGCGAAGGCGCAGCCGGACTCCCGGGCGGCGGCCATCGTCCGGCCCGCGGGCCGGAGCGGAGCGGTCGCCGAGGTGGATTTCGGCACCCAGTTCAAGCGCGACTGGAACGCCCTGATGAAGAAGCTGCTTGAGCCTTGAGACCCTCAGGTGCGGGCTTCGTCCAGCCATTTCCTCACCGCGGGCGGCTCGTAGGCCGCGAAGGCGTCCAGGATGCCCGCCGCCGTGTCGCGGACGATCAGCATGTCGCGGTGCTTGGGCTGCATGAAACGCTCCCCCGCCACATGGTCGAGGAAGCCGGCCAGCCCATCGTAGAAGCCGGAGGCGTTGAGCAGGCCGCAGGGCTTGTCGTGGCGGCCGAGCTGCGCCCAGGTCCACACCTCGAACAGCTCCTCCAGCGTGCCGATTCCGCCGGGCAGCGCGATGAAGCCGTCCGACAGCTCGGCCATCAGGGCCTTGCGCTCGTGCATGGTGGCGACGATCCGCAGCTCCTGAAGGCCCTGATGGCCGACCTCCTTGTCCATCAGGAATTGCGGGATGATGCCGGTGACCGTGCCGCCCGCGGCCAGGACCGAGTCGGCGATCCGGCCCATCAGGCCGGTCCGCCCGCCGCCGTAGACGAGGCCGATGCCACGCTCCGCCATCTGGTGGCCAAGCTGTTCCGCGGCCTCGCCATAGGCCGGGTTGGTGCCGGGGTTGGACCCGGCATAGACGCAAATCCGCATGTCGTTCCTCTGTGCGCGCCCTCTCTCGGACGCGTGTCGTAACAGGTGGCTTACCGGACGCGGGTGACCGTGAAGCGCTGGCTGGGGTTCACGAACTCGTCCTGCGCCGCGATCAGTTGCAGCTCCCGCGTGCCCATCCGGCGGGTGGTCTGGAAGATGGCGTAGATGGCCGCCGCCGCCTGCTCCAGCGCCTCGGCCGGATCGAAGGCCTTCAGATAATGGGCCAGGAACAGGGCGGCCACCGCGTCGCCCGACCCGTTGGGCGGCGGGTCCAGCGGCAGGCGCGGGGTGGAGACCAGCCACGCGCCGTCCCGGTCGTCGGCCAACATCTCGATGTGGCCGGGGTCGGCGTCCTTGCGGGTCAGGCTGGTCACCAGGACCAGACGCGGACCGCGCTCCCGCAGGGCGGCGGTGGCGGCCAGCGCGTCGTCCAGCGTCTCCACCGTCCGGCCGGTCAGATACTCCAGCTCGAACTGGTTGGGCGTCATCAGGTCGGCGGCGGGCACGGCGTGGTCGCGGATGAACTCCGGCAGGCCGGGGCGCACGAAGAAGCCACGCCCGACGTCGCCCATCACCGGGTCGCAGGCGTAGACGGCGCGCGGGTTGGCGGCCTTCAGCCGGGCCGCCGTCTCGACGATCACCTGTCCCAGCCCGACGTCGCCCATGTAGCCGGAGAGCAGCGCGTCGCAGGTGGGCAGGACGCCGCGCGCGGCGACGCCGTCCATCAGGTCGGCCACATGCTCCGCCGTGAAGACCTGTCCGGTCCATTCGCCGTAGCCGGTGTGGTTGGAGAACTGCACCGTGTTCACCGCGATGGCGTCGCAGCCCAGCCGTTGCAGCGGGAACACCGCGGCCCGGTTGCCGACATAGCCGTACGCGACGTGGGACTGGATCGAAATGACGGTCTTCATGGGCGGACGATCCGAAAGGTTGGGGGCGCATCCTAAACCGTCCGCGCCACACGCTGGGGATGTTTCCATGCAGACCAGCCCTACGCACCGCATGGACAGTCCGCGCTCCTGCGGCTAATCCTGCGGCAACGACACAAGACCGCTTGAGGGAATGCCATGGCCGCCACCGCCCGCCCGCGCCGCAGCGTGCTCTACATGCCCGGCTCCAACGCCCGCGCCCTGGAGAAGGGGCGCAGCCTGCCCGCCGACGGGCTGATCCTCGACCTGGAGGACGCCGTCGCCCCCGACGCCAAGGCGGAGGCCCGCGCCACCATCAAGGCGTCCATCGCCGCCGGCGGCTATGGCGGGCGGGAGCTGGTGGTCCGCAGCAACGGGCTGAACACCCCCTGGGGCTACGACGACCTCGTGATGGCGGCCTCCAGCGGGGCCGACGCGGTGCTTCTGCCGAAGGTGGAAAGCGCCGCCATGGTCCGCCAGGCGGAGGCGGTGCTGCGCGCCAACGGCTCGCCGGACGGGCAGACCATCTGGTGCATGATGGAGACGCCGCTCGGCATGCTGAACGCGAAGGAAATCGCCGGGGCCAGCCCGAAGCTGGGCGGGCTGGTGATGGGCACCTCCGACCTCGCCAAGGATCTCCACGCGGCCCACACGCGCGACCGGCTGCCGATGCTGACCAGCCTCGGCCTTTGCCTGCTGGCGGCGCGGGCCTACGGCCTCGCCATCCTGGACGGGGTTCATCTCGACCTGAACGACGACGCGGGTTTCGCGGAGTCCTGCGTCCAGGGGCGGGAGCTTGGCTTCGACGGCAAGACGCTGATCCACCCCAAGACCATCGCCGCCTGCAACGCCGCCTTCGCCCCCGGCGAGGAGGAGGTCGCCCAGGCCCACCGAATCATCCAGGCCCACGCCGAGGCCGTCGCCCAGGGGAAGGGTGTGGTTCTGGTGGATGGGCGGCTGGTGGAGAACCTGCACGTCGAGAACGCCCGGCGCCTCGTCGCGCTGGCCGAGGCGATCCGGGCGCTGGCGACGGCGGGCTGAGGCCCGCAGCTCCGCTCACCGGGAAACGCTCAGGAATCGCGGCGTGCCTGGGCGTCCTTCACGAACTGCGACACCCGCCCGATCTCGCGTGGATCGGTGTCGACCGTCCGGCGCCCGCTGGGGATCGGGCGCATGCCTTTGCGAGGGGTGCGTCCAGGGGACGGGTGCTGGGGCTCCGCGTTCTCCCTGCGCTTCAGGGCGTCCTGAAGGTTGGCTTGGATGATCTCCCGCCGCCGCTCGGCGCGGAACCGTTCCAGCCGCCCGTTCACCCGCTTCAGCGCCCGCGCGTAGACCTGCTTCTTGGCGGACAGGCCGCGCTCGCTGGCGTCGGCCGATTGCTGGCCGGTGCCGCTGGCCTTGCCCCGCCGTCCGCGGCGGCGCGAGGCGATGATGTCGCGCGCCCGGTCGCGCTCACCGCGCAGCCAGCGGGCGAGCGTCAGGGTCTCGTCGGGCGGCAGGGACTCCAGATCCGGGTAATGGCTGCGGCGGACCTGCTCGAATTCCTTCTCGGACAACAGCCGTCGTTCGCCCGTGAGTTCGACTCCCATCGTTGAACCTCTCTGCTTCGTGGTCCCGCTTCGGCTTACCCCCGTCCGGTCAACCGATCGGGACGCGAAGCGTTCCCCCGGTACTGTCCGATGCGTTCCGCTGCCACTTACGGGTGCCGAGGGAAGCGGAATCACGACCTCACCGGAACCAAGTCGTCCCCCATCGGTTTTCCGACATGTGGCAGAGGTGGAGGTTGAAGATGGCCTCGAAAGACAACGGCCAAGGCGAAGTCCAGTCCGGGAACGGTCGCACATCGAACCGCGGCTTCGCGTCGATGGATCGTGACCGGCAGCGCCAGATCGCCAGCAAGGGCGGGGAAAGCGTGCCAGCCGACAAGCGCAGCTTCTCCAAGAACCCGGAACTCGCCGCGGAGGCGGGGCGGAAGGGGGGCCGGAGTGTACCGGCATCCTCCCGCAGCTTCTCCAAGAACCCGTCCCTGGCCGCCGAAGCCGGGCGGAAGGGCGGGCAGGCGAGCCATGGCGGACGCGGCGCCGCCCTGCGTCCGGGCGAAGGCGACTGACGGCACCGACGAAAAAAGCCCCTCTCCGCGTTGGAGAGGGGCTTTCTTTTCGGCGTCCTCTGGTCGGCGTCCTCCGGCCCGCCGGGCCGGGGCCCGCGACCGGTTAGGAGGCCAGCTTGTCCAGCTCGCGCAGGATCGAGTCGCCCATGACGGTCGTGGAGCAGCGGGCCATGCCCGGCGCCATGATGTCCGCCGTGCGCATGCCGCCCGACAGCACGTTCTGCACGGCCTTCTCCAGCATCTTCGCCTCCGCGTCCATGTCGAACGAGTAGCGCAGGCACATGGCGAAGGACAGCAGCGTCGCGCAGGGATTGGCGAGGTCGCGGCCGGCGATGTCCGGGGCGGAGCCGTGCACCGGCTCGTAGAGCGCCTTGCGCTGGCCGTTGGCGTCCGGAGCGCCGAGCGAGGCCGACGGCAGCATGCCGAGCGAGCCGGTCATCATCGCCGCCTCGTCCGACAGGATGTCGCCGAACAGGTTGTCGGTGACGATCACGTCGAACTGCTTCGGGTTCTTCAGCAGCTGCATGGCGCCGTTGTCGGCGTACATATGCTCCAGCGTGACGTCGGAGAATTCCTCCTGATGGAGCTTCGTGACTTCCTGGCGCCACAGGAGGCCCGATTCCATCACGTTGGCCTTCTCCATCGAGTGGAGCTTGTTGCCGCGCTTGCGCGCCAGCTCGAAGGCGACGCGGGCGACGCGGCGGATCTCGCTGGTCGTGTAGACCTGGGTGTTGACGCCGCGGCGCTCGCCGTTGCCGATGTCGGTGATGCCGCGCGGCTCACCGAAATAGACGCCGCCGGTCAGCTCGCGGACGATCAGGATGTCCAGGCCCCTGATGACGTCGGCCTTCAGGGTCGAGGCGTCGACCAGGGCGTCGAACACCACCGCCGGGCGCAGGTTGGCGAACAGGTTCAGCTCCTTGCGGAGCGTCAGCAGACCGGCTTCCGGACGCTTGGTGTAGTCGGTGGGGTTGTCCCACTTCGGGCCGCCGACGGCGCCCAGCATCACCGCGTCCGCCGCCAGCGCGTCGGCCAGCGTCTCATCCTTCAGGGGAACGCCGTAGGCATCGATCGCCGCACCGCCGACCAGCCCCTCGGTGACGTCGAAGGTGACGTTGCGCTTGCGGTCGAGCCAGTCGATGACCCGGCGCACCTGGCGCATGACCTCCGGACCGATCCCGTCGCCGGGCAAAAACAGAAGCTTCTTGTTGGCGGGCATGGCGCACGCACTCCCCATTGGAGACTTTATCAGTGTTGTCTAATCTGCGGACCGACAGGCCGGAAGGTGGGTCCCATCCCGCCGGTCCGCAAGGCCGTCATGGCCTGTATCGATTGGCCCGATACCGTTGACCCGGATCAGCCCCAGAGCCAGGGCTGGCCGCCGCGCTGCTTGCCTTCATACTGGTCGATGAAGGCGGCCTGCTGCATGGTCAGCCCGATGTCGTCCAGCCCGTTCAGCAGGCAATGCTTGCGGAAGGGATCGACCTCGAAGCTGATCTTGCCGCCGTCCGGCCCGGTGATCTCCTGTTTCTCCAGATCCACCGAGACGATGGCGTTCGACCCGCGCGACGCGTCGTCGAGCAGCAGGTCAACCTGCTCCTTCGGCAGCTTGATCGGCAGGATGCCGTTCTTGAAGCAGTTGTTGAAGAAGATGTCCGCGAAGCTCGGCGCGATGATGCAGCGGATGCCGAAATCGGCCAGCGCCCACGGCGCATGCTCACGCGAGGAGCCGCAGCCGAAATTGTCGCCCGACACGAGGATCTTGGCGCTGCGGTAGGCCGGCTTGTTGAGGACGAATTCCGCGACCTCGGCACCCTCGGGGGTGTAGCGCATCTCGTCGAAAAGATGCTTGCCCAGCCCGGTCCGCTTGATGGTCTTCAGGAATTGCTTGGGAATGATCATGTCGGTGTCGACGTTGATCATCGGCAGCGGCGCCGCAACACCGGTGAGAACCGTAAACTTTTCCATCGCCAGAATCCTGTCGCGCAAAAGAGGCGCAAGCGTGTGCATGCGGAGTTCGGTGAATAGCAGACCCGTCCCGCCATTGCCAGAGGAAGCTTGCCGCAAATGCCGCCCGCGGCGCGCGATTCCGTATCCCGGAACACAGCCGGACGCAACGAAATTGCTCCCGAATTCCCTCCGCCATGCCCGGCCTTGGCATCCGGTCCTTGCTGCGGAGCCTTCCCTCGCCTACCAAGGGGCCGACGCTCCCCTGGGTTCCGCGATCTCCATGACATTGCTCCCCGCCGCCCGCCGCCCGCGCACCGCGGCGCTCTCCTTCCTGCTGCTGGCCCCGCCGCTGTACGGCCTGTTCGGGCTGTCGCTCGGCATGGACGCCAACTGGGATCTGCGGAACTACCATTGGTACAACGCCTACGCCCTGCTGACCGGGCGGCTGGGCATGGACATGCTGGCGGCGCAGATGCCCAGCTTCTACAACCCCCTGCTGGACGTGCCCTTCTATCTGCTCGCCAGCCATCTGCCGGCGCGCGCGGCGGGCTTCGTCTGGGGGACGCTGCACGGGCTGAACCTCGCGCTGGCCTTCCTGCTGGCCCACGCCACGTTGCGCGTCGGCGGTGCGGGGCGGCGGGTGGCCCTGGCCGCCCTGCTGGCGGTGATGGCCGGCTTCGGGGGCGGCACGCTGGGACTGCTCGGCACCACCTTCCACGACAACATGGTCAGCCTGGGCGTGCTCGGCGCGCTGGTCGTGGTGGCGGGGTCGCTGCCGCAACTGATCGACGGGCCGGCGCCCGGCGCCTTCGCGCGGGTGGCCGCGGCGGGGCTGATGGCCGGTGCGGCGATGGGGATGAAGAACCCCACGGTGATCTACGCGGTCGGGCTCTGCCTCGCCTTCCTGGCTGTACCGGCGCGGCCCTGGCGGCGGCTGTGGCTGTCCTTCTTCTTCGGCGTCGGGGTGCTGGGCGGGCTGGCGCTGTGCGGCGGCTTCTGGATGGCCCATTTGTGGGTGGAGTACGGGAATCCCGTCTTCCCGCACATGAACCAGATCTTCAAGTCGCCCTTCGCCGCGCTGTCCGGTTACGTCAACGTCAGCTTCTTCCCGGACTCGCGGCTGGAGCGCCTGTTCTTTCCGTTCTCCTTCCCCTTCGCACCGCTGAAGGTCGGCGAGGTGCCCTTCTTCGACCTGCGCGTCCTGGTGCTGTTCGTCCTTGTGCCCGTGGCCGCCGCGCTGGCGCTGCTCGGGCGGGCGCTCCGCCGACCGTCGGCGGAACTGACCGACACCGCCGCCACCCGCTACCTGCTGACCGCCATGGCGGTGACCTACGCGCTGTGGGTCGGGATGTTCTGCATCTACCGCTATCTGGTGCCGCTGGAGATGCTGGCCCCGCTGGCCATCGTCATGGCGGCGGGCCTGCTGCCGGTGCCGCGCCGGGCGGCGCTCGTCCTGGCGGCGGCGCTCCTGCTGCTGGTCCAGGCCACCGCCCGGCCCGCCGACTGGGGCCGCGCGCCGTGGAGCGACCGCTGGGTGGAGGCCGCCGTGCCGACCATCGAGGCCCCGGACGACACGATGGTGCTGATGGCCGGCTACTGGGCGATCTCCCACGTCATCCCGGCCTTCCCGCCGCGCATCCCCTTCGTGCGCATCCAGTCCAACTTCCTCCAGCCGGACTCGGTCGGCAACGGCTATCTCGCCCTGATGCAGGACAAGGTGGGGGCGCACCGCGGTCCCTTCCTGATGCTCAGCACGATCCCCGACACGCCCGGCGCGGCGAAGGCCGCCGCCCTTCTGGGGCTGCGGGTGGCGCAGGACAACTGCCGCGTCATCCCCAACAACCTGGGCGAGCCGCTGAACCTTTGCGCCGTGACGCGCATGGCGGACCATGAAAGGTCAGTGGATTAAATCAGGCGATTGTGCTGTTTAACCCTGCATCGGCACCGTTTCGAAGCGCATCGCCATGACCGTCTCCGCCATCGACCGCCCTGCAGCGTCCACAGCCCCAACCACGGAGCCGGAACCGGACACGGCGCCCGCAATGACCCCGGTGGTGGCGGTGCTCATCCCCTGCTACAACGAGGAGGCGGCCATCGCCGCCGTCGTGCAGGATTTCCGCAAGGCCCTGCCCGACGCGACGGTCTATGTCTACGACAACAACTCGTCCGACCGCACGGTGGATGTGGCGAAGGCCGCCGGCGCCGTGGTCCGGCACGAGCCGTTGCAGGGCAAGGGCAACGTCATGCGCCGCATGTTCTCCGACATCGAGGCGGACGTCTATGTGCTGGTGGACGGCGACGACACCTACCACGCCCCCTCCGCGCCGCTGATGGTCAAGCGGCTGTGGGACGACCAGCTCGACATGGTCAACGGCGCCCGCGTCACCGAGATCGTCAAGGCCTACCGGCCCGGCCACCGCTTCGGCAACATGCTGTTGACCGGCATGGTCGCGCTGATCTTCGGCAACCGCATCGGCGACATGCTGTCCGGCTACCGCGTCTTCTCGCGGCGCTTCATCAAGTCCTTCCCGGCGCTGGCCAGCGGCTTCGAGACGGAGACGGAACTGACCGTCCACGCGCTGGAGCTGAACATGCCCATCGCCGAGATCAAGGCACCCTACAAGGACCGCCCGCCCGGCTCGCACAGCAAGCTGAACACCATCCGCGACGGCGTCCGCATCCTGCGCACCATCGTCAATCTGGTGAAGGAGGAGCGGCCGCTGCCCTTCTTTTTCGCCATCTTCGCGGCGCTGGCCGCGGCGTCGATGATCCTCGCCTGGCCGGTGGTGACGACCTATCTGCAGACCGGGCTGGTGCCGCGCCTGCCGACCGCCGTGCTGTCCACCGGGCTGATGCTGCTGGGCTTCCTCAGCCTGACCTGCGGGCTGATCCTCGACACGGTCACGCTGGGCCGCCGCGAGGCCAAGCGCATGCGCTACCTGTCCATCCCGGCACCGGGCGTCCATCCGGTCCGCAAGGCCGCCGGATCCTGACCATGGGCAACCCCATCGATGCCCTTCCCGACAGCCGGCTGGGACGGCTGGCCGTGCAGTTCGGCAAGTTCGGCCTCGTCGGCGTGGTCGGTCTGGTGGTGGACACGGCGGTGGTCTACGCGCTGGTGTTCGGCGCCGGGCTGGAGTTCTTCGCCGCCCGCATCCCGGCCTATCTGGCCGCCGCCACCACGACCTTCGCGCTGAACCGCGCCTTCACCTTCCGCGGGGCCGCCGACGCGCCGCTCTACCGTCAATGGGCGACGTTCCTGGCCGCCAACGCCTTCGGCGGGGTGGTGAACTACGGCGTCTCGGTCGGGCTGGAGGCCGCCCTGCCGCTGGCCGAGGCCCATCCGGTGCTGGCCGTCGCCGCCGGTTCGCTGTCCGGCATGGTGCTGAACTTCGCCGCCTCCAAGCATCTGGTCTTCAAGGACGCCTGATCCTTGGGTTCCTAAGGCACCCCTCTCCTTCCGGATAGCGCCGGAAGTCCCATTGTGCGCCGCCGCAAACACCCGAAGTCCATGGAATGGGGCGCATCCAACGGGAATGGCCCCGACACCGACCTGCCTTGGCAAGGAGCCGGGAGGGAGCCATGAACAACAGCGACGTGCTGTGGGCCTGGGTGGCTGGAGTCACCGTGTCCGCAGCCCTGCTGGTCGGGCTGTCCCGCGCGCACGGACCGCCGACCCACGCCACGGACGGGCATTTCACCCTGCCGGAAATGGCGATGGGCGGCGCGGGTTGGGACTACGAGGCGTGGGAGCGGACCGGCGGAACGCCGCCGCGGCCCGAGTCGGACGATACCCTCGCCCGGATGCTCGACCTGCTGGAAGGCATCCCGCCGACGTCGGGCGCCGCCCTGCCCGATGGCGACACAGCAGACACCGGCGGGGCCGAAACCCAGTGACCCCGTGAACTGTTTGCCACGACCACCCCGTGCGGCCATGGACTCCGCAGGCCCGGTCGCCATATAACGGCGGTCATGACGCGCGAATTCCTGAAGATGCACGGGCTCGGCAACGACTTTGTCGTGATCGACGCCCGCAAAACGCCGTACACGCCGGCCGAGGCCGAGGTGCGTGCCATCGCCGACCGCAAGACCGGGGTGGGCTGCGACCAGTTCATCGTGATCGAGCCGGCGAAAACGGACGGCACGGCGGGCTTCATGCGCATCCGCAACGCCGACGGCGGCGAGGTGTCGGCTTGCGGCAACGCCTCGCGCTGCGTCGGCTGGCTGCTGATGGAGGAAGCGGGGGCGGAGCGCGTCGCCTTCGAGACCAACGCCGGCATCCTGCGGGCAAGCCGCGCCGACAACGGGCGCATCACCGTGGACATGGGGCCGGCCAATCTGGACTGGGCGCAGATCCCGCTGGCCGAACCGGCCGACACGCTGCGCCTCGACGCGGTGTCGCACGGCGGCTTCGCCGGTCCCACCGCGGTCAGCATGGGCAACCCGCACGCCGTCTTCTTCGTGGACGACGCCGAGGCGGTGCCGCTGGCCGAGGTCGGCCCGGTGTTCGAGACTCACCCGGCCTTCCCCGAGCGCACCAACGTCGAGTTCGTCCAGGTGCTCTCCCCCGGCAGCGTCCGCATGCGCGTGTGGGAGCGCGGGGCCGGCGTCACCCAGGCCTGCGGGACTGGCGCCTGCGCCACCGCGGTCGCCGCGATCCGCCGTGGGCTGACCAACCGCAAGGTCGACGTGATCCTGGACGGTGGCACCCTGACCATCGAATGGCGTGAGGACGGCCGAGTCCTGATGACCGGCCCGGTCGCCCTCAGCTACACCGGGCGGCTGTCCGCGGAGTTGGCGGCCACCTGAACGAATAGCCGCCGTTAGGCTGAAAGAGCATGAGCGACACTGTGACCAACGAGCCGGAGATCGTCACCTTCGGCTGCCGCCTGAACACCTACGAATCCGAGGTGATGCGCACCCACGCCCGCAACGCCGGGCTGGAGGACGTCGTCATCGTCAACACCTGCGCGGTGACCTCGGAGGCGGAACGGCAGGCCCGCCAGACCATCCGCAAGCTGCGCCGCGAGCGCCCGAACGCCCGCATCGTGGTGACCGGCTGCGCCGCCCAGATCGACCCGCAGCGCTACGGCGCCATGCCGGAGGTCGATCAGGTGCTCGGCAACCAGGAGAAGCTGCAGCCGGAAAGCTGGGGTCTGGCCCCGGCGGAGAAGGTGCTGGTCAACGACATCATGTCGGTCAAGGAGACCGCCGGCCACCTGATCGGCGGTTTCGAGGACCGGGCGCGCGCCTTCGTCCAGGTCCAGCAGGGCTGCGACCACCGCTGCACCTTCTGCATCATTCCCTACGGCCGCGGCCCGTCGCGCTCCGTCCCCATCGGCGCGATCGTGGAGCAGGTGCAGGCGCTGGTGAAGGCCGGCTACAACGAGGTCGTGCTGTCCGGCGTCGACATCACCAGCTTCGGCCCCGACCTGCCGGGCACGCCGACGCTGGGGCAGATGGTGCGCCGCCTGCTGGCGCTGGTGCCGGAGCTGCCGCGGCTGCGCCTGTCCTCGCTCGACTGCATCGAGATCGACGACGACCTGTGGCGCCTGATCGAGACGGAGCCGCGGCTGATGCCGCACCTCCACCTGTCGCTCCAGGCCGGCGACGACATGATCCTGAAGCGCATGAAGCGCCGGCACAGCCGCGCCGACGCCATCGCCTTCTGCGAGCGCGTGCGCTCCCTGCGCCCCGACATGGTGTTCGGCGCCGATTTCATCGCCGGCTTCCCCACGGAAACCGACGAGATGTTCGAGAACACGCTGCGGCTGGTCGAGGAGTGCGGCCTGACGTGGCTGCACGTCTTCCCCTACAGCCCGCGCCCCGGCACCCCGGCCGCCCGCATGCCGCAGGTCGACGGCGGCCTCCGCAAGGAGCGCGCGGCCCGTCTGCGCGCGCGCGGCGCCGAGGCGGAGGCCCGCACCCTGGCCTCGCTGGTCGGGCGCGAGGTGTCCGTGCTGGTCGAGAAGGACGATCTCGGCCGCACCCAGCATTTCGCCGAAATCCGCCTGGGCACGCCCCGCCCCCCCGGCTCCGTCCTGCGCGCGACGGTCACCGGCGTGGCCGGCGGCGCGCTGACCGGCACCCCCCTTTGAGAACAGTGGACACGCCATGATCCTGCGTTGGTTCGGCCGCAAGAAGCCCGAAGAGCAAGCCCGCAAGGACGAGACGACCCCCCCGCTTCCGGAAGCGGTCCCCGCCGAGCCTGCGCTCGCGGAGCCGGTCGCCGAAGAGCTGGTCCAGGAGCCGCCTGTTCCGGAACCGGTCGCCGAGGAGCCGCCCCCGGTGCCCGAGGTGGTGCCGGAACCCGAACTCCCACCGCCGCCCGCGGTCGAGACCCCGCCCCCGCCGCCCATCGCCCCGCCGTCCGAGCCGGAGGAGCGCGAGGACGCGCCGGAGATCGTCCGCGACGACCTCCCCGCGGCCCTGACCGCCGAGGAGGAGAAGCCCAAGAAGGGCTGGTTCGCCCGGCTGAAGGACGGCCTGTCCAAGTCCTCGTCCAAGCTGACCGAGGGCATTTCCGGCATCTTCACCAAGCGCAAGCTCGACGACGAAGCGCTGGAGGAGTTGGAGGAGCTGCTCATCACCGCCGATCTCGGCCCAACCACGGCGGCCAAGGTGACGGCGGAACTGGCCCGCACCCGCTTCGGCAAGGAGGTCAGCCCCGAGGAGGTCAAGGCCACGCTGGCCGCCGAGGTGGCGAAGATCGTCGGCCCGGTCGCCAAGCCGCTGGTCATCGACGCTTCGCTGAAGCCCCACGTCATCCTGGTGGTCGGCGTCAACGGCACCGGCAAGACGACGACCATCGGCAAGTTGGCCCGCCAGTTCCGCGCCGAGGGCAAGACGGTCATGCTCGCCGCCGGCGACACCTTCCGCGCCGCCGCGGTCAGCCAGCTGAAGATCTGGGGCGAGCGCACCGGCTGCCCGGTGATCGCCCGCGACACCGGGGCCGACGCCGCCGGCCTCGCCTTCGACGCGCTGGAGGAGGCGCGGCGTCAGGGCGTGGACATCCTGCTGATCGACACCGCGGGCCGCCTGCAGAACAAGGCCGGCCTGATGGAGGAGCTGCGCAAGATCGTCCGCGTCATCAAGAAGGTGGACGAGAGCGCCCCGCACACCACCCTGCTGACGCTGGACGCCACCACCGGCCAGAACGCGCACAATCAGGTGGAGGTTTTCCGCGACATGGTGAACGTCTCCGGCCTGATCCTGACCAAGCTGGACGGATCGGCGCGCGGCGGCGTGCTGGTCTCGCTGGCCGAGCGGTTCAAGCTGCCGGTGCACGCCATCGGCATCGGCGAGGGCGTCTACGACCTGCGCCCCTTCGACGCCGACCAGTTCGCCAAGTCGCTGATGGGGCTGCCGTCCCAATAACGGCACGCCCAGCACGGGCAGGCGGGCGGGCGGAGCGAGAAAGGGACTTCCGGCCGCTTCGCCCAAGCCCTATCTGAAGACCATGACGGCTGCCAAGACCTCCCCCTCCCCCGTTCCTCCCGGTCCTGTCGAGCGCTTCAGCGACGCGGACGCCGCCCTGGCCCTCGTCAAGGACCTCTACGACCGCAACACCGCCTATCTGCGCGACCGCTTCGCCGCCTTCACCCGCGGTGGGGACGGCGGACGGCGGGAGCAGGCCCATTACCCCTATGTCCGCCTCTCCACCGCCTCGGCGGCCACGGTGGACACGCGGCTGGCCTACGGCTTCGTCGAGGGGCCGGGCACCTACTCCACGACGCTGACCCGCCCCGACCTGTTCGACCGCTATTACCGCGAACAGCTCTCGCTCCTGCTGCGCAACCACCATGTTCCGCTGGAGGTCGGGGTCAGCGACGAGGCCATCCCGATCCACTTCGCCTTCCCCCAGGGCATGCATGTGGAGGGCGACCTGACGCCGGAGCGGCTGTCCGGCCTGCCCGACCTGTTCGACCTGCCCGACCTCGCCCGCATGGACGACACCATCGTCAACGGCACCTACGAGGAGTCACTGGACGCGGTGAAGCCGCTGGCCCTGTTCACCGCGCCGCGGGTGGATTTCTCGCTGCACCGGCTGCGCCACTACACGGCGACGGCGCCGGAGGATTTCCAGAACTTCGTCCTGTTCACGAACTACCAGTTCTATGTGGACGAGTTCATCCGCATGGCCCGCGAGATCATGGAGCCGACCGCCGATCCCGAACTGGCCGCCTACCGCAGCCAGTACGACCGCTTCGTGGAGCCCGGCGGCATCATCGTTCAGAACGCCAATCTGGGTGGCGGCCCCGGCGAGGCGCCGACGAACGGCGCGCGGCTGCTCCGCCTGCCGCAAATGCCCGCCTACCACCTGACCCGCCCGGACGGCAACGGCATCACGCTGGTCAACATCGGCGTCGGCCCGTCCAACGCCAAGACCATCACCGACCACATCGCCGTGCTGCGCCCGCACGCCTGGATCATGCTGGGCCACTGCGCCGGGCTGCGCAGCACGCAGCGGCTGGGCGACTATGTGCTGGCCCACGGTTACGTCCGCGACGACCATGTGCTGGACGCCGACCTGCCGACCTGGGTGCCCGTCCCGGCGCTCGCCGAGGTGCAGCGCGCCCTGGAGACGGCGGTGGAGCGAGTGACCGGCCTGTCCGGCTACGCGCTGAAGAGCATCATGCGCACCGGCACCGTGGCGACCATCGACAACCGCAACTGGGAACTGCGCGACCACCGCGAGCCGCTGATGCGCTTCAGCCAGAGCCGCGCCATCGCGCTGGACATGGAAAGCGCCACCATCGCCGCCAACGGCTTCCGCTTCCGCGTTCCCTACGGCACGCTGCTCTGCGTGTCCGACAAGCCGATGCACGGGCAATTGAAGCTGCCGGGCATGGCCGACCGCTTCTACCGCGAGCGGGTGGACCAGCATCTGAAGATCGGCGTGCTCGCCATGGAGCTTCTGCGCGAGCACGGCATGGAAACCCTGCATTCCCGCAAGCTGCGCAGCTTCGCCGAAGCCGCCTTCCAGTAAGATAGAACGTTTTGCCTCACCCGAAAGCGCAGGCGCCAAAGGGCGCCCGCGTCTTATCTTAGGGTGCTCGGCAAGGAAGGGAATTGGACCATTATGGCCGTGCGTGCAGGTTGGAGCGTCATCGCCGCCCTTTCATTCGGGCTGGCGGCGGGACCGGTGCTGGCCCAGGACAATGTTCCGAAAACCGACAGCGTTCCGAACACGGACACCACACCGCCAGCGGAAACCACGCCCCGGTCCGGCCCGTCCATCGGCTTCTGGGTTGACAACGACCTGTTCGGCGGCGGCACCGACCGTTACTACACGAACGGAGTCCAGTTCTACTACGTCTCCGGCGACCGCCCGACCTACGGCAACATCGACTGGCTGGCCAACCTCGTCCCCTGGATCGGGGAGCATGGGGTGCGGCGCTACGGCATCGCCTTCGGCCAGAACATGTACACCCCCAGCGACATCACCAAGCCGATCCCCGACGCCACCGACCGCCCCTACGCCGGCTGGCTGTACGGCCGCCTGTCGGTGATTTCGGAAGAAACGCGGCAGGTGGACCGCATCGACCTGGACCTCGGCATGGTCGGCCCGGCGTCGCTGGCGGAGCAGACCCAGAAGACGGTGCACCGCATCGTGCCCGGCGCCCGCTGGCCGGAGGGCTGGGACTACCAGCTCAAGAACGAGCCGGGCATCATCCTCAGCTACGAGCATGTCTGGCGCGCCGAGCGCCCGACGCGCATCGGCCCCTTCGAGGCGGACATCAGCCCCCACGTCGCCGGCAGCGTCGGCAACGTCCTGACCTTCGGCGGGGCCGGCGTCACGATGCGGCTGGGCGGCAACATGGCGCCGCCGGTCGGCGCGCTGATCCTGCGCCCGACCGCCAGCATCCCCTATCAGGACAGTGTGGCCGCGGGGGCGCCGCGCCCGCCCTTCTCCTGGTACGTCTATGCCGGGGCGGAGGGGCGCGCCGTCGCCCGCAACATCTTCCTCGATGGCAACAGCTTCCGCGACAGCCGGTCGGTGGACAAAAACAACTTCATCGCCGCCTTCCAGCTCGGCGTGACGCTGCGCTACGACCGGTTCGGCATCTCCTACGCCCAGAATTTCCTGTCGCCGGAGTTCGAGGGGCAGAAATCCTACACCAACTACGGCTCGATCCGCGCCTCCTACCGGTTCTGACCGCCTCGCCTGCGATCATCCCGCTTCCCTCTTTATCCCAAGCCCGGTTCGGTCTATGTGAGGGTCATGAACCAATACGCCCGACTGCTGATCGAAGCCGGCCCGCTGGCGGCCTTCTTCATCGCCAATTCCCAGGCCGGCATCATGATCGGCACCGCCGTCTTCATGGTGGCGATCAGCATCTCCGTGCTGGTCTCCTGGAGGTTCGAACGCAAGGTCCCGGTGATGCCGGTGGTCGGGGCGGGCTTCGTCCTGCTGTTCGGCGGGCTGACCCTGTGGCTTCAGGACGATCTGTTCATCAAGATCAAGCCGACGCTGGTCAACCTGCTGTTCGCCGCGGTCCTGTTCGCGGCGCATCTGACGCGGCGCAACGTGCTGAAGCATGTCCTGGGGTCGGTGCTGAACCTGTCCGACGCCGGCTGGCGCACGCTGGCGATCCGCTGGGCGTGGTTCTTCCTGCTGCTGGCCGTGCTGAACGAGGTGGTGTGGCGCACCATGACCACCGACGCCTGGGTGAACTTCAAGGTGTTCGGCATCATGCCGCTGACCCTGCTGTTCAGCGCCCTCCAGGCCCCGCTGATCCTGCGCCATCAGGTGCCGGAGGAGCCGCCGGTCGAGAAGTCCTCCACCTCCGCCTCCTGACCGTCCCCCCTCTTCCCTGACGGAGCGCCCCCACCATGTCACACGACTACCCGCGCGACCTGATCGGCTACGGGTCCCGTCCGCCGCACCCCTACTGGCCGGGCGGGGCGCGGGTGGCGGTGCAGTTCGTCATCAACTACGAGGAGGGCGGGGAGAACTGCGTCCTGCACGGCGACGCCGCGTCGGAGGCCTTCCTGTCGGAGATCGTCGGCGCCCAGCCCATCGTCGGCATGCGGCACATGAACATGGAGTCGATCTACGAGTACGGGTCCCGCGCCGGCTTCTGGCGGCTGCACCGGATGTTCACGGAGCGCGGCCTGCCGGTGACCGTCTACGGCGTCGCCATGGCGCTGGAGCGCAACCCCGACGCCGTCCGCGCCATGCAGGACGCCGGGTGGGAGATCGCCACCCACGGCTATCGATGGATCGACTACCAGCATCTGCCCGAGGCGGTGGAGCGCGAGCACATGCTGCGCGCCATCGAGATCCACACCCGCGTCACCGGCTCCCGCCCGCTCGGCTGGTATCTTGGGCGGTGCAGCCCCAACACCTGGAAGCTGGTGTCGGAGGAGGGGGGCTTCCTCTACAACGCCGACAGCTACGCCGACGACCTGCCCTATTGGGACGACCGCTTCGGCCGGCCGCAGCTGATCGTGCCCTACACGCTCGACGCCAACGACATGCGCTTCGCGACCAACCAGGGATTCAACACCGGCGAGCAGTTCTTCACCTATCTGAAAGACAGCTTCGACGTGCTCTACGCCGAAGGCGAAGACCAGCCGAAGATGATGTCGGTCGGGCTGCATTGCCGTCTGGTCGGGCGCCCGGGGCGCGCCGCGGCGCTGGCCCGCTTCCTCGATTATGTGCGGGGTCACGACAAGGCGTGGGTCGCCACCCGGCTGGACATCGCCCGCCATTGGATGGCCGAGCACCCCTACCGACCGGCGGCCTGAGCCGGGAAAGGGCGTCCCGGGCGCGCTCCCGGCCCAACTTTCTCACGCCAATTCGTCGCATCGGCGTTTGAACCAACGTCGAAATACAGTAGAAGGTCTTTGGATCGTGGCGCGGCCCTTCGAAGCCGCGTTCCCGTGACTGCCGACTTCTTGCGATCTTCAACTGGGTGCGCACGCCGCCGTGACGTTCAAGGATGAGATGAAGGCCGCCGGTCGGACGGCGGATCACAAGGCGCGCCCCATGGCGGATGCCCCCGCCGACGATGGGGGAGAGGCCCGGGACGACATCGCCCGCCTTCTGCGCGCCCTCAACGACGACCTCAAGGCCGACCCGGCGGAGGAGGACGATCTCCTGTCCCCGGACGCCGGGCGGAAGGCGGAGCGGCATCTGCCCATCGGCAAGATCGCCGCGGCGCTCGCCGCCGCCATCGGCATCGGCGCGGTCGTCGTGATGCTGGACCAGGGCGGGGAGGCGCCGTCCGCGCCCCCCSCACCGCTCATCACCGCCGTCCCAAGCGCACCGGCTCCCGGCGGCGCTTCGCCCGGCACCGTGACTCCGGCAAAGCCGGAACCGCTGATCACCCGCGCAGCGCCCGCTCCTGCACCGCCCCAGCAGGCGCCGATGCAGACACAGACCATCGTCGCGCCGCCCACCGTGGCCACGCCGCCCATGGCGCTGCCGCAGATCCCGCCGCCGGCGCTGAAGGTGCCGGAGCCACCGGCTCCGCCGTCGCCCGCTCCCGCCGTCACCAAGCCGGCCGACCCCGTCCCCGCGCCGCACCCCGTGGAAACGGCGGAGAGCGCGAAAGCCCAGACGCATCCGCCGGCTTCGACCCTGACGGCGCCCCCGGCCGAACCCATCAAGGCACCGGCGCCCGCCAAGGCTACGGAAACGGCGGAACTTCAGGCCATGCTGTCGGCCCAGCGCCCGGCCACCGCAACGCGCCCGGCGCCGCAGCCTATCAAGCCGGCGCCCAAGACCGCCTCCACGCCGCCCGCCACGGCTCCATCGTCCGGCGTGCTGACGCCGCCGACCGCCGCCGCTGCTCCTCCGGACGGGCGCTACGCCGTGCAGGTCGGGTCCTTCCAGCAGGCCGACAACGCGGAAGGGCTGGTCCGCCGCCTGCGCGGTCTCGGCTTCAACGCCTACGCGCTGGACTGGACCGACGCCGAGCAGCGGTCCTGGCACGTCGTCCGCGTCGGCGGCTATGCCGACACCGCCGCCGCCCGCCAGGCCGCCGCGTCGCTGAAGGGCAAGGTGGAAGCGCAGCCCATCGTCGTCTCGACGCGCTGACCGCAGGCAACGGCGGCGCCGCGACAAACTGTCGCTTCCCTCTATTCCGCTTCTTTCCTTTCGGAATGCCCGCCCGCAATTTCGGTATTGCGGGCGGGCTTCGTCTTGATCTGTGCTTATCCTTGCCGCTAACATGGGATTGAACAGGCACGCATATTAGAACAAGCGCAGCCGCAAGAAGCCGGCGCATCAGACCGGCGAACCGGAGGAAACCCTGGTATGAAGCCGACGATCCTGGTCGCCGACGATGAGCCCAGCATCGTCCTCTCCCTGCAGGTCCTCTTGCAGAAGGCGGGCTTTGCCGTGCGCATCGCCCGCAATGGCGAGGAAGCCCTTGAATCGGTTGCAGAAAGCACGCCCGACCTGATTCTGCTGGACGCCATGATGCCGCGGCGCGACGGGTTCGACGTCTGCCAGTCGCTGCGCGCCGACCCCGCCTACCAGTCGCTGCCCATCATCATGCTGACGGCCAAGAGCCGCGACGTGGAGCGGCAAAAGGGCATGGCGCTGGGCGCCACCGACTACATCACCAAGCCCTTCTCGACCCGCGACCTCGTCACCACCGTCCGCAAGTACCTGAACCCCGAAAGCAACCAGGACAGCGCGCCGGGCGGAACCGCGGAGCCTCAGCCATGAGCGCCCCGGCGACCACCGGAAGTGCCGGAACCGCCGCTCCGGCAACCGCCCCGGCGGAGCCGCGCCGGATCATCCCCCTGGCCTTCCGCGCCGCCGGCGTCGGCCTGCCCCTGCTGTCGGTGGGGGCTGCGGTCGGCTTCGGCGCGAACGGCGACCCCAACGCCTTCGTCACCTACGCCGTCACCATGACCGCCGCCGTCACCGCCGCGGTCTGGGGCCTGTGGGGGCTGGTCGACCGGCGGCTGCTGCGCGCCTCGGAAACGCTGAGCCGCGAGGCCGGGCTGATCGCCCATGGCACGGCGGACGGCAAGACCGGCGCCCGCATCCCGCTGGCGCGCTACGGCGATCTCGCCCCGGTGGCCAAGGCGGTCAACGAGCTGTCAGACAAGCTGTCCGCCGCCCGCCGCGACACCGCCCGCACCGTCGCGGAGTCGACCGCCAAGGCGGAGGAGCAGAAGACCCGGCTGGCCGCCGTCCTGCGCGACCTGCACGAAGGCGTCCTGGTCTGCAACCTCAAGCACCAAATCCTGCTCTACAACCAGACGGCGCTCGACATCCTGCATCTGGCCGGCGACCTCGGGCTGGGCCGCTCCCTGCTGCATTTCGTGGTGGCGGAGCCGGTGATCCACACGCTGGAGCGGCTGACCCTGCGCGTGCGCGAGGGGCGGCACGTCAACCACGAGCACGGCACCACCGCCCAGTTCGTCGGCGCCACCAACGACGGGCGCATCCTGCTGGCCGGGCGGATGAGCGCCATTCTGCAGGACCCGCCGGAGGGCTCGGACGAGCCACCGACGATCACGGGCTACGTCATCACCCTGTCCGACGCGACCAGCGAACTGGCCGCGCTCGGCCAGCGCGACGCCCTGCTGCGCGAGGCGACGGAGGGCTTCTGCGCCCCCATCGCCAACCTGCGCGCCGTGCTGGAGACGCTGGAGGACACGCCGGAGCTGGGGCCGGAGGAGCGCGCCGCCTTCCAGGCCGCGCTGATGGAGTCGTCCAACACCCTGTCGGAGCGGCTGGCCCGCGTCACCAACGCGTACCGCAGCGTCGTCACCGGCTCCTGGCCGATGAGCGACATCCACTCCACCAACCTCATCAACCTGATCCGCCACCGGGTCGGGCCGGAGGCGCAGTACGGCGTGACGCTGACCGGCCTGCCGCAATGGGTGCACGGCGACAGCTACAGCCTCGTGATCCTGTTCGGCTATCTGATCGAATACGTCTACGCGCTGACCGGGGTTCCCGCCTACGACCTGTCGGCGGAGCCGGGGGACAGCTGGGTCTATCTGGACATCACCTGGCGCGGCCCGTCGGTGCCCAGCGGCATCGTGGACAGCTGGCTCGACCACCCGCTGCCCGACGCGCTGGGCGGCCTGACGGTCGGCGACGTGCTTCAGCACCACAAGAGCACGATGTGGAGCGAGCCGGTGAAGGGGCCGGGATCGGAGAGCGAGCTGCTGTCGCGCCTGCGCGTGCCGCTGCCGCCCGCGCTGAAGCCGCCCTCCGCCCACACGACGGCGCGCGGCGGGGCGCGGCCGGAGTTCTTCGACTTCAACCTGCTGCACCAGCCGCTGGCCACCAGCGAGCTTGGCCGCACGCCGCTCGACCAGCTCCATTACGTGGTCTTCGACACCGAGACGACGGGCCTGTCGCCCAGCACCGGCGACGAGATCATCCAGATCGCCGCCGTGCGCGTCGTCGGCGGGCGCATCCTGACCGGCGAGACCTTCAACACGCTGGTCAACCCGAAGCGGACCATCCCGCCGGAATCGATCCCCTTCCACGGCATCACCGACGCGATGGTGGCCGACAAGCCGACCATCGACAAGGTGCTGCCGCAGTTCCGCGGCTTCGTGTCGGGCGCGGTGCTGATCGCCCACAACGCCGCCTTCGACCTGAAATTCCTGAAGATGAAGGAGCGGGCGTCGGGCGTGCGCTTCGACAGCCCGGTGCTCGACACCATGCTGCTGTCGCGGATGCTGCTCGGCGAAGGCGGCGACCACACGCTGGACGGCATCGCCGAGCGGCTGGGGATCGAGGTGGTGGACCGCCACACGGCGCTGGGCGACAGCCTCGTCACCGCCGCGGTCTTCCTGCGCATGGTCGAGATGCTCAAGGAACGCGACGTCCGCACGCTCGACGACGCCATCCGCGGCGCCAACATCATCGTCGAGCTGGCGGCGCGGGAGCGCGCCTTTTGACCGGGGGTCCCGCCCCGCAACCCGCAACCCCTCCACCGCGACGGGCGGGCGCCGACCGCCTGATCGCGCTGTTCCTGTTCGGCGTGGTCGCCTTCAACCCGCCGCTGCTGCGCGTCTTCGGCGCCGGGGACACGCTGTTCGGCCTGCCGCTGCTGTACGTGTACGCCTTGGGGGTGTGGGGCGGGGTGATCGCGCTGTCGGCGGTGCTTCTGGAACGCGGGGGGCGTTGACATGCCCTGGCCCGCCATCGTCGCTGCCAGCTTCGCCTACCTGCTCCTCCTCTTCGCCATCGCCTGGTGGGCGGACCGACGGGCGGACGCCGGGCGCAGCGTCATCGCCTCGCCGTACGTGTACGCGCTCTCCCTGGCGGTCTACTGCACCACCTGGACCTTCTATGGCTCGGTCGGGCGGGCGGCGTCGCTGGGCATCGGCTTCCTGCCGATCTATCTCGGACCCACCCTGCTGATGCTGCTGGGGCCGCTGGTGCTGCGCAAGATCCTGCGCATCGCCAAGGCGCAGCGCATCACCTCCATCGCCGACTTCATCGCGTCGCGCTACGGGCGCAGCCAGGGGCTGGGCGGGCTGGTGGCGCTGACCGCGGTGATCGGGGTGACGCCCTACATCGCCCTGCAGCTCAAGGCCGTTGCGGTCAGCTTCGACGTGCTGTGGGGCACCGACCCGTCCGGCGCCACCGGCGGCCTGTCCCTGCCCGTCGTCCTGGACAACGCCTTCTACGTGGCGGTCGTCATGGCGGCCTTCGCCATCATCTTCGGCACGCGCCACATCGACGCGGCGGAGCATCACGAGGGCATGGTGGCGGCCATCGCCTTCGAATCGGTGGTCAAGCTGGTCGCCTTCCTGGCAGTCGGCGCGGCGGTGGTCTGGGGGCTGCACGGCGGCCCCACCGACCTGTTCGCCACGGCCGCCGAGCATCCGGAGATCCGCGGCCTCTTCACCTCCGCCCCGGCGCTGGCGGACGGCTCGTGGCTGACCATGACGCTGCTGTCGATGGCGGCGGTGCTGTGCCTGCCCCGCCAGTTCCAGGTGACGGTGATCGAGAATGTGGACGAGCGGCACCTGACCCGCGCCTTGTGGCTGTTCCCGCTCTACATGCTGCTGATCAACCTGTTCGTCCTGCCGGTGGCGGTGGCCGGGCTGATGCGCTTCCCCGACCGGGCGGTGGACCCGGACATGTTCGTGGTGGCGCTGCCCCTGGCCGCCGGGAACGAGTGGCTGGCCCTGCTCGCCTTCATCGGCGGCCTGTCGGCGGCCACCGGCATGATCGTGGTCGAGGCCATCGCCTTGTCCACCATGGTGTGCAACGACATCGTGATGCCGCTGCTGCTGCGCGCCCGCAGCGCCCGTCTGGAACGGCTGCACGACCTGTCGCCACTGCTGCTGACCATCCGGCGCGCCGCCATCGTGGCGATCCTGCTGCTCGGCTACCTGTATTTCCGCATCGCCGGCTCGGCCTACGCGCTGAGCGCCATTGGGCTGATCTCCTTCACGGCGGTGGCGCAGTTCGCCCCGGCGCTGATCGGCGGAGTCTATTGGGCGGGGGCGACCCGGCGCGGCGCGCTGGCCGGCCTCGGCACCGGCATCCTGACCTGGGCCTACACGCTGCTGCTGCCCAGCTTCGCTCGCTCCGGCTGGCTGCCCGCCGCCTTCATCGACCAGGGGCCGTGGGGCGTCGCCCTGCTGCGGCCCTACGCGCTGTTCGGGCTCGACGGGATGGACCCGCTGACCCACACGCTGTTCTGGAGCATGCTGCTGAACATCGGCCTCTACGTGGTGGTCTCCCTGCTCGACCGGCCCGGCCTGGGCGAGCGGGCGCAGGCCACCGCCTTCGTGGAGGTGTTCCAGCACCGCGACACCCCCCTGCCCACCGGCGTCTGGCGCGGCACCGCCACGGTCGGCGATCTGCAGCGCATCGTCGCGCGCTTCCTCGGTCCACAGCGGGCGGAGGCCGCCTTCGCCCAGCATGTCCGCCGCAACGGGCCGCTGGAGCCGGACCGCCGGGCCGGGGCGGAGCTGGTGCGCTTCGCCGAGCGGCTGCTCGCCGGGGCGATCGGCGCCGCCTCCGCGCGGGTGGCGCTGGCCTCCGCGGTGGAGGGCGGCGAGGTCAGCTACCCCGAGCTGATGCGGATGCTGGACGAGACCAGCCACGTCATCGAGTACAGCCGCCAGCTCGAACACAAGACGGCGGAGCTGCAGCGCGCCTCCGCCGCGCTCCGCGCCGCCAACGAGCGGCTGAAGGAGCTGGACCGGCTGAAGGACGAGTTCCTGTCCACCGTGACGCATGAGCTGCGCACGCCGCTGACCTCCATCCGCGCCCTGACCGAGGTGCTGCACGACAACCCCGACATCGAGCTGGAGCAGCGGCAGGAGTTCCTCGGCCTCGTCATCACCGAGAGCGAGCGGCTGACCCGCCTGATCAACCAGGTCCTCGACATGGCGAAGATCGAGGCCGGGGAGATCGACTGGCAGGTCCGCCCGATGGACCTCGGCGCCGCGCTGGAGCAGGCGGCGGCGGCCACCGCCCGGCTGTTCCACGAGCGCGGCATCGCTCTGGCCGTCACCATCCCGCAAGGCTTGCCGCCGGTGCGCGGCGACCACGACCGGCTGGTGCAGGTGGCGGTGAACCTGCTGTCCAACGCCGCCAAATTCACCCCGGCGGGCGGACGGGCCTCGCTGTCCATCGCGGCGGAGGACGACCATCTGCGCGTGTCCGTCACCGACAGCGGCCCCGGCATCGCCGCGGAGCATCAGGCCATCGTCTTCGACCGCTTCCGGCAGGTCGGCGACACCATGACCGACAAGCCGCAGGGCACCGGGCTGGGGCTGGCCATCAGCAAGCGCATCGTCGAGCATCTCGGCGGGCGCATCTGGGTGGAGAGCGTCCCCGGCGCCGGCTCCACCTTCGCCTTCACCGTGCCGTTGGCGGAAGCGCGAGTGGAAGCGGCGCCCTGAATCAATCGGAAGACGAAACGATCGGGACGCCCCGCCCGATGACACCCCTGGTTGACACAGGTCAGTCCAGTTGCCTTAACGAATCCTTATACGTGTTTCAGGCAGGTTTTTTACCAAATGCCGGACATGATCGGTCTCCCGGACGGGGCGTTGCCCGGTCGGGTTGCAAGGAGACGAACGGTGACCTTGATCAAATGGAGCGACGAGGGGGGGACGGTGCGCCTGGGCCTGCCCAGCGATCTCGACCTCGCCATGGCGCAGCCCCTTCTGGACAGCCTGCGCGCCGGCTTCGCCGCCTCCGAGACGGTCATCGCCGAGGCCGCGGCGGTGGAGCGGGTCAGCACCGCCTGCGTCCAGGCGCTCCTCGTCGCCTCCCGGCACGCCGCCGAACAGAACCGCACATTCGCCATCGCCCAGCCGTCCGAGGTCCTGGCGGAAGCCTGCGAGGATCTGGGGCTGGACGGCTGGTTGAAGAAATGGAGCCAAGCGTGAAGAAGAAGGTACTCACCGTCGACGATTCGCGGACCATGCGGGACATGGTCTCCTTCACGTTGAAGGGCGCCGGCTACGACGTGGTCGAGGCCGCCGACGGCCAGCAGGCGCTGGGCGTCATCGGCGCCAACAAGGTGGACCTCGTCATCACCGACCTGAACATGCCGGTGATGGACGGGCTGACCCTGATCCGCCGCCTGCGCGCCACCCCGGCGCACCGCACGCTGCCCATCCTGATGCTGACCACCGAGGCCGACGAGAAGAAGAAGTCCGAAGGCCGTGCGGTGGGGGCGACCGGCTGGATCGTGAAGCCCTTCAATCCGGAGAAGCTGATCTCCGTCGTGCAGAAGGTGTGCGGCTGACGCCGCATCCTGGCTTGTGAGGGGGCGCCCGTGGAAGACCTGAGCCGGTTCAAGCAAACCTATTTCGACGAAAGCGCGGAGCTGCTGGAGGTCGCCGAGGCCGGCCTGCTGCGGCTGACCCCGGGCGAGGTCGATTCCGACGAGGTCAACGCCATCTTCCGCGCCGTCCATTCCATCAAGGGCGGCGGCGGCGCCTTCGGCTTCACCGAACTGGTAGCCTTCGCGCACGAGTTCGAGACGGTGATGGACGGGGTGCGCAACAACACCGTCCCAGTCACGACCGAGCTGGTGGACACGCTGATCCGCGCCAACGACCTGCTGGGCCAGATGCTGGCCTACGCGCGCGAGGGCGACCCCGCCCCGGCGGGGACCACCGACGGCACCGTGGCCGCCCTGCGCCGCCATCTGTCGGGCGGCAATCCGCAAGTCCAGGCTCCGGCGGCCGCTTCCGCCGCTGCGGCGCCAGCGCCGGTCTACGCCCCCACCTACGCCGACGACGAGGACGACGAGGCCGGGCTGTTCGGCGACGCCATGGCCGCCATCGCCGCCGCCCGCGCGGAGGAGGACCCGGTTCCCCCCGGCAAGCTGCGCTGGACCATCGTCTTCCGGCCGCGGTCCGACCTGCTGATGTCGGGCAACGAGCCGGCCTTCATGCTGCGCGCGCTGCGCCGGCTGGGCGACGCCACCGTCGAGTGCCACACCGACGCCCTGCCCAACCTCCAGAACCTGGAGGCGGAGCTTCTCCACCTCTCCTGGACGATCACGCTGATCGCCGATGCGGACGTCGATCTGGACAAGATCAACGACGTTTTCGAGTTCGTGGCCGACGACTGCGACATCCGCATCACCGCGGAGGCCCCGCCGCCCGCCGCCGCCGATCCGGTGCCCGTCGCCACGGCCGCCCCGCCGGCGGTGGTCGCCGCGGTCCCCGAGCCGCCTCCCAAAGCCCCTGGGGCCGACGCCCCGAAAGCAGAAACCGCCCGCCCGCGCCCCAACGGCGGCGGGGCGGAGCACGCCGGGCTGACCAGCCACACCATCCGCGTCGATCTCGACAAGATCGACCGGCTGGTCAACATGGTCGGCGAGATGGTCATCACCCAGGCGATGATCGCCGAGCATGTGCGCGAGCTGCCCCCCGGCGAGTTCCAGGAGCTTCTGGAAGGGCTGGAGCAGCTGGCCCAGCACACCCGCGAGCTGCGCGAGAGCGTGATGTCGATCCGCGCCCAGCCGGTGTCGAGCGTCTTCTCCCGCATGCCGCGGCTGGTCCGCGAATGCGCCGCCACGACAGCCAAGGAGGTCCAGCTCGTCACCAGCGGCGAGACGACCGAGGTGGACAAGACGGTGGTGGAGAACCTCGTCGATCCGCTGACCCACATGATCCGCAACTCCATCGACCACGGGCTGGAAGGGCCGGAGGAGCGGGAGCGCGTCGGCAAGCCGCGCGCCGGCACCGTGCATTTGTCGGCACAGCACCGCTCCGGCCGCATCGTCATCGAGATCACCGACGACGGGCGCGGCATCAACCGGCCCAAGGTGCTGTCCAAGGCCATCGAGAAGGGCCTCGTCCAGCCGGGCGCCACCCTGTCGGACGAGGAGATCGACAACCTGATCTTCCTGCCCGGCTTCTCCACCGCCGATCAGGTGTCCAACCTGTCGGGCCGCGGCGTCGGCATGGACGTGGTGCGGCGGAACATCACCTCGCTCGGCGGGCGCATCGGCGTCTACTCCACGCCGGGCGAGGGCTCGCGCTTCGTGCTGTCGCTGCCGCTGACCCTGGCGGTGCTCGACGGCATGGTGATCTCGGTCGGCGAGGAGCGCTTCGTCCTGCCGCTGACCAACATCGTGGAGAGCCTGCGCCCCAAGGCGGCGGACCTGCACGGGCTGGTCGGCAAGTGCGACGTGATGATGGCCCGCGGCGAGTATGTGCGGCTGGTCTACCTGCACCAGCTGTTCGGCATCCCCGGCGCCGTCGCCGACCCCACCCGCGCGCTGGTCGTGCTGGTGGAGACGGAGGACGGCTCCCGCCTCGGCCTCGTCGTGGACGAGGTGCTGGGCCAGCAGCAGGTCGTCATCAAGAGCCTGGAAGCGAACTTCCGCCGCCTCGACGGCGTGGCCGCCGCGACCATCCTGGGCGACGGGCGCGTCGCCCTGATCCTGGACGTCGCCGGCCTGCGCGAGATGAGCCGGCACATGGATTCCAGGGCGCCGCGTCCGCCGTCTCCGCCGGTGGCCGCGTTGCCCGCCCCCGCACTCGAACCGGTCTGAGGCCACAGCGATGAGCAGTTCCACCGCGCTCGCCACCGTCGGCGGTAACCGCACCGACGCCCGAAACGACGTCATGGCGGTCAACGCCGCCGAGGAGCAGTACGTCACCTTCACCGTCGGCAGCGAGGAATACGGCGTCAACATCCTGTCGGTCCGCGAGATCCGCGGCTGGACGCCGGAAAGCCGCCTGCCGAACCTGCCGGATTATGTGCGCGGGGTCATCAACCTGCGCGGCATCATCATCCCCATCTTCGACCTGCGCGCCCGCTTCGGCGGCGGCGCCACGTCGGTCACCAAGCGCCACGTCGTGGTGGTGATCCAGGTGGGCGAACGGACCCGCGGCATCCTGGTGGACGCCATCTCCGACATCCTGACGATCGGCCACGACGCCATCAAGCCGCCGCCCGATGTGGACGGCGGCATGGTCGACGCCGAGTATCTCAGCGGCCTCTACACCGCCGACGACCGCATGGTCACGCTGCTGAGCGTCGAGAAGCTGTTCTCCGTCGAGAACAGCGAGCTGGACTCGGCGACCAGGGCCCTGCCGGCGCTGGAGCGGGCGTCCTGAACAGCGCCCCACGGAGGTGCCCGCACAGGCGCCGACGGGGGTGCGTCATGTCGCGGCTTTTCACACGGGTTTGTTTCAAATAAGGGCTAACGCCGGTACGACACGGCGGGCAAGGGGGATGGCATGGCGAAAGGCGTCGGTTCGTTCGTTGGGTCGATGGGCATCTCGAAGCGGCTGTGGCTGGCCTTCGCGCTCCTGCTCGCCCTGCTGGCCGCCCAGGTCGCCGCCAGCCTGCTGAGCATCCGCAGCCTGAACGGCAGCGTCGATGCGGTGCTCACCAGCGGCGAACTCGCCACCTTCGCCAAGGACCTCTCGGCCCGCCTCGCCAACCAGCGCATCCACGGGCGCGACTATCTGGTCTCCGGCGATCCCGCCGCGCTCAACCGCCAGCGGGCGTTGCGCACTGAATTCGATCAGGCGCTGGCCGCCTACGGCGCGGCCATCCAGCGCTCCAGCCAGGCGGCGGCCTTCGCCGAGCTGGCGCGGCTGCACACCGAATACCACACCCAGTTCGAGGCGATCCGTGTCGTCCGCGACCGCTACGACGCGGCCATCCGCCAGACCATGGACCCGCTGGGCACCCAGATCACCGCGACGCTGGAGCGCATCGTCGAAGGCGCCCAGGCCACCGGCGACAAGGACGCCGCCCTGGTCGGGGAGGAGATGGAGAAGCACTGGGTGCTGAGCCGCCTCTTCGCCAACCGCGCGCTCGGCATGCGCGACGCCGCCGCCGCGGGGCCGATGGAAAAGAACCTGGACGGAATGCTGGAGCATGTGCGCGAGGCGCAGGCCCTGCTGACCGAACCCGGCGTGGCGGCGATGCTGCGCGAGGTGGCGGAGCGGGCGCCGGGCTACCGCACCGCCTTCCGCGACGCCGTCGCCGCCGACAAGGAGATCGACCGCCTGCGCGCCGAAGTCGTCGTCAAGGTCGTCACCGCCCTGAACGCGACGCTGGACTCGATCGCCACCGCCATCCACGCCGAGCAGAAGGGGATCGAGACCCGCGCCGAGACGGAGGTGGAGAACAGCGTCCTGCTGGCCCTGGTGCTGGGCGGCCTGTCGCTGCTGCTGGGCATCGGCGCCGCCCAGGTCATCGCCCGTTCGATCACCGGCCCGGTCCAGGGCATCCGCAAGGTGATGACCGACCTCAGCGACGGCCATCTGTCGGTGACCGTCCCCCACACCGACGGGCGCGACGAGCTGGGCGCGATGGCCCGCGCCGTCGCCGCCTTCAAGGATGACGCGGTGACCGCCGTGCGGGCGGGGATCGCCCTCGACCGCGTGTCGTCCTGCATCATGACGGTGGGCGAGGACGGGACCGTCACCGATTGCAACGCCGCCGCGCTCGCAATGTTCAAGGCCGCCGAGGGCGACCTGCGCAAGGCCCTGCCCGCCTTCGACGCCGCCGGGCTGATCGGACAGACCCTCGACGCGCTGGACACCGAGGCCCCGCGCCTGCGCAGCAGCCTGACCGGCCTCGCCAGCCCCTACAAGGGCATGGTCAAGGCGGGCCGCCGCAGCTTCGAGATCACCGCCAGCCCGGTCGCCGGGCGCCACGGCGAGAAGCTGGGCCTCGTCGTCGAATGGCGCGACCTGACCGCCGAGCTGTCCATCGAGGCGGAGATCGCCGGCATGGTGGACAGCGCCGTGCGCGGCGACTTCACCCAGCGGATCGCGCTGGACGGCAAGACCGGCTTCTTCCGGCTGGTCAGCGAGGGCATGAACCGGCTGGCCGCCAACGTCTCCGGCGTGACCGAGGATCTGGCCGCCATGCTGGAATCGCTGTCGCAGGGCGACCTGTCGCGGCGCATCGACAAGCCGTACGAGGGCGTGTTCCTGCGCCTGAAGGACGATTTCAACGGCACGGCGGAAAAGCTGTCGGAGATCGTCCGCCGCATCAACGGCGCCGCCGAATCCATCGCCGCGGCCAGCCGCGAGATCGCCGACGGCAGCCTCGACCTGTCCGAGCGCACCGAGCAGCAGGCCTCCTCGCTGGAGGAGACGGCGGCGAGCATGGAGGAGCTGGCGGCCACCGTCCGCTCCAACGCCGACAACGCCCAACAGGTCAACGCTTTCGCCAACGACGCCCGGCGCGCCGCCGAGAAGGGCGGTCAGGTCGCCGCCAGCGCCGTCGAGGCGATGCGCGGGATCGAGCGCTCGTCGCAGAAGATTTCCGACATCATCGGGGTGATCGACGAGATCGCCTTCCAGACCAACCTGCTGGCGCTGAACGCGGCGGTGGAGGCGGCGCGGGCCGGCGACGCCGGGCGCGGCTTCGCCGTGGTGGCGCAGGAGGTGCGCAACCTCGCCCAGCGCTCCGCCCAGGCGTCCAAGGAGATCAAGACGCTGATTCTGGACAGCGGGGCGCAGGTCAAGGACGGGGTGGAGCTGGTCCGCTCCGCCGGCTCCTCGCTGACCGACATCGTGGCGGGCATCGCGCGGGTCGCCGACCTCGTGTCGGAGATCGCCCGCGCCACCGCCGAGCAGGCGTCCGGCCTGGACGAGGTCAACACCGCCGTCGCCCAGATGGACGAGATGACCCAGAAGAACGCCGCGCTGGTGGAGGAAAGCACCGCCGCCGCCCGCTCGCTGGAGGAGCAGGCCGGGCAGCTCCGCCAGCAGATGGCCTTCTTCTCGCTGGACGCCGGCCGGGCCCGGGGCACGTCCGAGCTGGCCCGCCACATCCAGTTGATCGAGAACACCAAGATCGACCATATGACCTTCCGCGACACCGTGCTGAAGACCGTCCAGGGCCACGGGGAGGCCACCGCGGACCGGCTGGCCGACCATCACGGCTGCCGCCTGGGCAAGTGGTACGACACGGTGACCGACGCCGCCGTGCGCTCCTGCCCGTCCTTCGACCGCATCGCCGAGCCGCACGCCCGCTTCCACGAGGCCGGCAAGCGCGCCCTGCGCGCCCATGAGCAGGGAGACGCCGCCGCCGAGGCGCAGGCCCTGGCCGATCTCGACCGGCTGTCGGGCATCGTGCTCGGCCTGCTGGACAAACTCGCCGGCGAAGCGCGGGCCCAGGCCCGCGGGCGGGCGGCATGACCGCGGCCCCCAGCCCTTCCCCAGATGCGGCCTTAGAGGCGGCTGACCGCGGCGCCGTCCCCGCGGCGACCTCCGGCCGGCGGGAGTTCCCGTTCGAGCGGCGGCACTTCGACTTCATTGCCCGGATGCTCTACCAGCTCGCCGGGATCGCGCTGGCTCCGCACAAGATCGAGATGGTCTATTCCCGTCTCGCCCGGCGGCTGCGCGACCTGCGCCTGGGCGACTTCGACAGCTACTGCGCCCTGCTGGAGAGCGAGGAGGGGGCGAACGAGGTCGGCTTCCTGGTCAACGCCCTGACCACCAACCTGACCAGCTTCTTCCGCGAATCGCATCATTTCGACTTCCTGGCGAAGACCGCGGTGCCGGAGATGCGCGCCCGCCACGCCGGGGAGTCCTCCCACCCGCGGCTGCGCATCTGGTCCGCCGGCTGCTCCTCCGGGCAGGAGCCCTACAGCATCGCCATGGTCCTGGCCTCCAGCTTCGGGCCGGAGCTGCGGCGCTGGGACGCCCGCATCCTGGCGACCGACATCGACACCCACATGGTCGACACCGCCCGGCGCGGCGTCTATCCCGCCGATCTGGCGAACAGCATCCCGGCCCCCCTGCGCGACCGCTTCACCCGGCGCCAGCGCGAGGCCGGCGAGCCGATGGTGGCGATGGAGGAGGAGCTGAAGCGGCTGATCACCTTCAAGCCGCTGAACCTGCTGGAGCACTGGCCCATGAAGGGGCCGTTCGACGCGATCTTCTGCCGCAACGTGCTGATCTATTTCGACCGGGTCGGGCGGACCCAGGTCATCGGCAACTTCGCCCGCATGCTGGAACCCGGCGGCTACCTGTTCCTCGGCCATTCGGAAAGCCTGTACGGCGTGTCGGACCGCTTCCGCCAGACCGGCCCCACCATCTACCGGAGGCTGTGACGCATGACCGCATTCGCAAGCCGCCGCGCGGCGGAGGCCCGGCAGACCGGCGGCTACTTCCACCCGCAGTTCCGCGCCCACACGATGAAGGTCTTTCTCGGCCATCATCTGGTCAGCAACCGCTCGGACGTGATGATGGTGACGACGCTGGGCTCCTGCGTGGCCGCCTGCGTCCACGACCCGGCGACGGCGATCGGCGGCATGAACCATTTCCTGCTGCCCGAGGTGCCGGAGTCCGAGGACGCCGGCACCGGGGCGGCGGCGCGCTACGGCTCGGTCGCCATGGAACGGCTGATCAACGACCTGCTGGCACGCGGCGCCCAGCGCGGGCGGCTGGAGGTCAAGCTGTTCGGCGGCGCCCGCGTCATCGATTCCAGCTTCGACGTCGGCCAGCGCAACGCCGCCTTCGCGCTCGACTACGTGCGGCGGGAGGGGCTGAAGCTGATGGGCCAGGATCTCGGCGGCGCCTCGGCCCGGCGCATCCACTATTTTCCCCACACCGGCAAGGCCATGCGCAAGATGCTGCGGCCGGAAGCCCTGTCGGAGACGGCGAACCAGGAACTGCATTTCCGCTCCAGCCTGCGGCACCAGCCGATCGAGGGCGACGTGGAACTGTTCGGGGAGGACTGAGCCATGACACGCTCCATCCGCGTCGTGATCGTGGACGACAGCAGCCTGATGCGGGAGATGCTGAAGGCCGTCATCTCGGACGAGCCCGGCATCGAGGTGGTCGGCGTCGCCCGCGACCCCTACGAGGCGCGGGACGTCATCAAGCGGACCAACCCGGACGTTGTCACGCTGGACGTCGAGATGCCGCGGATGGACGGGCTGTCCTTCCTGGAGAAGATCATGACGCTGCGCCCGACGCCGGTCGTCATGGTCTCCTCCCTGACCCAGGAGGGATCGGAGGCGACGATCCGCGCGCTGGAGATCGGCGCGGTGGACTGCGTGGCCAAGCCCGACGGCTCGGAGGGCCACGGCTTCGAGGCGATGGCCCACGAGCTGGTCGGCAAGATCCGCATCGCCGCCACCGCCCGCCTGTCGATGCGGCGGCCCAAGCCCGCGGCCTCGCCCCTCCAGACGCCGCGCCGCGCCGGGTCGGGCACCCGCTTCATCGCCATCGGCGCCTCGACCGGCGGGGTGGAGCGCATCCGCGACGTGCTGGCGGTCATGCCCGCCGACTGCCCGCCCATCGTCATCACCCAGCATATGGGACCGAGCTACGTCCCCAGCTTCGCCGCCCGGCTCGACCGCATCTCGCCGCCGTCGGTGGAGGTCGCCACCCAGGGCGCCCGGCTGGTCCAGGGCAAGGTCTACATCGCCCCCGGCGACCGGCATCTGGTGATCATCCGCGACGCCCAGGGCTATTCCTGCCACATCCAGGACGGCCCGGCGGTCAGCGGCCACCGCCCGTCGGTGGATGTGCTGTTCTCCTCCGTCGCCAAGGCGGCGGGGGCGAACGCGGTGGGGGTGATCCTGTCCGGCATGGGCCGCGACGGGGCGTCGGGCATGCTGGCGATGCGCGACGCGGGGGCCTATACCATCGGCGAACAGGAATCGAGCTGCGTCGTCTACGGCATGCCGCGCGCCGCCCGGGACGCCGGGGCGGTCGCCGTCGAACTGCCGCTGGCGCAGATACCGGCCGAGATGCTGCGCGCGTTCGACGCCATCGGCGAACACCGCACGCGCGCGAACTGAGGAGCAGCACCATGTCTTTCTACGGCCGCGCGCCCCGCCTGGAAGCCGGACCGGAACCGGAGAAGCCGGACCTTCCCGACGATGGCGCTCCCGTGCATAGCCTGCCCGAGATCGGCGAGAAGATCGCGGTCACCGGCGAGCTTCTGGCGACCTGGATGGGCTACGCCGACATCCAGCGCCGCACGCTGGAGGCGGTGCAGAACGAGCTGACGCGCACCTCCTCGACGGTCGAGGACGCCACGCTGGACCTCTCCTCCCGCTTCCGCGAGCTGGCCGAGAAGGCCATGCAGCAGTCGGAGCGGGTGGAGGAGATCGTCGGCATGGCCGGCTCCGTCTCCATCGACGGGGAGCGGGTGCCGATGGACCAGCTGGTCACCGGCATGCAGCAGATGATCGCGGACATGATCTCCAACATCGTCATTCTGTCCCGCCACGCCATGAGCATGGTCTATCTGCTGGACGACGTGCAGAAGGACGTGGCGGAGCTGGAGAAGTCGATCGGCGACATCGACGCCATCAACCGCCAGACCAACTTCCTGGCGTTGAACGCCACCATCGAGGCGAGCCGCGCCGGCGAGGCCGGGCGGACCTTCGCGGTGGTCGCGCAGGAGGTGCGCCACCTCTCCCGCTCCACCGGGGCGCTGGCCGACCGCATGCGCTCCAAGGTCACCGCGGTGGTCAAGGGCGTGCGCAACGGCCACGACATCCTGCGCCAGATCGCCGACACCGACATGTCCCCCCAGATGCTCGCCAAGGAGCGGGTGGACAAGACCATGGACAGCTTGGTCGACCAGACCAACCACTTCCAGGCGGTGCTGGAGACGGCGGCGACCGTGTCGTCGGACATGTCCGCCACCATCAGCCGCATGGTCACCGGGATGCAGTTCCAGGACCTGACCAAGCAGCGGCTGGAGGCCATCAACGACAGCCTCGCCATCATGGCGGAAGGGCTGAACGAGCTGGAAAACCGCACCCGCGTCGAAATGCCCGCTTCCTTGGGGCCACAGGTTCCGCAGGAATGGCTCGACGAGCTGCTGGGCCGCTTCAAGCTGAGCGAGATGCGCCAGCGCTTCGTGCGCCGTCTGCTGCTGGAAGGGACGGCGCTGGACGAGCATGGCGTCCTTGACGTCGATGCCGGCCAGGACGACAGTTCCGGCGGCGACATCGAACTTTTCTGAAGCCGAGGGATTCTGTGGAATCCCCGGCCTGACTTGCCCCATTCTGGCGTGGTCCGCACAAGGCCACCCGCCCCAATGCCCCTTCAGGAACACCCTTCAGGAACACCGGACCGATGGACTACGGAATTGAGGACAAGGAGCAGGAGACTCTGGTTCGGTTGCGCGGTCGCCTGACCTTCAACGACCACGCCAAGCTGCGCGCCCTGATCCGGGAGATGCTGCAGAACAAGGCCAAGCGTCAGGTGCTCGACCTCTCCACGCTGGAGTTCGTCGATTCGGCGGGAATCGGCATGCTTCTGATCGCGCGGGAGGAGATGGCGAACGCGGACAAGCAGCTCGTCCTGCGCTCCGCCGCCGGGCAGGTCAAGCGCGTGCTGACGGTGGCCCAGCTCAACAAGATCGTCACGATCGAGGACTGATCCCCTTGGTCCCCTCCCCCACCCACGTCGCCGCCCTGCAAGGCCTGGGCGTGCCGACCGACCGGCTGGACCGGCTGTCGGCGGCGCTTCGGCTTCCGCACCGGCGGCCCGGCTCCCCGGCGGGGGAGGCGTTCGGCGCCTCCGTGCTGCTTCTGGTGGGCGATGCCGGCGCCGTGGAGGCGCCGGAGTTCTGGCAGCGGCCCTTCGGGGCCTGGATCGAGATCGCCGGCCTGTCCGACGCCCAGATCGTCGAGGCCGCGCACCGCGCCGCCCGCGCCGACCTGTTCGCCTGCGTGACGACGGTGACCGCCAACCGCCTGCATCTCGCCGGGCGCGTCCTGAACGGGCTGGCCGCCCTGCATCCCATGCCGGAGGCCCAGCGCGACGACATGGAGCTGGCGCTGCACGAAGCGATCAGCAACGCGGTGGTGCACGGCAACCTCCAGGTCGAAGGCATGAAGGGGCTGAGCGTGGAGGCGCTGGAGCGCTTCTCCCACGATCTGGCCGCGCGCATGGCCGATCCCACCTTCGCCGACCGCCGGATCGAGGTCGCCGCCTGGCTGGAGAGCGCTTGCGCGGTGGTTGAGGTTGCCGACGAGGGAACCGGCTTCGCCCGGCCGGAGCGCATCGACTACGGCGCCTCGGGCCGCGGGCTGGACCTGATCGCCGCCATCGTCGAGGAGCTTCAGCTTCTCGATGGCGGGCGCCGCATCCGCATGAGGTTCCCCCTCTGATGGACGACGCCATCGCCGCCTGCCGCATCCTGGTGGTGGATGACACCGACTTCAACCGCACACTGATCGGCGCGCTGCTCAGCGAAGCCGGCTTCCAGAACATCGTCTACGCCAAGGACGGCTTCGACGCGCTGGCCCAGATCGCCGCGGAGGCGCCCGACCTGCTGATCCTCGACATCATGATGCCGGGGATGGACGGGTTCGAGGTGTGCCGCCGCCTGCGCGCCGACCACGCCTACGCCGACCTGCCGGTGCTGGTGCAGACCGCCCTGTCGTCCAGCGACGACCGCAACCGCGCCTTCGCCGCCGGCACCACCGACCTGATCTCCAAGCCGCTGGACCGGACGGAGCTGGTCGCCCGCGTGCGCATCCACCTGCAGAACCGGGTGCTGATCCGCAACCTTCAGACCTACCGGGCACGGGTCGAGGGGGAGCTGGCGATGGCCCGCTCCATGTACGACCATCTGCTGCCTTCCCCGGCGCTGTGCGCCACGCTGACGGACAGCGCGGGGGTGACGCTGCGGTCGCACACGGCGCTGTCCTCCGACCTCGGCGGTGACCTCTGGGGGGTGCTGCCGCTGGCCGGCGGGCGGTTCGGGCTGTTCCTGCTGGACATGGCCGGGCGCGGCGTGTCAGCGGCGCTGAACGCCTTCCGCATGCACACGCTGATCCACGAGCTGGCCCCCCATCTCGGCGAGCGGCCCGGCGCCTTCCTGACCGAACTGAACGAGCGGGCCGTCTGCCTGCTGGAGCTTGGGCAGCACGCCACGGTGATCTATGGGGTGGTGGACGGCGCGGCGGAACGCTTCACCTACGCGGCGGCGGCGGCAGCCCCGCCGGTCTTGATACCGCCGAACCCCTCGCCGCTGGTCTTCGGCGAGGGGGACGGCCAGCCGGTGGGGATCGCCACCGGCGCGCACTACGAGGAGCGCAGCCTGCCCTTCCCGCCGAAGTCCGTGCTGGTCCTGCACTCCACCGCGGTGCTGGAGACGCTGGGCGGGCGCAACGGCGGCCTCGCCGCCCTGCTGCAGAGCGCCGCCGTCCGGAACGCCATGGCCGACGGCAGCGGCGGCGACGCCTTCACGGCGGTCACCGCGGCGCTCGCCGCCGCCCAGGGCGACGTGCCGCTCGATGACCACACGCTGGTCTGGATCGGGCACGGGGGTGCGCGATGAACAGCCTGCCGGAGGTTCCGGGGCTGGAAACGGCCCGCGTCCTGGTGGTGGACGACAACCGGGTGAACCGCCACCTGCTCCAGGCCCTGCTGGAACGCGGCGGCGTCACCCGCATCGACATGGCGGAGGACGGCAACGACGCGCTGGCCCGGCTGGACGCCTTTCGGCCCGACCTGATCCTGCTCGACCTGATGATGCCGAACCTGGACGGGTTCGAGATGTGCCGGCGCTTGCGCGCGATTCCCGCCTGGAAGGACCTGCCGGTTCTCGTGCAGTCCAGCCTGAACCGGGCGGAGGATCGCGCCAAGGCCTTCGCCGCCGGGGCCACCGATTACGTGACCAAGCCGATCAACGCGGTCGAGTTGCTGGCCCGCGTGCGCATCCATCTGCAGAACCGCGCCCTCCTGCACGATCTCCAGCGCTTCCACGAGCGGACGGAGAGCGAACTGTCGCTCGCCCGCAAGATGCAGGAACGGCTGATGCCGTCGCCGGAGCGGCTGGCCGAGGTGGAGGCCGCGGCGGGGGTGGGTATTGCCGCCCATTTCGCCCCCTCGTCGGAGCTGGGGGGCGATTTCTGGGACCTGCGGCACGACGCTATTGCGCCGGGACAGGGACAGGTGCAGGGACAGGGCCGGACCATGCTCTACATGGTCGATTTCTCCGGCCATGGCGTCGGGGCGGCGCTGAACACCTTCCGCCTGCACGCGATCTGCCAGCAGATGGACATGTCCGGCCTGACCCCGGCCGAGTTCCTGTCCACCGTCAACCGGCGGCTGTGCGCGCTGCTTCCCAACGGGCAGTTCGCCACCATGCTGGCCGGGGTGGTCGAGCCGGCGGAGAACCGCTTCGTCTACGCCTCGGCCGGGTCCACGCGCCCGATGGTCTGGGCGCCCGGCGATGCGGCGCCGCTGCTGGGCGACAGCGCCGGCCTGCCGCTCGGCCTGCTGGCCTCGGCGGAGTATGAGGAGCGCTCCCTCCCCCTGCCCCCCGGCGGGCGCCTGTTCCTCTATTCGGACGGCGCCATCGAGATCCCGGTCGGGAGCGACGTTCTGGACGAGCCGGGCCTCGCCGCCCTGGTCGCCGAGCGGATGGGCGAGACCGACGGCGGCCGTTTCCTGGACGGGTTGCTGGACCGCCTGCGCGCTGTCGGCCCGATCGACGACGACCTGACCGCTCTGCTGCTGACCCGCAAGGGCTGAGCGGGGCATGAAATCGACGGGCGCATGACCGCCAGCCCCCACCACGCCGCCCAATCTTTCCGGGCCGTTCTGGACACCAACATCCTCGTCGGCTACGCCCTGTTGGGCGCCGAGGTGCCCCGCCGCAGCCTGGCCATCCAGCGCAGCGTCGAGGCGGTGCGGGCGCAAGGAGCCGCCTTCGTCTCCGACGCCACGCTGGCGGAGCTGCGGGAGGTGCTGATGCGCCCGGACTTCGACCGCTACCGCCCGGCGGGGGAGCGCGCCGCCTTCCTGGCCGCCTTCGCCGCGGAGGCCCGGCGGGTTGAGCCCGCCCCGGTGGGGCGGCTGTGCCGCGACCCCGACGACGACATGTTCCTGGCGGTGGCGCTGGCCGCCGACGCCGACTGGCTGGTGACGGTGGACCGGCAGCTTCTGTCGGTGCGCCAAGTGGGCCGCACCCGCATCCTGCGCCCCGAACGGTTCCTGGACGCGATCGCCTGACTCCGCGTTTCACAGGTCCGCCCAAAAAGTTTCCACTCGACATCCGTTCTTCGTTCTCTAGAATGAAAAGAGAACACTTCGCAAACTAGCGGTGAACGGATCGCGGGTGACCGGATGAGCACGCAACCTCTCCTGTTCGACAGCCTGCCCGAGACGGAGCGGGCGCGCAAACCGGCGCGCCGGTCCCGCGCCACCACCGTGGCGGCGCCGGTGGCCGTGGACGTGGTGCGGGAAGACGTTCCGTCACCATCGGCGCCGCCGCCGATGACCCTAGCCCTCGTCCCGCCGCCGCCCGTCCCGATGGCGCCGCGCGCCGACTTCGACCCGGCGGCCCTGACCAACGCCGAGCTGCGGGCGCTGGCCCAGGCCCTGCCCGACCAGAAGCTGGCCCATCTGCTGATCGAAGCCGCGCGCGAGCTGAAGCGCCGCGCCGCTCCGGGGGCCTGGGAGGAGGAAGAGGGAGAGGACGGCCCGTCCGAACCGAATCCCCTGCTGCTGCGCGCCGCCCGGCAGGCGGTCGGCGAATTGTCGGGCGAGGACGGCTGACCAAGTCACGAACTCTGACCGATTCACAGAATACGTGTCCCGACACAAAATAATCCCGCGGCAATAGATCGTTTCGTACCCCAACTTTGTACGGTTGCCTCCCCCCGATTCGGGAATGATTGCGCGACAAGACACGCACTTATGTGCAATGATGTGTCCGTAGCCTGACCAATGGCCGCGCCTGCGTTTCCGTGGCGCCTCGCCGGCGGTCCGAGCCGAAAAGGAACGACCCGCGGGGAGGGTGATTTGGACTGGATGACCTGGCTCCAGGATTGGGGCGATGCCTTCTATCCCCTGGCCTTCATATGGGCCTTTTTCGAAGGCGAGACCTTCGTGATTTTCGGCGGGATGGGCGCGCATCTGGGGATCATCAACCTTTACTGGTTGGTTGCCGCTGTCTGGATCGGCAGCTTCATGGGCGACCAGTGCTATTTCTGGATCGGCCGCAAATGGGGCGGCAAGGCCCTGGCCCGCTTCCCGGCGGCGGAGGCCCGCGCGACGCGCGTGCTGTATTGGCTGGAAACCTACGGCGTCGGCTTCATCCTGGCCTTCCGCTTCCTCTACGGGGTGCGCAACATCGCCTCGGTCGCCGTCGGCACGTCCCGCATGCCCTGGCGAAAGTTCCTGTTCTGGAACTTCATCGCCGCCGGCATCTGGGCCTGGAGCTTCGCCGGGGCCGGCTACCTGTTCGGCGAAGCCGCCGCCGCCATCGGCGAGAACGGCCCGAAGATCCTCCTGCTCATCGCGCTGGGCATCGGCGTCACCATCTTCGCGGTGAAGAGCGTGATGTGGGTCCGCCGCCGCTACGCCGCCTCCGAGACGCAGGCGTAACGGCGCCCCTCCCCCGACACTAAGGCAAAGGGCCGCTGCGGACAACCGCGGCGGCCTTTCTCCTTTTCAAGGACGCCCTCACGCCCGGCGGGCGATCCACACGGCGGTCAGGTCGTCGCGCAGCGGCAGGCTGGTGCGGGCGTAGAAGCGCTCCAGAAGCGGCCCCAGCGGGCGGGCGCGGTTGGCGGCCATGGCCCCGCGCAGCAGACCGGGGACCCCGTCCTGGCCGATCGGCTCGTTGTCCGGACCGCTGCATTCGATCAGCGCGTCGCTGTAGAGGAACAGGCAGCTTCCACGCGGCAGGCGCAGGCTGCGGTCGGCATAGACGGCGCGGCGCGACGCCCCCAGCACCAGCCCCGCCGAGTCGAGCAGCCGAAGCTCCCCCGCGATCCCCACCACCGGATTCGGCGCCCCGGCCGAGGCGTAGGTCAACGTGTCGGTGTGCAAGTCGAGGATGCCGAAGAAAGCGGTGGCGAACTGCCCGACCGGCAGCACCTCCTTCAGCGCCCGGTTCAGCCCGGCCAGCCATTCCGAGGGCGGCACATGCTGCATGGGAAAGCGGTCGATCAGCGTGTGCAGACGGAAGGTGTTGATGGCGGCGGTGATGCCGTGCCCGGCGAAATCGACCAGCAGGAAGGCGACGCGGTGGCTGTCCAGCGGGTAGACGTTCCAGAAATCGCCGCCCAGCTCCGACGAGGTTTCGAAATGGGCGTCCAGCACCAGCTCATACCGCTCGGCGACGGCCTCCAGCTCCTTCGGCTCGGGCAGCAGGGAGAGCTGCATCGCCTTGGCGTGCTTCAGCTCCCGCTCGACCCGCTCGCGGAAGTTGGCGAGGTCGGTGAACAGCTTGCGCTTTTCGAGCTGGTGGCGGACGCGGGCGACGCACTCGCCGGGCTTGATCGGCTTGGAGATGAAGTCGCTGCCCCCGGCCTCGAAGCAGCGAACCTGCTCCTCGTCGCTGTCCAGCGCCGTCTGGAACAGGATCGGCAGCTCCTCGTGGGTCAGCCGCTCGCGCAGGCGCCGGCACATCTCCAGCCCGTCCATCACCGGCATGCTGACGTCGAGCAGCACCAGATCGGGGCGGAAGCTCTCCACCTTGCGCAGCCCCTCCACGCCGTTCTCGGCGACCTCGATCTGGGTCAGCCCGGCGCGGCGGATCATCAGGGCCAGCGACTTCCTGTTGAACTCGTTGTCGTCGACGATCAGGACACGGCTGGCGGCGAGGGAAATGGGCATGCGCGGACCCGCCCGTCCGTCACAGGTCGAATTGCAGCAGGGTGCAGCGCCCGCCGTCGGTCACGTGGATGCGCCGGGCCAGCGCCCGCATGAAGACGAAGCCGCGGCCCGAATGGGCACCGCTGTCGGTGTTCTGCGGCAGAGCCGCGGCGTCGAACCCGCTGCCCTGGTCGACCACCGCGATGGACAGGCTGTCGGCGGTCCAGCGCGCGAAGATGTCGATCCGCCGCTGCCGCACGGCGCCGTCGCCCAGCCGTTCGCGCAGCAGCCGGCTGAACAGGCGGTAGCCCTCCGGCTGCTCCTTGGTCGCGCTGGGAATGCCCAGATTGCCGTGGACGATGGCGTTGGCGATGGCCTCGTGCAGGCACAGCTCGACGTTGCCGCGCCGCTCCGGCGTCAGCACGCCGCGCCGGGTCAGTTCGTCGCAGACCAGAACCGCGCATTGCAGGCCATAGGCCGTGCCGGTGGTCAGCGACAGGTAGAACCCCCGCTCCACCGGCGGGGCGCCCAGCCAGTCGGCCTCGATGGCGCCGGTCCCCTCCTCCCGCTCCGTCAGCTCCACCGTCAGGAAGCGGTTGAGCCCGAAGGCGCCGCGCAGGATGTCGCGGTCGGCCTGGGCCAGCAGCACCGCGGCCGCGGCCCGGCCATCCACCGCGTCTGCGGCGCCCCCCGCGGCCTCGCCCAGGCCGAAGCGCGCCGCGACCCGCGCGGCGATGTCCGCCGGCACGCGGTCCCGCACCACGCTGAAAGGTCGCACGGCGCCAGCCGGACCGGGGGGAAGACAGGCGGAGGAACCGTCCATCGTCCGCTCACCGCTCGATGGCGACGACTTCGCCGATCCGCGCGAGGTCGATGGATCGCAGCACATCGCCCTGCAGCTTGCGGAGGATCAGCTTGATGTTGCGCTGCTCCGACTCGTCCTGAAGGATCAGCAGCATGCCGATCCCCGCGGAATCGATGAAGGTCAGCCCGTCCATGTCCAGGATGAAGCGGCGCGTGCCCTCGCCGTCGAGCAGCTCCACGATGTCGGGAAGGCTGTCATGGTCGGTGAACTCCAACCGGCCGCTCAACAGCACCTCGATGGTTTCAGAGGACCGGCGCACCTGGAAATTCATGACATCCTCTTGTGTTGCACCGCGCAAGCGGCTCCCCCGAACAGTAGTGCAAGGCCGATCCCCCCTCAAGCTTCAAGCATAGATTTCGTCAATTTTATCGACCACAGGAAGAAATTTCACGCTCCACACGCGGTGGACGGATGGCGCCGGTTGATAGTACAACCGCATAACCGGTGAAGGCGGAGCCGTGCCGCCGCCCCGCTCCGGTCTTGCGACCCCGCAGCGGGATACCCCTTCATGACGGTGATCGAGCAGGCGTGGAAGACGGTGCCGACGGTGTCGGCGAAGTTCCTGCTGATCCTGATTCCCATCCTGATGCTGACCACGCTCGGCTTCTCCTCGATCTTCTTCTACGGCAAGTACAAGGACCTGCGCGGCGCCCTGCGCGACCGGATCGAGGCGGTGGCGGAGATCAACGCCGTCGCCCTGTCCTCCAGCCTGTGGGCCGTGGACGTTCCGGCCATCCGCAACATCATCCAGGCGATTTCCGTCAACCGCGAGCTTCTGTGCATCGAGGTGGCGGACGAGCTGGCCGACGGCCGTTTCGCATGGCCGGAAGCCGATTGCCGTCCCGTCGCCGGGCGCGAGACGGTGCGCCGTCCGATCCAGGTGCAGAACCGCCGGCTCGGCACGCTGACGCTCCATTTCAGCTACGCCCCGGTGGACGAGCAGATCCGTCAGGAGATGGTCAACACGCTGTGGCTCCTGCTGCTGATGCTGGTCGGCACGCTGGTCACCGCGCTGACCGCCCACCGGCTGACCATCGGCGTGCCGCTGGGCCGGCTGATCGCGTCCATCCGCACCGCGGAGCAGGAGCATCTGCGCCAGCCCGTGCACTGGTCGTCGGCCGACGAGCTGGGGCGGGTGATCGCCGCCTACAACGGCATGCTGACCCGGCTCGACGAAGAGGAGGCCGCCCTGCGGCAGAGCGAGGAACGGCTGGGGCTGGCCATCGCCGCCACGCGGTCCTCCGTCTGGGATTACGATCTGCGGACCGGCCAGTACTGGTGGTCGAACGAGTTCCCCGCCCTGCTCGGCTACGGCCCGGCCGAACTGGCGATGACCGCGCGGACCTGGGAATCGCTGATCCATCCGGAGGAGCGGCGGCGGGTCATCGCGGAGTCCCGCAGCCGCGTGCGCGACAAGGACAGCGCCCATTCCATCGTCTACCGCATGCGGCGGCGGGATAGCGGCTGGAGCTGGATCGAGGACCGGGCGACGGCCCTGCGCGACGGCGCGGGAACCGCGGTCCGCCTGACCGGCACCATGTCCGACGTGACGGAGCGCATGCAGGCCGAACGGGATCTGGCGCGCGAGCGCAACATCCTTCAGATCACGCTCGACAACACCGACCAGGGCATCATCATGGTGGACCGCAACCTGCGCGTCGTCATGTCCAACCGCCGCGCGGCGGAGCTTCTCGACGTGCCGGCGGCCTTCCTCGCCCGCAACCCGCTGTTTCCCGAGATCATCCAATTCCAGCGCGCCCAGGGCGCCTTCGAGGATTTCAGCATCGACCCCGACCTGGAGTTGGACGAGACCGCCGTGGTTCCCGACCAGCCCTTCGCCTTCAAGCGGCGGCGGCCCGACGGCACGATCATCGAGGTGCGGTCCAACCCCCTGCCGGAAGGCGGTTTCGTCCGCACCTTCACCGACGTGACGGTGGAGGCGCGCTCCGCCGAGGAGGTGTTCCACGCCATGGAGGCGCTGGAGACCGCCTACGCCGACCTCAAGGAGACCCAGAACAGCCTTGTCCAGGCGGAGAAAATGGCCTCGCTCGCCCTGCTGGTGGCCGGCGTCGCGCACGAGATCAACACGCCGGTGGGCATCGCCTACAGCTGCTCCACCCATCTGGCGTCGAAGACGCGGACGCTGACCGAGGCCTTCGCGAAGGGCACCATGAAGAAGTCCGACCTGACCGCCTATGTGGCGGCGGCGGGCGAATCCTCGCGCCTGATCGAACAGAACCTGACCCGCGCGGCGGAACTGATCCAGAGCTTCAAGCGCGTCGCCGTCGACCAGACCAGCCAGGAGCGCCGCCGCTTCGACCTGCGCTCCTATCTGGACGAGATCATCACCTCGCTGGGTCCGCGCCTGCGCAAGAGCCCGCACAAGATGACCGTCGCCTGCGCGGACGGCATCACCATGGACGGCTATCCCGGCGCGCTCAGCCAGGTCATCACCAATCTGGTCATCAACGCGCTGACCCACGCCTTCCCCGACGGCCGCGAGGGCACGATGGCGCTGAGCGTGGAGGAGTTGCCGGACGGCGAGTTGGACATCCGCTTCTCCGACGACGGGGTCGGCATCGCCCCGGACAATCTGCCCAAGGTGTTCGAACCCTTCTTCACGACCAAGCGCGGCACCGGAGGCAGCGGGCTCGGCCTCCACATCGTCTTCAATCTGGTGACGCAATCGCTGGGCGGCCGGATCTCGGTGGACAGCCCGGCCCCGAGCGACTCCGCCCGCGACCACCCCACAGGCAGGGGCACCAGCTTCCTCCTGCGGATTCCCGCGACGGCGCCCCGGATGGCCGACGCCCCGGAGGAGGACGCATGACCGACGAGCTGATCGTGCCCGACACCGATCCCGACACCGACGACGAGATCCTGTTCGCCGACGAGGAGGGCGAGGACAGGGACGAGACTCCGCCCTGGCCCATCCTGGTGGTGGACGACGAGGACGACGTCCATTCCATGACCGCCCTCCTGCTGGACGACGTGGAGTTCCAGGGCCGCCGGCTGGAGCTGATCGGCTGCCGCTCCGCCGCCGAGGCGCGCGCCGTCCTGCGCGCCCGCCGGGACATCGCCGTCATCCTGCTGGACGTGGTGATGGAGGACGACGACGCCGGGCTGACGCTGGTCCGCTGGATCCGCGGCACGCTCGGCAATCTCGACGTCCGCATCATCCTGCGCACCGGCCAGCCCGGGCAGGCGCCGCAGCGCGACGTGATCGTCGGCTGCGACATCAACGACTACAAGTCGAAGGCCGACCTGTCGGCGGAGGGGCTGTTCACCGCGGTGATCGCGGCGCTGCGCGCCTACGACCACATCCGCTTCATCGAGACCAAGGTGGCCGAACGCACGCACGAGCTGCGGCAGAGCCGCGAGCAGATGCGCGCCATCCTGGAGTCGAGCCCGGTCGGCGTCTGCGCCTACACCCACGACGGCGTGCTCGTGACGTGCAACGACCGGCTGGTCCATCTGCTGGGCGTGCCGAAAGAGCGGCTGGTCGGCGTCTCCATCGCCGACCTGTTCATCGAGCCGGACAACACCGAGGCGCACGAGACGCATTGGACCTTCTTCCGCCGCTCGCTGCGCGACGCCGAGGTGCGGGTGCGGCGGGCCGACGGCTCCACCTTCTGGGCGCTGGTGTCGGTGGACCCGACGCTGCTCGACGGCCGCCCGGTCCATCTCGCCTGGGTCTACGACATCACGCGGCGCAAGCTGGCCGAGCGCCAGATGGAACGCGCCAAGGAGCAGGCGGAGCAGACGACCACCGCCAAATCCGCCTTCCTCGCCACCATGAGCCACGAGATCCGCACGCCCATGAACGGCGTGCTGGGCATGCTGGAGCTGCTGGAGCGCACGCCGCTGGACGGCGGACAGCGCGACACCGTGGCGACCATGCGGGAGTCGGCGACCTCGCTGCTGCGGATCATCGACGACATCCTCGACTTTTCGAAGATCGAGGCCGGCAAGATGGACCTGGAGCAGGTGCCCGTCTCCATCCCCGCCCTGGTCGAAGGTGTGGCCGACACGCTGGCCCCGGCGGCGCGGGCCAAGGGGCTGGATCTGCTGACCTATGTGGAACCGGCGATTCCACCAGCCCTGATCGGCGATCCGGTGCGGTTGCGCCAGATCCTCTTCAACCTGTGCGGCAACGCCATCAAGTTCACCGAGCGCGGGCGGATCATCGTCCAGGCCACCCTGGCGGCGCGGACGGGCGACGATACGCAAGGCGGCACCCGGCTGCGCATCGAGGTGGCGGACACCGGCATCGGCATTTCCGAGACGGCGCGCCGCCAGCTCTTCCAGCCCTTCACCCAGGCGGAAAGCTCGACCGCCCGTCGCTTCGGCGGCACCGGGCTGGGCCTGTCGATCAGCCGGCGGCTGGTCGCGCTGATGGGCGGGACGATCGGGGTGGACAGCGCGCCGGAGGCGGGTTCCACCTTCTGGGTCGAGCTGACGCTGAGCGCCGCGGCCGACCCCGCCCCGCCCGTCCCCCCGCCCGGTCCCTCGACGGTGGACGAACCGGACCTCTCCGACCTGACCGTCCTGGTCGGCCTGCCGAACACGGAGGAGCGCCGGATCGTCGCCCGTTATCTGGAAGCCGCCGGAGCGCGCGTGCTGGCCGCCGGACAACCGGACGCGCTGGCCGAACAGGCCCGCATGGCCCAAACGGAACGGGGCGCCCTGAACGTCGTGGTGGTGGACGAGGCGCTGCACACCCCCGCCGCCGCCCAGGCGCCGCAATTGCTGGGCCGCCGCATCGGGGAAGCGCAGGTGCCGACGGTGCTGCTGCAGGATCCCACCGCCGTCGGCGGCCGCCTCGCCGACGGGTCGGTCCCGGTGAGCCGACCTGTCCGCCGCACGTCCCTGGTGCGCGCCGTGGCGGTGGCCGCCGGGCGCACCCTGACGGACGCCACGTCCTGCGAAGGTCGACCGCCCGCAGCCCCCTGCGCCCCGGCCGTGCTGAGTCCGGAGCGCGCCATCGCCGAGGCGGAGGCCCGCGGGCGGCTGATCCTGGTGGCGGAGGACAACGCCATCAACCGCAAGGTCCTGCAGATGCAACTCACCTCGCTGGGCCACACGGCGGAACTGACCAACGGCGGGGCGGAGGCCCTGGCCGCGCTGGGGCGGCGGCGCTACGGCCTGCTGCTGACCGACATCCAGATGCCCGAGGTGGACGGGTTCGAGCTGACCCGGCGCATCCGCGCGGCGGAGCGCGTCACCGGCGCCCATCTGCCGATCGTCGCCCTGACCGCCAACGCCGCCTCGGCGGACATCGAGAGCTACCGCGCGGCCGGCATGGACGAGGCGCTGAGCAAGCCGCTGGATCTGGCGAAGCTCGACGCCGCGCTGTCCCGCTTCCTGCCGCCCCCAGTGGCCGAACCGGTGGCCGAACCAGTGGCACCCTCCCTTTCCTCCCTTTCCTCCCCATCCTCGACGAACCCGCCGATCGACCTGTCCCCGATCAACCTCGATGTCCTGCGCCAGCTCTGCGGCGACGACCGGGCGCTGATGGACGAACTGCTGAACGACTTCGTCGGGATCGGCCGCCACATCGCGGACGAGGTCGGCGACGCCGTCGCTGCGCGGAACGGAACGGCGATCCGCGCCGGCGCCCACAATCTGAAGGGTTGCGCCCGCAACGCCGGGGCGACGCCGCTCGGCGACGCGGCGCAGGCGCTGGAGCAGGCGGTGATGCAGGACGCCCCCTGGGAGCGGGTGACCGCGCTGGCCGCGGCGCTGGAGCAGGCGATGCGGGAGGTCGAACGCTTCATCGCTACGGCATCGGATCCTTGAACGCCCCCTGAACACCCTTTGTCCGTTCGAACCGGCGCGCGATTGGGGTATCGTCCCCGCGACCCGCCACGCCGCGAGACGCGCATGAACCGCCGCCAGTTCTCAAGCCTGCTGCTCTCCCTGCCGGTGCTCCCCTACGCCGCCCCGATCGCCGCGCAGGAGAAGGTTCCCGCCCTGGGAGAGGAGCTGACCCCCTTCGGCGCGGTGCGGGGCGCCAGCCGGACGCGGGCCATCCCGCCCTGGAAGGGAGGGTTGACCGCTGTCCCCGGCGGCTGGAAACCGGGCACCCATCTGCCCGACCCCTACGACGAGGATGGGCGCTGGTTCACCGTGGGCCCGGGGGATCTGGACCGCTACAAGGTCCGCCTGTCCGCCGGCCTCCAGGCGATGCTGACCAAGTACCCGTCCTTCGAGATCCCGGTCTTTCCCAGCAACCGCAGCGCCGCCGCCCCCCAGCGCGTCTACGACGAATCGATCGAGAACGCCAAACGCGCCAAGCTGGGCGAGAACGGTCTGGCGTTGAGCGGAGCGCGGGTGGGCGTGCCCTTCCCCATTCCGGCCAATGGCGTGCAGGCGATGTGGAACCACATCCTGCGCTGGCGCGGCACGTCCTTCAGCCGCACCGGCGCCACCGTCCTGCCGGAGGCCGGCGGCATCCACACCGCGGCGGTCTACCGCGAGGACTGGCAATCCAGCTACGCCGCCGGGATCGACGGCGGGCGTCCCTTCCACTACCGGCGCACCACCCTGATGCCCAAGGCGGAAGCCGGGACCACCCTGCTGCTGCACGGCACGCTGAACCCGATCCAGTCCGGTTTCGCCGCCTGGTTCCGCCAGGGGGAGACCGGCAAGCCCGTCCGCGCGCCCGACTTCGTCTACGACACGCCGGACCCGGCCAGCGGCGGCATCCGCACCGCCGACATGCTGGACATGTTCGGCGGCCCGCTCGACCGTTTCGACTTCGCGCTGGTGACGCGGCGGGAGATGTATGTGCCCTACAACGCCAGCCGGATGAACACGGCCAATCTGGCGCCGGTGGATTTCCTGTGGCTGGGCCATCCCAACCCGCAGTTCCTGCGCTACGAGATGCACCGGGTGTGGATCGTCGAGGCGCGGCTGAAGTCCGGCTTCCGCCACGCCCTTCCGGAGCGCACCTATTATCTGGACGAGGATTCCTGGCAGATCGTCATGGCCGACCATTACGACGCCAAGGGCAATCTGGTCCGCTACGCGGAGGCGCACGGGATCGCCTATCCCCAGCTGCCCGTCTTCGCCCCGGCGCTGGAGATCACCTACGACCTCACGGGCGACCGCTACGTGGTGAACGGCCTCGACAACCAACTCGCCCCGCCGGACTTCGCCAAGACCCTGCGGCCCGAGGACTTCGCCCCCGACACGCTGGAGCGCAAGCGGCGGCCCTGGTGAGATAGGCGGAGTGAGATAGGCGCAGTGAGACGGACAGAGGACGGCGGTCAGTGCCGGACCGGACCGGCCACCCACTGGCTGACGATGGTTTCCGCCTGGAACGGCGGGGTTTCCGGATGGTGGTAGCGGAAGACGGTCACCGCCGCTTCCAGCGCGTAACGCTCCGGCTGGCCGCAGTCGCACAGGCCGGCGTAACAGCGCTGGACGGCGTCGCGGCAATTCAGGCTCACCGCCGGGTAGGGGTCGATCGTCAACCAGCGCATGCTCTTCATCGACGCTCCCCGCCATCCACAGAGTTGCCGTCCAGCGCGTCGCCGCCATCGAGAGGGACGCCGTAGATTTCCAGCCGGTGACCGACGATGCGGTAGCCCAGTTCCCGCGCGATGCGCTCCTTCAGCGCCTCGAGTTCCGGGCTGGCGAATTCGATGATCCGCCCGCTGCGCGTGTCGATCAGGTGGTGGTGATGGTCGGTGGACGCTTCTTCATAGCGGGCGCGTCCGTCGCCCAGGTCCACCTTCTCGATCACCTGCGCGTCTTCCAGGAGGCGCATGGTGCGGTAGACGGTGGCGATGGAGATGCGCGGGTCGATCAGGACGGCGCGGCGGTGGACCTCCTCCACGTCGGGATGATCCTCCGACTCCGACAGGACCTGGGAAATGACCCGGCGCTGGCCGGTCATCTTCAGTCCTTTCTCCAGGCACAAGGATTCGAGACGCGACGTCATTGCCCCACCGCCTTTGCCATCCGTTGCGGCGCCGTGTCCCGCAATCCGGGGCGCCATGCTGCAGCGCCGATCATAATACTGAAATTCATTCGCAATCTTATACCCCGTTTTTTATTCCGGGAATTCACGCGGCAAAATGCCTCACCCACCGACGCGGCCCCTCCCCGCCATCCCCACCGTCCCCTGGAACCGCCGCCCGTCCCAGGGACATTTCCGGTCCGAAACGCGGCCAAGGTCCTTGATTGCTTGCCAAAAGCCGCCCCAACGCCTATGTGTGGTCGGTCGATTTTGCTTTGGGGCTGCCGGCTCCTCGTCGTCCCGGTACCGGCGCCGCTTGCGCCTTCCCACGGTGAATTGATGGCTCCGCGCACTCCCGCGGCGGAGCGCCCCAAGCCACGCCGCCCCGGCACCGTCCGGGCACGGCCCAGGTGCAGCCTCTGTTCACGTGACCAGGACCCTCCCCGTATGACCGAATTCAGTGGCCTCGGCCTGATCGAGCCCCTTCTGCGCGCCGTCGCCGAAGAGGGTTACCAGACCGCCACGCCGATCCAGGCCGGCGCCATCCCCGTCCTTCTGGAGGGCCGCGACGTGCTCGGCCTCGCCCAGACCGGCACCGGCAAGACCGCCGCCTTCACCCTGCCGATCCTGCAGCGGCTGTTCCAGAACAAGAAGCGGACGCAGGCCAAGGCGCCGCGCACGCTGATCCTGACGCCGACGCGCGAGCTGGCGCTGCAAATCGGCGAGAGCTTCCGCACCTACGGCCGGCACCTGCCGATCCGCCGCACGGTGATCCACGGCGGCGTCGGGCAGAGCCCGCAGGTGGCGGCGCTGGCCCGCGGCACCGACGTGCTGGTGGCGACTCCGGGCCGCCTGCTCGACCTGATGGCCCAGAAGCAGTGCGTGCTCGACCAGGTCGAGATCTTCGTCCTGGACGAGGCCGACCGCATGCTCGACATGGGCTTCATCCGCGACGTGCGGAAGGTGGTCGCGGTCCTGCCGAAGCAGCGCCAGACCCTGCTGTTCTCCGCCACCATGCCGGAAGCTGTGGTCGAGTTGGCGCACAGCATCCTGACCGACGCCGAGCGGATCGAGGTGGCGCCGCAATCCACCACGGTGGAGCGCATCGCCCAGCGCGTGCTGTTCGTGGACCGCGCCGACAAGCGCCGCCTGCTCGCCGACCTCCTCCAGGAGGGCGCCATGGAGCGGACGATCGTCTTCGCCCGCACCAAGCACGGCGCCGACCGCATCGCCGACCATCTGAAGAAGGCCGGCGTCCCGGCCGACGCGATCCACGGCGACAAGTCGCAGTCGGCCCGCGTGCGGGCGCTGGAGTCCTTCCGCAGCGGCGACCTGAAGGCGCTGGTGGCGACCGACATCGCGGCGCGCGGCATCGACATTGACGGCATCACGCACGTCATCAACTTCGACCTGCCGAACGAGCCGGAGAGCTACGTTCACCGCATCGGCCGCACCGCCCGCGCCGGCACCGACGGCAGCGCGGTGTCCTTCTGCGACGCCGAGGAGGTGGCCTATCTGAAGGCCATCGAGAAGACCATCCGCCAGCCGGTCCCGGCGGACCACGACCACCCCTACCACGCGTCGGTGGTGGCGGCGATCCACGCCTCCTCGGCCAAGCCGCCGAAGCCGGCGCCCAAGCAGCCCCGTCCGGGCCGCGGTCAGCCCCAGCAGCAGCCGGGCGGCGGCAAGCCGCAGGGCCAGCGAGCTCAGGCGCCGAAGGCCCAGGGTGCGAAGCCGCAGGCGCCGCAGGGCGCGCGGGTTGCCGGCGCCACCGGCGACCAGCCGCTGAAGGCCAAGGTGTCGGCCAACCAGCAGAACCGCCACAACCGCCGCCCCGCCCCGCATGGCGGCCAGCCGGGCGGAAACAAGCGGTCCGCGGCCTAAAGTCTGTTCGGTGCGCAGCGGGATCACCGCCCGCCGCGCACCACCCAGTTTGTTGCCCGGTTCGCAGCGGCCTGCTCGTCGATCACCGCGCCACGGGTCGGCGCGGCGCCGCTGTCGCCGTAGCGCTGGACCTGGACGCTCCCTCCAATCTGTTTCGTGATGGCCGCGGCGATCACGTCCCGGCGCTGCGCTTCGGGCAGGGCGGCGGTCTGCCGCTCCAGCGCGCCCCAATCCAGCCGCGCCGCAAGCCCGTTGCTCATCTGCGTCTGGCCGTCCCGCCAAACGGCGGCGACGATCTGGCCGCCCTGCCGGAACACGGTGTGGGCCTGCACGGCGCGGCTGCGCGCCGCGACCGCCGGGTCCACGGCATTCGGGTCTCCGGCGATCCTCATCTGCTGCTGAAAGGCGGAATCGCCGACCCCAACCCGCGCCATCATCTCCGGCGTGGCCTTGGTCGCCGTCGGGAAGCGGCTGACCGCGCCACCGTTCAGCGTGTACGCGCCTGACGGACCATATCCCGGCGCGGAGACGGACAGGCTGCTCATGAAACACTCCCTGGTTGATTATCGACCTCTCTTCGGCAACTTTCTCCTTAGCAGTTTCCATGCCACCCCCGGGGGTGCGTGACCTCGGGCACTCGCCGAAGCAGAGGGGAAGAGCGGAAGCGGAGGCACGGGCGGAATTTTCCCAGCGAGGGTGAAAGAAATGCCGATGGCATCGAATTGTTTCCTGAGCCATCAAAGAAAAGCCGCCGCGATGGCCGCGGCGGCTTTTCCGTTTCGTGACGATGGGCCGATCAGAGCAGCGTCGTCAGATTGAACGCGTAGGAGTCGGAGCTGTACAGATACTCGATGGTGTTGTTGCCCCCGAGATAGAAGTCCTGGATGACCACGCCGTCGTTCAGATAGCCGTCGCTGAAGTCGGCCACGCTGGAGACCCACAGGTCGTTGCTTCCCGTCGGGCGGAAGTAAGCGAGGTTCGCCATCGTCACATCGGTGAAGTAGACGATGTCGGACGTGCCGCCGCCGTAGCCCGGCATCCCAGCTTCCGACTTGTCGTCGTTGATGAGATCGACGCCGCCATTCGCCGAATGATAATAGACGTCGTTGCCCGCCCCGCCGTACAGCGTGTCGTCACCAGCTTCGCCCAGCAGATGATCGTTCCCTGAGCTGGCCAGAAGGCTGTCGCCCCCATTGCCGCCATACAGCGTGTCGTTGCCGTCGTCGCCGACCAGAATGTCGTTTCCATTGAAACCGTAGAGAAGATCGGCGCCGCTCCCCCCCTGGATCACGTCGGGATAGCTGCTGCCATACACGGTGTCGTTGCCGGCACCCGCCGCCGAGCCGTTGGCGGTCTCGTACTGCCCGGGAACCAATCCCCGCAGATCGATCACTTCGGACGCGGACGTTCCATTGATGACGCTCATGTCGATTCCCCACTTACTTCATGCATCTTCCAATGAGTGTCCGGAAAATCTTTTCATTTGACCGACCGCCAGCGTTCACCGGTCGGTTGATCATGTTCTCCGAACAAAGGCTTCTCACCCGTGTTCGCTCATGCACACAACAGCATGTGGTTGAACATTATTTGGCGGATGCTCTCCGAACAAGATCTGTCATGAGAGAAATAAGGAGTCAATAACAATAAAATACACACAAGAGCACGATCTTCATTACTTATCTATCTAATCAAAAATGGAATACAAAAGCAGGACAACGGACAGCACGCTTGCGTTGGTGATATTTTACTTTTTCTTTTGTCGACACACGAATGAAGTGAGGAAATAACCGTGTGTTGACAGGAAAAGGCCCTCCGCCCGATGGGAAGGAGGGCCAAGCGTGTTTGGCATGGACTCATGCCGCCGGCATCACCGTGCGAAAATCTGCCCCATGTCCTGGAAGCTCTTGAACTCAAGGGCATTCCCGCTCGGGTCGAGGAAGAACATGGTGGCTTGCTCGCCCACCTGGCCCTTGAAGCGGATCTGCGGCTCGATGAGGAATCTCACCCCCTCGGCCTTCAGCTTGTCGGCCAGCGCGTGCCAGTCGTTCCAATCCAGGATCACCCCGAAATGGCTGGCCGGCACGTCCTCGCCATCGACCGGGTTGGTGGCCCGGGTTCCGGCATCCTCCGTCACATGAGCCACCACCTGATGGCCGTACAGGTCGAAGTCGATCCAACGATCGGACTCACGCCCCACCCCGCAGCCCAGCAGGCCGGCGTAGAAGGCGCGCGCCTCCTCCTTGTCGCGGACGGGGAAGGCAAGGTGGAAAGGCGGAACGGGTTTGCGGTCGGTTGCGCTCATGCTCGTCGGGGTCTTCGCCCCCTCCCTGCTGGTGATTGCCTGAGCAGTCTACTCGGGCAATCGCCAGCCTGTCTCGGGATCGAACAGGTGCGTCCCCTCCCCGTCCGGCACGCGGTCAGGCGATCCCTTCCGCCGCCAGCGCCGCGGCCACGGCCGGGCGCCCGGCGATGCGGGCCATGTAGGCGGTGATGTTCGGGTAACCATCCAGCGGCAGGCCGACCCGCGGCGCCCAGCGCAGCACCGTGAATCCGTAGGCGTCGGCCACCGTGAAGCGGTCGCCCGTCAGGTAATCCTTGCCGGCCAGCCCGGCCTCCACCACCGAGAACTTGGCCGTCAGCGTCTGCTTGGCGATGTCCTTGAAGGCGTCCGGCGTGGTCGGGCGGAACAGCGGGCTGAAGGTCTTGTGCAGCTCCGTGCCGATGAAGTTCAGCCACTCCAGCACGCGGTAGCGCTCCATCGTCCCGACGGCGGGCAGCAGACCGGTCTCCGGCACGCGGTCGGCGATGCACTGAACGATCGCGGCGCCCTCGGTCAGGATGGCGCCGTCGTCGAAGGCCAGCGTCGGCACCTGCCCCTTCGGGTTGACGGCCAGGAAATCGCCGCCGTCCTCCAGTTTCTTGGCGGCGAGGTCGACGGCCGCGACGTCGAAGGCCAAGCCGCTTTCGCGCAGAACGATGTGCGGCGACAGCGAGCAGGCGCCCGGCTTCAGGTAGAGCTTCATGATGTTTCTTATCCTTGTTTCCGGCGGGACATGACGGATCGACAGTGGGGCACGGGGCGGCTGCGAATGCAACCGCCCCACCCCATTCAATCCGGCAAACGCCGTCCGCTCTCCGAGTCGAACAGATGCAGGGCGTCGGGTGGCGCGCCGACGCGCAGGGTCTCGCCCTCGCGGCAGAACGGCAGGCCGGCGACTCGGACCACCATTCCCTCGCCGTCCGGCAGGCGGCCGTAGACCACCGTGTCGGCGCCCAGGGCCTCCACCAGATCGACCGTGACGATCAGCGGCCCCTCGCCGGACGTGACGGCCAGATGCTCCGGCCGCACGCCGAGCTTGACCGGCCGCCCGGCCATGTCGGGCCGCGGGCGCGGCAGGACGAAGGCGGTGCCGCCGGGCAGCGCCACCCCCTGCCCGGCGTCGTCGAAGCGCGCGTCCAGCACGTTCATCGGCGGCGACCCGATGAAGCCCGCGACGAACAGGCTGGCCGGGCGCTGGTAGACCTCCAGCGGCGTGCCGACCTGCTCGGCCACCCCGTGATTCATCACCAGGATGCGGTCGGCCAGCGTCATCGCCTCCACCTGATCGTGCGTTACATAGAGGCTGGTGATGCCCAGCCGGTCCTGGAGCCGCTTGATCTCGACCCGCATCTGGGTGCGCAGCTTGGCGTCCAGGTTGGACAGCGGCTCGTCGAACAGGAAGGCGGCGGGTTCGCGCACGATGGCGCGGCCCATGGCGACGCGCTGGCGCTGCCCGCCGGAGAGCTGGCTGGGCCGGCGGTCGAGGAAGCGGCCAAGCTCCAGGATCTCCGCCGCCTTGGCGACGCGCGCCTGGATCTCCGCCTTGGGCAGGCCGCGGATCTTCAGGCCGTAGGCCATGTTGTCGAACACGCTCATGTGCGGGTAGAGCGCGTAGTTCTGGAACACCATGGCGATGTCGCGGTCCTTGGGCTCCAGCCCGTTGACCACCCGCCCGCCGATGGCGATCTCGCCTCCGGTGATGCTCTCCAGCCCGGCGACCATGCGCAGAAGCGTGGACTTGCCGCAGCCCGAAGGGCCGAGCAGCACGAGGAACTCCCCGTCCGCGACGCTGATGTCGATGCCCTTGATCGCCTCGACGGAGCCGTAGGACTTGCGGACCTGTTTCAGATCGACGGTTGCCATTTCTTATTTCTCGCTGTCCACAAGGCCTTTGACGAACCAGCGCTGCATCAGCACGACCACCGCCACCGGCGGCAGCATGGCCAGCACCGTCGTCGCCATGATGAGGTTCCAGTCGGTCGCGGCCTCGCCGTTGCCGATCATCTTGGTGATGCCGATGACCACCGTCTCCATCTCCGCGCTGTTGGTGATCAGCAGCGGCCACAGATACTGGTTCCAGCCGTAGATGAAGAGGATGACGAACAGCGCCGCGATGTTGGTGCGCGACAGCGGCAGCACCACGTCCACGAAGAAGCGCAGCGCCCCCGCCCCGTCGATCTTCGCGGCCTCGATCAGTTCGTCCGGGATGGTCAGGAAGAACTGCCGGAACAGCAGCGTCGCCGTGGCCGACGCGATCAGCGGGATGGTCAGCCCGGCGTAGCTGTCGATCAGGCCGAGGTTGGCCACCACCTCGTAGGTCGGGATGATGCGCACCTCGACCGGCAGCATCAGCGTGATGAAGATCATCCAGAAGAAGACCATGCGCAGCGGGAAGCGGAAGAAGGCCACCGCGTAGGCCGAGATGATCGAGATGGCGATCTTGCCCAGCGCGATGACCAGCGCCATGACGAGGCTGTTCCACATCATGATGCGCACGGGCGTGTGCATGACGCGGTTGCCCTGCGACTCGCTCCAGGCCGAGGCGTAGTTGTTCAGCATCTCGCCGCCGGGCGTCAGCGGCAGGTTGCCGCGCCCGATGGTGGCGGCGTCCCAGGTGGAGCCGATGACCGTCACGTAGATCGGGAAGGCGAAGATCAGGACGCCCATCGTCAGGACGAGGTACGGGACCATGTCCATCAGGCGTCCGCCGGAGCGCGGATTGGCGCGGTCGCGGTTCATGAGTAATGCACCTTGCGCTCGACGAAGCGGAACTGGATGGCGGTCAGCGCGATGACGATGACCATCAGGATCACCGACTGCGCCGAGGAACCGCCCAGGTCGTGGTTGACCACGCCGTCCTGGTAGACGCGGAAAATCAGCGTCTCGGTCGCCTTGCCCGGCCCGCCGTGGGTCAGGGCGTGGATCGTGCCGAAGGTCTCGAAGAAGGCGTAGACGATGTTCACCACCAGCAGGAAGAAGGTGGTCGGCGAAAGCAGCGGGAAGGTGATCGTCCAGAAGCGGCGGACCGCCCCCGCCCCGTCGATGCTCGCCGCCTCCAGCACGGAGCGCGGGATGGCCTGGAGTCCGGCTAGGAAGAAGATGAAGTTGTAGGAGACCTGCTTCCAGCTCGCCGCCAGGATGACCATGGTTAGCGCCTGCCCGTCGTTCAGCCGGTAGTCCCAGGCGTAGCCGAGGTTGTTCAGCGCGCGGCCCAGGATGCCGATGTCCGGGTTGAAGATGAACATCCACAGCACCGCCGCCACCGCGGGCGCCAGCGCGTAGGGCCAGATCAGCAGCGTCTTGTAGGCCGCCGCCGCCCGGATCTTCGCATCGGCCAGCACCGCCAGCCCCAGCGCGGAGACCAGCGACAGGAGGGTCACCGACGCGCTGAAGACGATGGTGGTCTTGACCGTCTCCAGATAGTTCGGGTCGCTCAGCACCGCCTGGAAATTCTCCAGCCCGACGAACTGGCTGCGCAGGCCGAAGGCGTCCTGGAGATGCACTGACTGCCACAGCGCCTGCGCCGCCGGCCAGATGAAGAAGATCAGCGTCACCGCCACCTGCGGCGCCAGCAGCAGGTAGGGCAACGCCCTGTTGTCGAAAATCACGCGACGTTGCATGGAATCCCTTTCAACCCTCTCCCCTCCGGGGAGAGGGTGGCCCGAAGGGCCGGTGAGGGGGTTGCGCAGGGCCGCAAGTCCGGCACAAGCGCAACCCCCTCACCCTAACCCTCTCCCCAGAGGGGAGAGGGGGTTACTCTCAGTTCTTGTTGGCGCGCTCGAAGTTGCGCAGGACCGTGTCGCCGCGCTTCACCGCGTTGTCCAGCGCCTGCTGGGCGGTCTGCTGGCCCTGGAACGCCCGCTCCATCTCCTCCTGGATGATGTTGCGGATTTCCGGCAGGTTGCCCAGCCGCAGCCCCATGGTGTTCTCCGTGGTGGCCGTGCGGGTCAGCTGCTCCGCCGGCACCTCGGCGCCGGGGTTCTTGTCGTAGAAGCCCTCCTTCTTCGCCAGCTCGAAGCCCTGCAGCGTCACCGGGACGTAGCCGGTGTCCATGTGCCACTTGGCGTCCACTTCCGGACGGGCGAGGTAGCTGAAGAAGGCGGCGACGGCCTTGTACTCGTCGGCGGTGCGCTTGGGCGAGGTCATCACCCAGAAGGCGGCGCCGCCGATGATCGAGTTCTTCGGCGAGGCGATGGCGTCCGGCCAGTAGGGCAGCGGCGCGGCGCCCCAGGCGAACTTGGCCTCCTTGACGATGCGCCCGCGCAGGCCCGACGAGGCCTGGATCATCGCGCACTCACCCGACGGGAACAGCGAGTCCGCGGCGTTGTCGCGGCCGCCGTAGCGCAGCGCGCCTTCCTTCTGGAGGTCGATCAGCGTCTGGAGATGCTTCACGAAGAACGGGTCGTTGATCTTCAGCGTGGCGTTCAGCCCGCCGAAGCCGTTGGCCTCCGACGCGAAGGGCTTGTCGTGAAGCGCGCCGACCTGCTCGAACTGCGTCCAGGTCGGCCAGGAGAAGGTCATCGGGCAGGTCACGCCCGCCACCTTCAGCTTGCGCGCCGCGTCGGCCACTTCCGGCCAGGTCGCCGGCGGCTTGTTGGGGTCGAGCCCGGCCTTCTGGAAGGCGTCCTTGTTGTAGAAGGTGATGGTGGTCGAGCTGTTGAACGGCAGGGCCATCATCTTGCCGTCCTTGGAGCTGTAATAGCCCCGGACCGCCGGGATGTAGGCCGCGGCGTCGAGCCCCGACCCCGTCTCGCTCATCAGCTGGTGCACCGGCTTGATGGCCGGGCCGGCGGACAGCATGGTGGCGGTGCCAACCTCGAACATCTGCACGACGTGCGGGGCGTTGCCGGCGCGGAAGGCGGCGATGGCCGCCTGCATCGTCTCCGGGTAGCTGCCCTTGAAGGTCGGGTTGACCTGGACCTTGTCCTGGCTGTCGTTGAAGCCCTTCACCACCTGCTCGAGCTGGCCGCCGAGCGGCTGGGGCAGGCCGTGCCAGAATTCGACGACGGTCTTCTGCTGGGCGTAAGCGGCGCCGGTGAAACCGGCGGCGAGCGCGAAGGCGGCCGTCGAGACGGCGAGCTTGCGGCGGGTCAGCATGGTGGTCTCTCCCTGGAACCAATCGATTGCGTGATGTGCTGACATGCAGGGCGCGGGTTGCGGTCCCGCGACGGTCTTGTGAAGATTTGGTGACGTGTCCGGAACACGCGCGCAGGGGCGCGCCGCATCCGCTCCTCGCGGTTGCAACGTCGGTCCTGCGTAAGGCATGGAACGGGACTTAAGGCGGTGGCGGATGTTGCGCCGGCATTGATGATTTTCCTCCCCGCATGTGTGTTTCTTTTTTGCAAGCCTTAAGGATAGAGGGGGAGGCTGTCAATCAGCCGTACGTATCAGTACGGACTATCACCTTTACGTCATCTCTCGGGGTGCCATGTTTGGGCGAGCGCCCACAGCGCGGAGTCGTCCCGGCACAGGGACCCGGCCATCTGCGACAGGCTGTCCCCCATCAGGCCGGAGGAGCGCAGCAGGCAGTAGGACCGGCTCGGCGCCGACAGATAGAGCGACGCCGTCGGGGCCGCGACCGGCGGCGCGGGATACAGCGCGGCGGGCGGCGGGCAGTAATAGGGCTGCGCACCGGGGTTGTAGCCGGGCACCAGCCGGTCGAGGCCGGGCCGGGGACCGAAGACACAGCCGCGCTGGTCCCAGTCCAGGCTCGTCGTTTGCGCGGCGGCGGGCAGGACGACGAAGGCGGCCATCGTCATCCCCGCCAGACAACCGGCCAGCCGGCACCCTGCTTTGCGATGCATGCTTCCCTCCGATCCCAGGCCGCGCCCGTGGCGCACCCAGACCATGACGCCGGGGCCGGCGGGCCGTGAACGGCCCCGGCCTTCGAAGGAAGTATGCGCGCTCCATCGACGCCCGGCGCGGCGCCGATGGACGGGTCGGCGAGCGCAAGCGAGGACGGCGCTCTCTGTTCGTTCGGTGGGAAGGAGGAAAGGGGGTTCCCCGCCCCGTCACGCCGCGCTGCTGCTCTCGACCGGCAGTTCCTCGGCGCTCTCCGCCGCCAGCGGGACGTCCACTGCGAAGACCGAGCCCTTGCCGGGCACCGAGCGCAGCGAGACCGGCAGGCCCAGCAGCGCCGCCAAGCGCCGCACGATGGCAAGGCCGAGCCCCAGCCCGTGCCGACGGTCGCGGTTGGGATTGCCGAGTTGGCGGAAGTCGTCGAAGATCGCCGACTGGTCGGCGGGAGCGATGCCGATGCCGGTATCCCACACCTCGATGCGCAGCGCCCCGCCGCGCCGCCGCGCCGCCAGCAGCACGCCGCCCGACTCGGTGAAGCGCAGGGCATTCGACAGGATCGGGCGCAGAAGCTGCTCCAGCAGCACCGGGTCGGTGCTCACCTCCGCGTCCGCGGGGCGGACGTTGAAGCGCAGGGCCTTGGCGTCGGCCTCCGGCGCGAACTCGTTGAGCAGGCGGCCCAGCGTTTCGTCGATGGGGAAGGTCTGAACCTGCCTCCGGACCAGCCCGGCCTCCAGCTTCGACACGTCCAGCAGGGCGCGCAGGAGCGCTTCCGCCGCCTCGATCGACATTTCCAGCTTCTCGCCCAGATCGCGCGCGCCGGGATCGGTCAGGCGGCCCATCAGCAGATGATGGAACAGGTGCATGGCCTGGAAGGGCTGGCGCAGATCGTGACTGGCGGCGGACAGGAAGCGCCCGATGGCGGTGCGTCCCGTCTCGGCCTCCTCGCGGACCCGCTCGGCTTCGGCCTTCGCCCGCTCGGCCTCGGCGCGGGCGGCGGCCAGCGCGGCGGCGTTGGTGTCGGCGATGGCGGCGACCGCGGTGATCACCCCGTCCGCGTCGCGCACCGGGCTCAGCACCATTTCGCCGCGGGGAAGCAGGCCAAAGGCCGACACCGGGACCCCGGTGAGGACGACACGGCGGACCTGTGCCTCGACCTGGGAGACGATGGCCGCCGGAACACCCAACTCGGTCAGCTCCCGGCCGTCCACCTCCTCCGGCAGGCAGCCGAAGGCAGCGGCGAAAGCCTGATTGACCACGAGAAGCCGCGCGTCCAGCCCAAGCAGAGCGTGAGCGGCGCCGTTGGCGGAGACCAGAGCCTCAAGCCAGATCGCACGATCAGTCATATGACTTTCGGTTGAGTTCTTACCGGTATACTCGCCCACGACTTCACCACTTACACTGAGATTTCAGCGCATTTATTCGGCCACTTGGCCTACGAAGTCAAATATCACATGCAAAACTCACTTGGGACAAATTCCGTTTGAATGTGAAGGACAACGGCCCCATTGGCCCCGGCCGGCCATGCGGGCTATAAGTCAGGTATGCTCTTCCGCCGCAAATCCCACCCCTCCAGAACCCAGGCCAAACCCCAGGCTCCCCGCGCGAAGGCCCCGCGCGCCCTGGCCGTCGCCGGCCTGCCCGTGCCGCTGGAACTGCGGGAAAGCGCCCGCGCCCGCCGGATGACCCTGCGGGTGGACGCCGGGCGCGGGCTGATCCAGGTGGTGATTCCGGTGGGTGTTCCGGAGGAGGAAGCGCTGCGCTTCGTCGGGCGGCACGACGGCTGGGTCCGGGCGCGGCTGGCCGCCCTGCCGCCGCAGCTTCCCTTCGCCGATGGAGCGACGGTGCCCTATCTGGGAATCGACCACGTCATCCGGCACAGCCCCGACCTGCGCGGGGCGACGCGACGGGAGGACGGCGCGATCCTGGTCGGCGGCCGGGCGGAGCATGTCGCCCGCCGGGTGCGCGACTTTTTGATGACGGAGGCGCGGCGCGAGCTGGCCGAACGCTCGCGCGCGAAGGCCGCGCTGATCGGCGCGCGGGTCGCCGCCGTCACCGTGCGCGACACCAAGAGCCGCTGGGGAAGCTGCTCCGCCACCGGGCGGCTCTCCTTCTCCTGGCGGCTGATCCTGACGCCGGAGGCGGTGCTGGATTACGTGGTGGGGCACGAGGTGGCGCATCTGCGCGAGATGAACCACTCCCAGCGCTTCTGGACGCTGTGCGCGCAGTTGACCGGCGACGTGCGCACGCCGCGCCTCTGGCTGAAGGCCAACGGCACGCGGCTGCTGCGCTACGGCGAGGGAGCGGAAATGGTTTCACCTGCAAATGACGGTCATGCCGAAACGCCGTGACGGGGTCGCGCCGAGGCTCTGCTAGAGTGCGCCACTCCCACCGTTCCCGGCCCGACCTCTTCCATGCCCCGCCCTGATTCCCTGACCGTCCGCGTGCTGCTGACGGCGCTCGTCGCCTTCGGCCCGCTGTCCACCGACCTCTATCTGCCGTCCCTGCCCACGCTGGTCACCGTGTTCGACACGGACATCGCCACGGTGCAGTTGACCCTGTCGGTCTTCCTCGCCGGTTTCGCGGTGTCGCAACTCGTCTACGGGCCGGTGTCGGACCGGTTCGGGCGGCGGCCCGCCCTGCTCGGCGGCATCCTCATCTATCTGGTGGCGAGCGCCGCCTGCGCGCTGACCGACGACATCGAAACGCTGATCGTCGCGCGCTTCTTCCAGGCGCTGGGCGCCTGCTGCGGCCCGGTGGTGGCGCGGGCGGTGGTGCGCGATGTCTTCGGGCGCGACCGGGCGGCCACCGTCCTGGCCTACATGGCGATGGCGATGACGCTGGCCCCCGCCGCCGGCCCCATCCTCGGCGGCGTCCTGACGGAGTGGTTCGGCTGGAGGAGCAATTTTCTGCTGCTGACCGGCTTCGCCGCCCTGATCCTGGTCGCCACCTGGACCCTGATGGGCGAGACCAACGCCAACCGCGACGAGACGGCGCTGCAGCCCGGCCGGCTGCTCGCCAACTATTCACGCCTGCTGCGCGACCGCGGCTTCGTCGGGCAGATGCTGACCGTGGCCTTCGCCTACAGCGGCATCTTCGCCTTCATTTCCGGGTCCAGCTTCGTGCTGATCGGGCGGTTGCAGCTGACGCCCGCGCAGTTCGGCGCGAGCTTCGGCGTGGTGGTGCTGGGCTACGCCGTGGGCTCCTTCCTCGCCGGGCGGCTGAGCGCGCGGCTGGGCGGGCCGCGGATGATCCGCACCGGCACGGCGGTTTCGCTTGCCGGTGGGCTGCTGGGGGTGGGGCTGGCGCTGGGCGGGGTGCTGCATCTGGCGGCGGTGGTGGCGCCTGTCTTCCTCTTCATGCTGGGCGCCGGGCTGACCCTGCCCAACGCCATGGCCGGGGCGGTCGGCCCCTACCCGATGATGGCCGGGCTGGCCTCCTCTCTGGTCGGCTTCGTGCAGATGACCGTGGCGGCGCTGATCGGCGTGATGCTCGGGCACACCCACGCGGACAGCCAACTTCCCATGATGACGGCCATCGGGCTGGTCGCCCTGGGCGCCGCGCTGTCCCATCGGCTTCTGGTCAATCCTCGCGCTTGACAGACTCCGGTATCCAGCGCAGGGCGTAGGAGAAGACGATGGTGACGGCGAGGCAGAGCGCCAGCGCCATCCCCGCCAGCACGTAGAATCCGGCCCCGCAGGCGATGCCCAGCGCGCCGGCCATCCAGATCACCGCCGCGGTGGTCGCCCCGCGCACCGTGGTTCCGGCGCGGAACATCACCCCGGCGCTGATGAAACCGATGGCCTGGGCGATGCCCTGGATGACGCGGGTGGGGTCCATGTCGCCCCCGCCGCTGCCACCGCCGCCCTTATGCCCGGCCATGCCCCAGTAAAGCTCCAGCGCAACCAGAGTCGTCACCGCCGCGCTGATGGCCACCAACGTGTGGGTGCGCAGCCCCGCCGCCTTGCCCCGGATCTCGCGGTCGAGTCCCAGCGCCGCCCCGCAAACCGCCGCCGCGGCCAGCCGGGCCGCCATGTCCCAGACCGGAATGGCCGTACTCAAGTCCATGTTATTCCTCCGTATTTTTACCTTTGCGTAACGCTTGCTACTTTTTTGCGCCCGGTCGCATTTTTCACTTTAAAAGGCGGCCCGTTCGATCTATGTAACCGCAACTCGCAAGCGCACGTGCCGCTGGCCCGCCCCTCGTCCTTTTCGAGATGTGGTTATGCAACGACGTAACGCGTGATCCCCGACCGTCCCTTAAGCAAGGCGGCGTCTTGGAGGTTACGATGGTTCATGTTGTTGTGGGTGGGCGCCGGCTCACCCGTCTCCGACTCTTTCCGGTTCTGTCCAGTTCGGCTCTTCCCCGCAAGGCGACGCGGCAGTCCAGTATGGGCGGCCTGAACGCCTGACCGTCTTTTCTTTTTGACCGGTCAGCAGCGCGCGGCCGCTCCGCCCCTGCTTTTTCACAATTCGTCCGACACCTTCATCTTGCGTCCGGGAGACTGAGATGACCGATAAGATTGCGCGCTTTTTCGAAGAGCAGCGCCCGCAGACCCCGTGCCTCGTCGTCGATCTGGACGTCGTGGAAGCGAACTACCACGACCTGGAGGAAGCGCTCCCGGATGCCCGGATCTTCTACGCCGTGAAGGCCAATCCGGCGCCGGAGATCCTCGGCCTGCTGACCCGTCTGGGCTCCGCCTTCGACACCGCCAGCGTCCCGGAAATCCAGATGGTGCTGGCCGCCGGCTGCGCGCCGGAGCGCATCTCCTACGGCAACACCATCAAGAAGGAAGCGGACATCCGCCGCGCCTTCGAGCTGGGCGTGCGCCTGTTCGCCTTCGACAGCGAGGCGGAGCTGGAGAAGATCGCCCGCGCCGCCCCCGGCGCCCGCGTCTTCTGCCGCATCCTGACCTCCGGCGAGGGCGCCGAATGGCCGCTGTCGCGCAAGTTCGGCTGCGACCTCGCCATGGCGCGGGAGCTGCTGCTGAAGGCCAAGGGCATGAACGTCGTTCCCTACGGCGTGTCCTTCCACGTCGGCTCGCAGCAGAAGGACCTGATGCAGTGGGACCACGCCATCTTCCAGGTGGCGCAGCTGTTCCGCGAGCTTGAGGTGCTGGGCGTCGATCTCGGCATGATCAACCTGGGCGGCGGCTTCCCGACCCGCTACCGCACCGACGTGCCGGAGACCACCGCCTACGGCCAGGCCATCTTCGAGTCCCTGCGCACCCACTTCGGCAACCGCCTGCCGGAAGCCATCGTGGAGCCGGGCCGCAGCATGGTCGGCAACGCCGGCATCATCGAGAGCGAGGTCGTCCTCGTCTCCCGCAAGTCGGCCAACGACGTGAAGCGCTGGGTCTATCTGGACATCGGCAAGTTCAGCGGTCTCGCCGAGACGATGGACGAGGCGATCCAGTACCCGATCCAGGTGATGGGGGACGATGAGGAGGGCGACAGCGAGGCGGTCGTCCTGGCCGGCCCGACCTGCGACAGCGCCGACGTGCTCTACGAGCGCGCCGAGTACAAGCTGCCGATGGACCTGAAGGCCGGCGACCGCGTGCGCATCCACGCCACGGGCGCCTATACGACCACCTACTCGGCGGTCTGCTTCAACGGCTTCGCCCCGCTCCAGCAGATCTGCATCTGATCGGGCGACGGTCTGTTCAAGGAAAAGGCCCCCCGTCCTTCGGGACGGGCGGCCTTTTCTTTTGGCGACTTGCGGGAAGACAGGAACCCGGACGCGAAAAGGGCCGCTCCCTTAGACAGGGGCGGCCCTTTTCCTTGCGGTCTCCCGCAGCCGTGACGACGGCATCAAGCCTTCCAGAACGGCTTGCTGATCTCGCCTTCGACGTCGATCTGGGAAATCCCGATGTCGTGCAGCATCCGGTCGTCCAGCCGAGCCAGCTCGCGGCGGGTGATGGTGCGCTGCCGCCACAGGGCGAACGTGTCCAGAACGCTGTCCAGCACATACGCCACCGGAGCAGGGCGCAGGGTACGGCCGACGTGGGCCGTGCGCAGAGCGATTGCCATGGTGGTCATCCTATCTTTGAAGGTCCCGAGGGGGCCTGCCGGAAGTGGCCGCCGCGCCCTCGCTTTGTGAGAAAGAATATTGCTCATTCCGCGCAAACCCGCCACCGCCATGTGGGTATGCGAGCCGTGTGCTTTCTCGATAGCTGTCGTAGGAATATCACCGATGCAGAAATAATGGGCCGATGCACAGTTTTTGGGCGTCACGAATTGTGCAGTTCACCAACAAACAGGGTTTAAAACGGAGCGCTGGACAGGCGCCGCGGCGCGTCCTACCTCTGATCCCGACCGTCGTCCGACACCGAGTTCTTCCCATGATCGACACCATCGCCTTCGACGGCGACGACACGCTGTGGCACAACGAGTCCCTGTTCTCGATGACGCAGGACCGCTTCCGCGCGCTGCTCGCCAACCATTTGGCCGATCCGGCGGACATCGACCGGCGGCTGTTGCAGGCCGAGCGCGAGAACCTCCGCGTCTACGGCTATGGTATCAAGGGCTTCGTCCTGTCGATGATCGAGACGGCGGTGGATCTGACCGACGGGCGCATCGGCGGGCGGGACATCCAGAGCCTCGTCGAGTTCGGCAAGGCGATGCTGGAACACCCGGTCGATCTGCTCGACGGGGTGCAGGAGGTGGTGGAGGGGCTGTCCGGGCGCTACCGGCTGCTGCTCGTCACCAAGGGCGACCTGTTCGACCAGGAAAGCAAGATCGCCCGCTCCGGCCTCGCCGAGCGCTTCGACGCCATCGAGATCGTCAGCGAGAAGGACCCGACCACCTACCGCCGCCTGCTCGATCGCCACGGGGTGGACCCGGCGCGCTTCGTCATGGTGGGCAATTCCGTGCGGTCGGACATCCTGCCGGTGCTGGCCGTCGGCGGCCACGCCGTCCATGTGCCCTACCATGTCACCTGGGCGCACGAGGTGGCCGAGCCGCCCACCGAGAACTACCGCCGCATCGACAGCCTGCACGGCCTGCCGCCGCTGCTCGCCGCCTGGTGAAAGGGAAACCGTGATGAGCTTCGCCCTGCTGACCGACCCCGCCCGCCCCGCCGTGGAACCCGAAACCGGCGGCCCGGCCGCCGACCGCGTCCTGTCCGGCGCACCGGTCTTCACCACCTGGAACGAGTACGAATCGGCGGACGGCAAGCGCTTCGCCGGGGTCTGGCGCTCCACCCCCGGCTCTTGGCGGATCGTCTACGACGAGTGGGAGTATTGCGAGATTCTGGAGGGCACCAGCGCCATCAGCCACGCCGACGGGCGCCGCTGGACCGTCGGCCCCGGCGACCGCTTCACGCTGGAGCCTGGCTTCGACGGTGTGTGGGAGGTGCTGGAGACCACGACGAAGCGCTATGTGGTCATTCTTCCCTGAGAGGCAGTTCATCTGCACTCGGCCATTTTAACCCTCTCCCCTCTGGGGAGAGGGTGGCCCAAAGGGCCGGTGAGGGGGTTGCGCTTTTGCCGGGCGTGGCGCCACGCGCAACCCCCTCACCCTAACCCTCTCCCCAGAGGGGAGAGGGAACACCAAGCGCTTCAGCCACGCTCCCCGAACAGGTGAACGGCGCCCAGGTCGGCGCGGTTCAGCACGACCACGGCCTTTCGCCCGATCTCCACGGCCAGCAGGCACAGCGCCATGATCGACACCACCAGGACGATCCGTGCGATGTCCCTCGCCCAGGCCCGCCGCTTGCGCCGTCGGGCGGCCAGATGCGCGGCCAGCTTCTGCCGCAAGGCGCTGCCGCGCCGCCCGTAGCCGCGCGTCCATCCACCCCAGCCACTCTCTATGGGCGGCGGATCATTCGGCGCGGGTGTCGTGGGAACGGGCAGTGCGGCGCCGCCCGCAGGCGGCGAATCGGCGTCGGGCGCGGTGGTCCGGCTGGCGGTCGCGCCGGGCGGGTCGGTCGCGGTCACAGCGGTCTTCCTGCGGCGGAGGAACGGTCGATGGGCCGTTATCTACGCCATTTTCATGAAAGCGCAACACGCCGCGCCCCGGCGCCCGGAAAGGACACGCGAAAAAGGCGAGGCCGCGGCGGATTGCCTCGCCCCGCCTCCACTGCGTCAGCGGCGGCCGCGGGGATCGCGGCTCAGCCCCTTGGCCTCCAGCTCCGCCAGATACTCCGCCCACAGGCGGTCCTGGTCCTCGCCCAGCTCGTACAGCAGCTTCCAGGAGTAGATGCCGCTGTCGTGCAGGTCGTCGAAGACGATCCGCAGGGCGTAATGGCCGATGGCCTCCAGGCTCATGATGCCGACGTGGCGGCGGGCCGAGACGGTCTGCTTCTGGCCGGGACCGTGGCCCTGCACCTCGGCGCTGGGGCTGTGGACGCGCAGGAACTCCGCCGGGTAGGAGAAGGTCCGGCCGTTGTCGAAATCGACCTCCAGCCGCTTCTCCTCCCTCTTCAGCCGGACTTCCACCGGCCAGTGCTTCGTGCCGAAGGCGTCCGACGCGAATTGCTCGTCGGACATCAGGCGGCCCCCGGCTTCCCGTCGAGGCTGCGGGCCTCGTCGATCAGCATGATCGGAATGCCGTCGCGGATCGGATAGGCCAGCCCGGCGCGGTCGCTGATCAGCTCGGCGCGCTCGGCGTCGTAGCGCAGCGGCCCCTTGGTCAGCGGGCAGACGAGGATCTCCAGAAGCTTCGGATCGACGCGCGCCTGCGTCTTGCCGTCGGCGGGCGTGTTGTCGTGGGGGTGGGCGCTCATGGATCGGGCCTCGCAGTCGGAGAGTGCAACATGGTTTGCAGGAAACGGTCAGTGACGCAGCGCGCCGCCGCCGTCCCCCTCATGGCCGTCGAGAATGGCCATCTCGACCAGGGCGATCAAGAGCTTCGCGCGCTCCGGCAGATCCGGCGTCTCCAGAAGGGCCTGCTTTTCGCTGGGCGAGAAGGGGCAGATCATCGCCAGCGAGGTGACCAGCCGCTCGTCCGGCGTGCCGTCGATGGACTTCCAGTCGACCGACAGCCCCTGCATCCGGAAATAGCCCTTCAGCCCGGCCAGCAGACGCGGGCGATCCAGCCCGCAGCCGTCGGCCCCGCCGCGCTCCAGCGGGTCGATCAGGTCGCCGGAGAAGCGGTCCCAATCCGCGGCGACGCGGCGGTAGCCGCGCTGGCCCTCCAGCTCCCGCATGATGGCGAAGCGGCTGACCCCGGTCAGGGTGATGATGTAGCGGCCATCCTCGGTTTCGGCGAAGCTGGTGATCCGCCCGGCGCAGCCGGTGCCGTAGACCGCCGGCTCGCGCAAGCGGCAAGCCGGGTCGGTCGGCTGGACCATGCCGATCATGCGGTCGCCGGCCAGCGCGTCCTCGACCATCGCGAGGTAGCGCGGCTCGAAGATGTTCAGCGGGAGGCGCCCGCGCGGCAGCAGAAGGACCCCCGCAAGCGGGAAGATCGGAAGCTGCCGCGGGAAGCGGTCCGGTGACGGGTCGATGGGGTTCCGGCTCATGCGACGAATATAGAACCCCCGCGCACGGCGAACAGAGCGGCCTGGAACGGAACAGGCCGCGATCCGGAGTCGCCTTCGGACCGCCGGCCCCCCGAGATCAGCGGAACAGGATCGACGACAGCTTGCGGCGGCTCTGCACCGTCAGCGGGTCGGTCGGGCCGAAGGCCTCGAAGAACTTGACGAGCTGCTTGCGGGCGGCCTCGTCGTTCCAGGCACGGTCGCGGCGCACCAGTTCCAGCAGCTCGTCCACCGCGGCCTCGCGTTTGCCGGCGGCGAACAGCGCGAGCGCGAGGTCGAAGCGGGCCTCGTGGTCGTCGTGGTTGCGGGCGACCTTCTCCATCAGCTCCGGGATCGGGCCGGCGTTCGCGGCCTGCTCGGCGACCTCCAGCGCGCTGCGCACCGCGGCGATCTCCTTGTCCTTGGCGATCGGTTCCGGCACCTTGTCGAGCATCTGCTTGGCGCGGGCCAGCTCGTCGTTGACGATCAGGCAGCGGACCAGCCCGGCATAGGCCACGGCGTTCAGGTTCTCCGGATCGGCCTGCAGGATCTCGCCGTAGATCTCCGACGCCGTCTGGGTGTCGCCGGCCTCCAGCGCCTCCTTGGCCTGGGCCAGCGCCTCCTCGATGACGTCGCCCGCGTCGCCGCCCGCGGCCCCGGCCAGCTTCACCAGCTTCTCCACGAAAGCCTTCACCTGCGATTCCGGCAGGGCGCCCATGAAGCCGTCCACCGGGCGCCCCTGGAAGAAGGCGTAGACCGCCGGGATCGACTGCACGCGGAGCTGCGAGGCGATCATCGGGTCCTTGTCGGTGTCGATCTTGACCAGCCGCACCTTGCCCTTCGCGGCCAGCACCGTCTTCTCCAGGATCGGGCCGAGCTGCTTGCACGGGCCGCACCAGGGCGCCCAGAAATCGACGATCACCGGCACGGACTGCGACGCCTCGATGACGTCGGCCATGAAGGCGCGGTCGCTGCTGTCCTTGATCAGGTCACCGGCAGCGGGAGCGGCACCGGCGGCGGCGGGCTTGTTGGCGGGCGGAATGGAGAACATGGCGGTCACGTATCCCTTTGCGATCTCGCGTGATAGATGAGCGCACGGGGCGCGTTAAGCAAGCGTCGGCTGAGAGTCCGGCGGCTCCTCCCCGAAGGGCACGATCAGCGGCTCGTGCCCGCCGGCCCGCAGGAAGCGCAGCAGATCCGCGGCGGCGATGGCCGTGGTGCGGTCGTTCAGCAGCGGATGGTAGTTCAGCGGGTCGTGGGCCAGCATCTGCTCCTGCAGCACCACCCGCACCCGCCGCTCGCGGTCGTTGACCAGCGCGAAGGGCGTGACCGAACCCGGCCGCACGCCGAGATGCCGCCACAGCCGGTCGGCGGAGGCGAAGGACAGCCGCGCCGACCCGATCACCTTGTCGAAGCGGTTCAGCTCGACCCGCGCATCCTCCAGGGCGACGACCAGCCAGTGCTGCTCCTTCTTGTCCTTCAGGAACAGGTTCTTGCAGTGGCCGCCGGGCAGCGCGCCGCGCAGCGCCTTGCTCTCCTCCACCGTGTGCAGCGGCGGATGACGGTGGGTCACGGTGCGGATGCCGAGCGCCGCGAGATGCTGCAGGAGCTGCTCCGGGCTCGTCGGCAGCGGCTCCTCGGCCCTGCCCTCGGGGGTGTCGCGGGTGTCCATGGAGCCATCTTTAGCGTTGCCGGGAATATTCGTCCGGGAAAATCTGTCCAGGCGCCCGAGAAAAGTGAAACATGACGCTTGCATTGCGCCGATCCATGAGTATAGTCCGCCGCACGCCGCCGGACGGCACCGAACAACGGTCCGAACGGCAGCGAAACGGAGCGCGGGCGTAGCTCAGGGGTAGAGCACAACCTTGCCAAGGTTGGGGTCGAGGGTTCGAATCCCTTCGCCCGCTCCATTTTCCCGACGGAGGCGGTGATCCTCCAGGCGGGAAACAAGACAGTGGATGGAAAGGCTGGACCTTCGGGTGCCGGCCTTTTTCGTTTTTTCCTCCCGAGTCATCCCGCTCCCCGCGCGTTGCGATTCCGCAACCGACGCCTCACCCTCCCCGACTCCCCTCGCCCCGAATCGACGCAGCCATACAGGGCGCGCCACCAAATGGCGCAATCGAAAGGTGCGAATCCTGGCAAATCTCATACTTATGTAGGTCATTCCCCGCGCTCATATCCTATATGACCGCGTGAATAAATTTACTTATTGGCAACCTACTTGCGTATGACCCGCGGAAGGACTAAGCTTCAAATGCGAAACAAATAGAACTTCTATCCGTTTAGGGTTGTATGCACCATGGATGGTCCGGTCATGTCGGACGGGCTAAGCCCGTGATTTTCCCGGATAGGACGCTCCTGTCCGGCCGGCGTCCGCCGCTCCGGCAACGCCGGCCCTCCCCCGCCTGATCGTCACCGGCTCCGCTGTCGTCGCGCTGCGACCGGCGGTGCCGCTGGTCGCGCTTCCAAGCCCCGCTTCGTACAGCCCAGACGGCAATCCGCCCAGACGACAAGAGGTCCTTCCCATGGCTATGCAACGCTACATCGTGAACTTTCCGCGCCTGTCCCCGGACATGCTGGAAATCTGGAAGACGGTCCCCAGCAGCATCGCGTCCGACGTGCAGAACCGCTGCCAGAGCATGGACGCCCGGATCAAGCCCTGCGCTCCCGGCATGCGCATCTGCGGGCAGGCCCGCACCGCCGTGTCGATGCCGGGCGACAACAGCATGCTGCTGACCGCCTGCAGCCTGGCCGAGCCGGGCGAGGTGGTGGTGGTTGCCGGCGCCGGGCTGGAGGAGGTGGCGCTGGCCGGCGAATGGGTGGTCCGCGGCTGCAAGTCGCGCGGCCTGGGCGGGCTGGTAATCGACGGCTCCGTCCGCGACCTCCAGGAAATCCGGACCATCGGCTTTCCGGTCTTCGCCAAGGGCTCGGTGCCGCGCGGCCCGCACAAGGCCTTCGGCGGCAAGATGGACGTGCCGGCCGGCGTCGGCGGCATGGTGGTCAATCCGGGCGACCTCATCATCGGCGACGACGACGGCGTGACCGTGGTGCCGCTGGCCGTGATGGACGAGGTTCTGAGGCGCTGCCTGGAGCTGATGGCCAAGGAGAAGGTGTGGTCGCAGCAGCTCGACGCCGGCAAGTCGCTGATGGAGGTGCTGGGCGTGCCGGAACCGGAGATCGTCGAAACGCCCACCCTGCGCTGACCCCCAGCGCCTCCGCCGGACCACGCGCGCCGGCGAACCGCACAGCCCCTTAAGCCGCCCCAAGACCGGTTTCCGCTGCCATGACGCTCATCTTTCAAATCGTGCTGCCGATGTTCGTCCTGGTCGCGCTCGGCTTCTACGCCGGGAAATCGGGCAATTTCAGCAACACGGCGGCTCAGGGGCTGTCGCGCTTTCTCGGCATCTACGCCCTGCCCGCGCTGCTGTTTGCGGCGATGGCCAAGGCGAAGATCCCCGATCCCATCGAATGGGGCTTCGTGGCGTCCTTCTTCGTCGCGGCCTTCATCATCTTCGGGCTGGGTGCCGCCTGGATGCTGTCCATCCGGCGGCGGGACGAGGCGGCGATCGGCGGCTTCGCCCCCTCCTTCTCCTCCATCGGCCTGCTCGGCGCACCGATCCTGATGGACGCCTACGGATCGTCGGTGGCCATCCCGGTGATGCTGCTGATCCTGTTTCAGTCGCCGCTCCTCTTCACCACGGCGACGATGATCGCCGAGGCGCAGCGGACGGCGGGCGGGCGGCCGGTCGCCGCCGCGGTCAACGCCGTCAAGGCGACCCTGCTCAGCCCGATGATCCTGTCCATCGTCGTCGGCATGGGCTTCAACCTGACCGGCGTTCATGTGCCGGACGCGGTCATGAAGGCGGCGGATTACGCCGCGGCCACCGTTCTGCCCTGCGCCTGCTTCACGCTGGGTACCGCGCTGTCCTTCGGGAAGCTGTCGGGCAAGTTCGGCCAGGCGCTGGTCCTGGCGGTGATGAAGACGGTCCTGCACCCGGTGCTGACCTGGGTCCTGGCGGTGGAGGTGTTCCACCTGCCGCCGGACTGGCTGGCCCCCGCCGTGACCGCGGCGGCGCTGCCCATCGGCGTCAACGTCTACGCCTTCGCCGAGCGCTACCAGACGGGGCGGGAGCTGGTGTCCATGTCGCTGCTGCTGTCCACCCTGATGTCCCCGATCTCGATTTCCGTCGCCTTCATGGTGGCGATGGGCTGACACGGTCATTTCGACGCAGGCGATTTTCATTATGCGTCCATTTGACGCTTATCACGCACGCCCGACCGTGCGGAACTCCAGGAAACCATGCCGAATAGAAATCATTCGTCGAAAATCCCTGTCATTTCCGGATGTCCGGTTCGGTCAACACGATTGATACACGAATAGCGACTCTGTATCTTCCACCTTGAAGCGTCTTAACCGCTTCCATAAGGTCGATTTGACAGCGTTGGGTCTATGAACCGCCCCTTTTTGCGAAAAAGACGACTGAACTCCGCCGCCGCGCCGGCGACGGGATCGGCCACCCACGAAGACAGACATACCGAAGTATGCACCCATCCTGCTCAAAGCCAGGACGGCTCTTCGTCTCGTTCATGACCCGATATTCCAATGCTGTCGAAATCAAAGATCATCGATCTTTACGAGAATTTCAGAAAAGGAGGCCCAGCCTGTGTCCGCATCGGGACGGGCGGGATCTCCCGGGACCCCGCCGCGTCCGCGACCAAGGGGGTCTTCCGCAATAACGCAGGAAAGAAGGGCATCCAGATGATCATTCGCAGCAAGTTCCTGGCGCTGGCGGCCGGGACCCTGGCGCTGGCCATGTCGACGACCGCGCTGTCGACGGCCCGGGCCGCCTATCCCGAGAAGCCGATCACCGTGGTCGTCGCCTACGACGCCGGCGGTTCGACCGACGTGACCGCGCGCCTGCTGGCTCCCTTCATCGAGAAGCATCTGGGCGGCACCCGGATCGAGGTGGTGAACAAGCCGGGCGCCGGCGGCGAGATTGGCTTCGCGGCCATCGCCGACGCCGCGCCGGACGGCTACTCCATCGGCTTCTGCAACACGCCGAACATGGTGTCGATCCCGATCGAGCGTCAGGCCCGCTTCTCGGCGGACCGGCTGGACGCGCTGGTCAACGTCGTCGACGATCCGGGCGTGTGGAGCGTTCCCGGCGACAGCGCCTTCAAGACGCTGAAGGACGTCGTGGAGCACGCCAAGGCCAACCCGAACACCGTCACCGTCGGCACCACCGGCGTGGGCTCGGACGACCAGCTCGCCATGCTGCTGGTGCAGCGCCAGGCGGGCGTGCAGTTCACCCATGTGCCCTTCTCCGGCTCCGCCGCCAACTACAAGGCGATGCTCGCCAAGAAGATCCAGATCAGCGGCCAGAACCTCGGCGAAGGTCTGCGCGGTCAGGCCTCCGACCAGATCCGCGTGCTGGGCGTGATGAGCAAGGAGCGCTGGAAGGCCGCCCCGGACATCCCGACCTTCGCGGAGCAGGGCTACCCGGTGCTGATGGCCTCGCTGCGCGGCGTCTGCGCGCCGAAGGGCCTGCCCGCCGACGTCCGCGCCAAGCTGGTGGACGCCGTCACCAAGGCCGCGACCGATCCGGAGTTCGTGGCGAAGGCCGAGGCCAAGGAGACTTTCCAGCCGCTGCGCGTCCTCGGCCCCGACGCCTTCGCGGCGGAACTGAAGCAGCTCGACACCGAGCTGAAGTCGCTGTGGCAGTCGTCGCCCTGGCTGAAGTGATCCGGGGCTGACGCGACCCGGGCGGGCTGGTCCGTCCGGGTCCGGCCCATCCGCGAAACCACCCGCCGCCGGCCGCCCGGCCTGCGACGGGTGCGGTTCAAGCCCCCCTGACCATCCGGCGCCAACGGACCGGCCAATGGTTGAAGCAGGTGCTCCATGACTTTCCTCAATCACCTCCACATTCCCACCAAAATGGGAATCCCGGCGGCGACAGCGATCCTGGGCATGCTTGCCATCGCGTTGCTCGGCGGCTCCGCCATCACGGAACAGTCACGCCTGCTGGACACGCTGTTCAACCGCTCCTTCACGCGGGAAGCGGATGTCCAGGCGTTGACCGACACGCTGACCGTCGCCCACGCCGGCCTCTACCGGACGGTGATCCTCAGCACCGCCAACGCCTCTCCCAAGGCGGTCGAGGATGAATCGAAGGCCCTGACCGAACAGATCACCAAGCTGAAGACCCAGGCGGACAAGATGAAGGGCCAGTCCGCCGCGACCGAGGAGGAGGGGCAGATCCTCCAGCGCTTCGGCTCCGACACCGCGGCCTATCAGGCGAAGGTGACCAGCTTCCTCGACCTGCTGAAGATGGGCGTCGATCCGCTCGACTTCCTGCAGGAGGTCCAGGCGGCCTACGGACGCCTGAACGGCACCGCCCGCGACTACCTGACCTACCAGCGCCAGCAGTCGGCCGACGCCTACGCCAACGTGAACGCGTCGGTCGACGCGACCACCCAGGCCTTCGTCGCCTCGGCAATCGTCGCCCTGCTGATCACGGTGGGCGTCGCGCTGTTCATCGGCTTCAACATCGCCCGTCCGGTGGTCCGCCTGACCATGGTCATGGAACGGCTGGCCCAGGGCCGGCTGGAGGACGAGGTGCCCGCCGCCGAGCGCGGCGACGAGATCGGCCAGATGGCCCGCACCGTCCGCGTCTTCAAGGAGAACGCGCTGCGCGTCCAGGAGATGGCGCGCGAGCAGGAGGCCATGCGCGCCCGCGCCACCGAGGAGCAGCGCCGGGCCATGAACAGCCTCGCCGCCGACCTGGAGGCGTCGGTCAAGGCGATGATGGGCGAGGTGGTGCGGTCCGCCGACTCCATGCGCGGGGAAGCCAACGTCATGCTGGAGAACGCCCGCCAGACCAGCCACCACAGCGATTCGGTCGCCCATGCGGTGCAGGAGGCGACGAGCGAGGTGGAGAGCGTGGCCGCCGGCGCGGAACAGCTCCGCGCCTCCATCGACGAGATCACCCGCTCCATCACCCAGTCGACCCAGCTCGCCCGCGGCGCGGTGGACGAGGCGGGGCGGACCGACTCGATCGTCCAGGGCCTCAGCGAGGCCAGCCGGAAGATCGAGGAGGTGGTCGGCCTCATCAACAACATCGCCGGCCAGACCAACCTGCTGGCGCTCAACGCCACCATCGAGGCGGCCCGCGCGGGAGAGGCCGGCAAGGGCTTCGCCGTGGTTGCGCAGGAGGTCAAGAGCCTCGCCAACCAGACCGCCAAGGCCACCGACGAGATCGGCGCGGAAATCGCGGCGGTACAGGCGGCGACCAGCGCGGCGGTCAACGCCATCCGCGCCATCGTCAACACCATCCGGCAGGTCGACGAATCGCTCAGCACCGTCGCCGCGGCGGTGGAGGAGCAGGACGCCGCCACCCGCGACATCAGCGAGCGCTCGCAGCGCGCCGCCACCGATACGGTGGCCGTGCTCCAGGAAATGCGGCTGGTGCAGCAGGCGGCGGAAACCACCGGCCATTCCGCCGGTGCCGTCCAGACCACGACCGAGGAGCTGTCGCGCAGCTTCAACCGGCTGGACAACGAGATCGAAGCCTTCATCACCCGCATCACCGCGGCCTGACCGGTCGGGACACCGCCCATGAAAAAGGCCCCTCTTCCACATGGAAGAGGGGCTTTTTCTATATGGCCTTGTCTGTTCGCTTTTGCCCGATCACTTCAGCCAGGGGAACTCGCGCCAGAGGTTGCGGAAATCGCCGTCCAGCTCCTTCAGCTCCGCCGAGAAGGCTTCCGAATCGAGGATGCGCAGCGGCTGGTAGGTGTCGCGGGCCTTGCTCTGGAATTCCGGGTCGTTGGCGGCCTTGGTCACCGCCTCCACCAACTTGGTGCGGATCTCCGGCGGCAGGCCCTTCGGCGCGCCGACGCCGCGCAGCGACGCCATGGTGATGTTGTAGCCCAGTTCCTTGAAGGTCGGCAGGTCGGGCGCCATGTCCCAGCGCTGCGTGCTCATCACGCCCAGGATGCGGATGTTGTCGCCGCCGGCCTTGCCGCGCAGCCCCTCGCCCAGATTCTGGCCGCAGATCTGGGTGTGGCGGCCGAGCATGGAACGGTAGTTCTCAGCGCTGCCGGGAAACGGCACGTGGGTGAAGCGGACGTCCGCTTGGCGCTGGAGCAGCAGCATGCCCAGATGGTCGTCCGACCCGACGCCGGTGGAGCCCAACGTGATGGTGTTCGGGTTGGCCTTGGCCTGGGCGACCAGATCCTCCACCGTCTTGTAGGGGCTGTCGCCGTGGACCGTCATGATGCCCGGGTCGTCGACGATGTTGACCAGCGCGTCCAGCCGGTCGAGCGTGAAGCGGGCATTGCGCTCGATCGGGATGGTGACGACGTTCGGCGTGTTGATGAAGCCGATGGTGTAGCCGTCCGGCGTGGCGTCGGCGATGGCCGCGAAGCCGATTTCCCCCCCGGCGCCGCCGCGGTTCATCACCACGATCCGCGCGCCGCCGCCCAGATATTTTTCGATGTAGGGCGCCAGCATGCGCGCGGTCACGTCGGTCGATCCGCCGGCCCCGTAGGCGACGATCATGGTGATCGGCTTGTCCGGGTAGGCGGCCTGGGCCGCAGTCGCGCCCATCATCAGGGCACAGGAGGTCAGGAGGCTGGAAATGAAACGTCTGGCTTTCATGGTCGGCTCCGCCAAATGCTGCCGCACGACCACCACACCGGAGCGCCACCAAGGAACGCTTCTGTGGTGTCGGTTGCGCAATTCATAGTAACACGATTTTTTGTACACTATAGTATTTAAGGCGCAACCATAGTGAGAGAAACGGACACATTGCCGCGCCAGTCATCGCCACCGAAAGGCGTCGGCAAAGCGGCCCTCCCGCCTTGGGAAAGGCCGTTCGGTCAGGTTCCGTCACACAACGACGCGGGTCAGTTGATCGGCTCGGCGCGGTTGCCGAACAGGGCGCGCAGCTTGCGCCCGATCGCCGACACCAGCAGGCCCTGGTTGCCGCCCTCCGGCTTGGGGAACCAGTCCGGCTCCTCGATCTGGATGCGGCGGACCACCGTCAGGAACGCCTCGACCACCAGCGGGTCGAAATCCTTGCCCGCCCGCTCGGCGATCCAGGCGATGGCGTGCTCGACCCCCCAGGCCTTGCGGTACTGGCGGTCGGTGATGAGGGCATCGAACACGTCGGCCACCGCCATGATCCGCGCCGAAACCGGAATGGCCCCGCCGCGCAGCCCTTCCATGTAGCCCGACCCGTCGTAGCGCTCGTGGTGGTAGCGGGCGATCTCCGAGGCGATGGACAGCAGGCTGCGCCCGCGCAGGGGCAGCGCCGCCTCGCTGAGGATGCGGTGGCCGATCAGGGTGTGGCGCTGGATGGCCGCCATGTCGTTGTTCGCCAGCTCGCCCGGAATGCCCAGCGTCTCGTCCGACACGCTCAGCATGCCGACGTCGTGCAGCAGGGCGGCCAGCCCGACCTTCTCCGCCAATTCGTCGTCCAGCTCGTCGGCGAAGCGGCCGTGGACGCGCAGCTCGCGCGCGATGTCGCCGACCAGCCGCTCGATGCGCTGGAGATGGCCGGCGGCGGCGTTGTCCTTGTATTCGGCGAGCGAGCCCATGGCGAGGACGGTGGCCTTCTGGGCGGTGTTCAGCTCCTCGAACAGCAGGGCGTTCTCGAAGGCGATGGAGCATTTGTTGCGGAACAGCTCCAGCAACTGCCACTCGCGCGCGGTGCCCTCGTTGTTGTGGCCCTCGACGTAGATCATGCCGATGATCCCGCCATGGGCGCGCAGCCGCAGCGCGCAATAGCCCGGCTCCACGATGGTCTCGGAACTCGGGCTCAGCCGCTCCAGCGCGGCGGCCACGCTGGGCTCGCCCAGTTCGGCGACGTCCACGTCCTTCCATTTGGCGAAGCGCCCGGTGGAGGCGCGCACGCGGATGCGGCGGTCGCGCGGCAGCGTGTCGCCCTGGATGCACAGCAGCGCGTGCCGCCCGATGCCCAGCAGCCCGACGACGCGCGGCAGGATGTTGGGGAACAGCACGTCCGGGGTGCGCATCTCCAGCAGGCCGGTGGTCGCCACCAGCATGCGGGCCAGCGCCTTGCGCCCGGCGGCCTGGGTCTGCAGATTGAGGAAGGCGCGGAGCCGCGGCACGACCGCGGTGCGCAGCGTGCGCACCGTCAACCCGTCCTTCAGGCGGTAGTCGCTGACGTCGTGGCCCTCCACCACCTCCTCCTCCGGCGCCCGCTCGGGATGGGCGGTGCAGACCAGGATGCGGACGCGGCTGTTCCCCAGATCCTTGCGGATGTGGTCGATGAGGCCGAGCCCTTCCGGCACCCCATCCGCCGCGGGGTCCAGCACCGGCTCCAGCAGGACGGCGGCGGTGCTGGGGTTGCGGTACAGCGCCTCGCGCGCCTCGGCGGCGGTGGCGGCGGTCAGCACCGTCACCGGCGCCCCGTCCAGCGCGAAGCCGTCGAGCGCGGCGCGCGTCAGCCCGGCCAGCGCCGGGTCGGGATCGACCACGAGGACGTGCAGGCGGGGCTTGGCGGGGGGAACCGGGTTGGCCTCCGGCGGGCGGGCGTCGTCGTTGGGCATGATCGTCTCGTTGGTTGCGCGCCGCAAGCGCGCCGGCACGAAAAATACGCCCACTTCCGGACTCATTCAACTTTCATCGATTTGGACACGAAGGGCCGCTCCGTAATAACCGCCTCAATAACCGCCTCTTCCGGTTACGCCCCTCCGCCTGTTGCCTGTCGCAGCAAATCGGCTACCCTCTGCCTACAACGGCGGCAAACCGCCGCAAAAAATCAGGGAAGGATTGGAGCGATGGCTCTCAGGGCCGAACAGCTCAAGGACGAGCTGACCGAAGAGGTCGTGCGGCAGGTTCGCGAGCGGCTGGGCCGCAGCCGTGCGGCACCGGCGGAGCGCTTCGTACGGCAGTTCTACGATAACGTCCCGCCCGACGACATCATCCAGGCTCCGGCGGAGCAGCTCTACGGCGCGGCGCTGGCCATGTGGCAATGGGGTCAGCAGCGCGAGGCGGCGGACCGCGCCAAGGTCCGCGTCTACAATCCCCGCGTCGAGGAGCATGGCTGGCAGTCCCACCGCACGGTGGTGGAGATCGTCAACGACGACATGCCCTTCCTCGTCGACTCGGTGACCGCGGAGCTGAACCGCCAGGGGCTGACCGTCCATCTGGTCATCCACCCCGTGGTGCGGGTCAAGCGCGACGCCGACGGCCAGCTGGTGGAGATGTACGAGCCGGCGGCGGCCCCCACCGACGCGGCCCCCGAATCCTTCATGCATGTCGAGGTCGGCGCGGTCACCGGTGCCGCCGCGCTGGACCAGGCCCGCGAAGGGTTGGAGCGCGTGCTGGCCGACGTGCGCGCCGCCGTCGCCGACTGGCGGGCCATGCGCCAGCAGGTGCGCGCCGCCATCGTGGAGGCCGACTGCGCCCGCGCCGCCGTCCCGGCGATCATCCCGGACGACGAGGTGGACGAGGCCAAGGCCTTCCTGTCCTGGGCAGACGACGACCACTTCACCTTCCTCGGCTACCGCGAATACCGCTTCGAGAGCGGCGCCGACGGGGCGGACTCCTCGCTGGGTCTGGTCGCCGGCAGCGGTCTGGGCATCCTGCGCGACGACTCCGTCACCGTCTTCGACGGGCTGCGCAACTACGCCACCCTGCCGCCCGACGTGCGCGACTTCCTGCGCAACCCGCGCGTGCTGATGGTGACCAAGGGCAACCGCCCCTCCCCCGTGCACCGCTCCGTCCCGATGGACGCCATCCTCATCAAGCGCTTCGACGCCGAGGGGCGGATCGTCGGCGAGCGGCTGGTCGCCGGGCTCTTCACCTCCGTCGCCTACAACCGCAGCCCGCGCGAGATCCCCTATCTCCGCCGCAAGGTCGCGGAGGTGATGGAGCTGGCCGGCTTCGACCCGCAGGGCCATGACGGCAAGGCGCTTCTGCACATCCTGGAGACCTACCCGCGCGACGAGCTGTTCCAGATCCAGGTGCCGGAGCTGCTGGACATCGCGGTCGGCATCCTGCACCTGCAGGAGCGGCAGCGGCTGGCCCTGTTCGTGCGCAAGGACCCGTTCGAGCGCTTCGCCTCCTGCCTCGTCTACGTGCCGCGCGACCGCTACGACACCACCCTGCGCCGGCGCATCCAGTCCATCCTGGAGGCCGCCTACGCCGGCACCTGCACCGGCTTCACCACGCAGCTGACCGAAAGCGTGCTGGCCCGCCTGCATTTCATCATCCGGACCGAGCCGGGCCGGGTGCCCGCCGTCGACGCCACCGATCTGGAGGCGCGGCTGGTCCAGGCGTCGCGCGGCTGGGACGACCATCTGCGCGACGCGCTGGTCGAGGCCCATGGCGAGGAGCAGGGGCGCACCCTGTTCCGCCGCTACGCCGACGCCTTCCCCACCGCCTACCGCGAGGAGTTCAACGCGGAAGCCGCCGTCTTCGACATCGACCGCATCGAGAAGGCGACGGCCCAGGGCACGTTGGGCATCAACCTCTACCGCCCGCTGGAGGCCGAAGGGGACGAGCTGCACGTCAAGATCTACCACGAAGGCCGCCCGGTGCCGCTGTCCGACGTGCTGCCCATGCTGGAGCACATGGACCTGAAGGTGATCACCGAGGCCCCCTTCGAGATCGCCATCGCCGGCCACGCCGCCCCGGTGTGGATCCACGACTTCACCGCGCGCTCCCAAAACGGGCTGCCCATCGACTGCGCGATGGTCAAGGAGAAGTTCCAGGACGCCTTCGCCGCCGTCTGGGACGGCCGGATGGAGGATGACGGCTTCAACCGCCTCGTGCTCCGCGCCGGCCTGACCGCGCGGGAGGTGACGGTGCTGCGCGCCTACGCCAAGTATCTGCGCCAAGCCCGCATCCCCTATGGGCAGGACGTGGTGGAAAGCACGCTGGCCGGCCATCCGGCCATCGCGCGCAAGCTGGTCGCCCTGTTCCACAGCCGCTTCGACCCGGCCCGCCGCCCGCAGAACGATCCGGGGCTGGCCGCGGAGATCGAACGCGCGCTCGACGGGGTGAAGAACCTGGACGAGGACCGCATCCTGCGGCGCTTCCTCAACCTGCTGTGCAACACGCTGCGCACCAACGCCTATCAGAACGGCGCGGACGGGCGGCCCAAGACCTACCTCTCCTTCAAGATCGACAGCCGCCACATCGACGAGCTGCCGCTGCCTCGCCCGATGGTCGAGGTGTTCGTCTACAGCCCGCGGATGGAAGGCGTCCATCTGCGCGGCGGCAAGGTGGCGCGCGGCGGCATCCGCTGGTCCGACCGGCGCGAGGATTTCCGCACGGAGATCCTGGGGCTGATGAAGGCGCAGATGGTCAAGAACACCGTCATCGTGCCGGTCGGTTCCAAGGGCGGCTTCGTGGTCAAACGTCCGCCGCCGCCGTCCGCCGGGCGCGAGGCGGCGCTGGCCGAGGGCATCGAGTGCTACAAGACGCTGATGCGCGGCCTGCTGGACATCACCGACAACCTCGACGCCGAGGGCGCGGTGGTGCCGCCGCCCGAGGTGGTCCGCCACGACGAGGACGATCCCTATCTGGTGGTCGCCGCCGACAAGGGCACGGCAACCTTCTCCGACATCGCCAATTCGGTGTCGGTGGACCACGGCTTCTGGCTGGGCGACGCCTTCGCGTCGGGCGGCTCCGCCGGCTATGACCACAAGAAGATGGGCATCACCGCCCGCGGCGCCTGGGAATCGGTGAAGCGCCATTTCCGCGAGCTGGGACACGACACCCAGACGCAGAACTTCACCGTCGTCGGCGTCGGCGACATGTCGGGCGACGTGTTCGGCAACGGCATGCTGCTGTCGAAGCACATCCGCCTGCTCGCCGCCTTCGACCACCGGCACATCTTCATCGACCCCGACCCCGACGCCGCGCGGAGCTGGGAGGAGCGGCAGCGCCTGTTCGACCTGCCGCGCTCCTCTTGGGCGGACTACGACGCGTCGCTGCTGTCCGCGGGCGGGCGGGTGTTCGACCGCTCGGCCAAGTCGCTGGAGCTGACGCCGGAGATCCGCCAGCGCTTCGGCATCGCCAAGGACCACGTCACCCCGCTGGAGCTGATGCAGACCCTGCTGAAGGCCGAGGTGGACCTGCTGTGGTTCGGCGGCATCGGCACCTACCTGAAGGCGGCGGAGGAAACCAACGCCGAGGTCGGCGACAAGGCCAACGACGCGCTGCGCATCGACGGGCGCGACGTGCGGGCTAAGGTGATCGGCGAGGGCGCCAACCTCGGCGTCACCCAGCGCGGCCGCATCGAGGCGGCGCGGCACGGGGTGCGGCTGAACACCGACGCCATCGACAATTCGGCGGGCGTGGACACCTCCGACCATGAGGTGAACATCAAGATCCTGCTGAACGACGTGGTCGTCCGCGGCGACATGACGCTGAAGCAGCGCGACCAGCTTCTCGCCGCCATGACCGACGAGGTGGCCGGTCTGGTGCTGGCCGACAACTACCTGCAGAGCCAGGCCCTGACCGTCGCCCGCGCGCTGGGTCCCGACGCGCTGGAGGCGCAGGCCCGGCTGATCCGCTCGCTGGAGAAGGCGGGGCGGCTCAACCGCGCCATCGAGTATCTGCCCGACGAGGAGGAGTTGTCCGCCCGCATGGCCAACCGCGAGGGGCTGACCCGGCCCGAGCTGGCGGTGCTGCTGGCCTACGCCAAGATCACGCTCTACGACGATCTGCTGGCGTCGGACCTGCCGGACGATCCCTTCATGGCCGACGACCTCACCCGCTACTTCCCCAAGCCGCTGCGCAAGGCCCATGCGGAGGCGGTGGGGCGGCACCGGCTGCGGCGGGAGATCATCGCGACCGGCGTCACCAACAGCCTCGTCAACCGCACCGGCCCGACCTTCGTCAAGGAGATGATGGAGAAGACCGGCATGGGGCCGGCGGACGTCGCCCGCGCCTACACCATCGTGCGCGACGCCTTCGGCCTGCGCTCGCTGTGGACGGGGATCGAGGATCTCGACACCGTCGTCCCCGCAGCGCTCCAGACCAGCATGATCCTGGAGACGGTCCGCCACATGGAGCGCGCCGCCGCCTGGTTCCTGGCGAGCTGCCAGCAGCCGCTGGACATCGCCCGCGAGACGGAGGCCTTCCGGCCCGGCATCGAGACGCTTCTGGCCGGTCTGGACAACGTGCTGGACGCCGAGGAGACGGCCCGCCTGACCGCCCGCGTCGCCTCCTACCAGGAGCAGGGCGTTCCCGCCGAGCTGGCCCGCCGCATGGCGGCGCTGCCGGTCCTGGCCGCCGCTCCCGACCTCGTCCGCATCGCCGGGCGCACCGGACGCGGGGTCGCGGACGTCGCCGCGGTCTACTTCATGCTGGGTCGTCGCTTCGGCCTGGAGTGGCTGCGCGACAAGGCCGCCGCGGCGAAGGCGGAGAACCATTGGCAGAAGCAGGCGGTGGCCGCCCTGGTGGACGACCTGTTCGCCCACCAGACCGCGCTGACCACCCGCGTTCTGGAGGCGGTGGACCAGCTACCCGCGGAAGCCCCCGTGGAGGCCTGGATCGCCCACCGCCGCCCGGTGGTGGAGCGGGTGGAGCAGCTCCTGTCCGAGTTGCGCACCCAGCCCAACGTCGACCTGTCGATGCTGGCGGTGGCGAACCGGCAGCTCCGCGGCCTGACGGCGGGGTAAAGGGCTTGAAAACCCCTCGTCCGGCCCCCTTCGGGCGGGCCCGGACGAGGGTTTCCCATGCGTCCCGCCCGCTTTCCGGCTATGGTGCGGCCAATCCAAGGATTGTCCGCCCAACCGGAGCCCGCCGCGATGACCGACCCCCAGCCAACCCTGAACGACGCCATCCGCCTGCTGCGGACGAACGATCTGGGCGGGGCGGAGGCGGCCTGCCGGGCGATCCTGGCGACCGACCCGCACAACGCGCAGGCCCTGCACCTGCTGGGCGTCGTCGCCGCCCACACCGGCCATCCCGACGGCGCGCTCGACCTCTTCACGCACGCCATCGCCGAGGACGGCAAGGACCCGTCCTTCCACAACAGCCGCGGCAGCCTGCTCTTCCAGCTCGGCCGCGCGGCGGAGGCGGAGGCGGCGTTCCGCGCCGGCATCGCCCTCAACGACCGCCTGCCGGAGCTTCACGGCAACCTGGGCAACGCGCTGAAGGCGCTGGGCCGGCTGGAGGACGCCGAGGGCGCCTTCCGCGCCGCCCTGGCCCTGCGCGGCGACGCGCCGGAGATGCACAATTTCCTGGGCACCACGCTGCGCGAGCTGGGCCGGCTGGACGAGGCGGAGGCCGCCTTCCGCGCCGCTCTGGAACGGGCGCCGGAGTATCTGGAGGCCCGCTACAACCTCGCCGAGGCGCTGAGCACCCGCGGCGCCCTGGAGGAAGCCGAGGAGGCGTTCCGCGTGGTGATCGCGGCGGCGCCCCGCTTCGTCCCCGCCCATGTCGGGCTGGCCCACACCTTGCAGAGCCTCGACCGCGCCAACGAGGCGGTGGAGGCCATCGAGGCCGCCCGCGCCATCGCGCCGGACCACCCGCTGGTGCAATTCACCCGCCGGCTGATCTATTCCAACGCCGTTCCCGGCTGGCACCTGCCGATGATCAACGATGTCGAGCGCAACGACGCCTACGAGGCGGCGCTGAAGCGCGCGGTGACCCCGGATTCGCTGGTCCTGGAGATCGGCACCGGCTCTGGCATCGTCGCCATGATGGCGGCGCGCGCCGGGGCGCGGCGGGTGGTGACCTGCGAGGTGAACCCGATCCTCGCCCGCATCGCCCGCGAGACCGTCGCCAACAACGGCTACGCCGAGCGCATCGACGTGGTGCCGAAGCTGTCCACCCGCCTGTCGGTGGGCGAGGGCGGCGACCTGCCGGAGAAGGCCGACATCTTCGTGTCGGAGCTCATCAACATCGGCATGCTGGCGCCGCGCATGCTGTCGGTGCTGCAGCACGCGCGCACCCATCTGGTGAAACCCGGCGGCGCGATCATCCCTCGCGCCTCGACCGTCTACGCCATGCTGGTGGAAACGCCGGAGCTGGCCCGCATCAACCCGGTGAAGCGCATCGGCGGCTTCGACATGTCGACCTTCGACGTCTTCCGCTCCCCCGGCTACCAGCAGATCGACCTCGGCGCCGACACCCACACGCCGCTGTCGGCCCCCTTCACCGCGCTCGATTTCGACTTCACCCGCAACATGCCAGAGGAGGGCGGCCGCGAGATCGCCGTGGAGATCACGGCGGAGGGCACCTGCCACGGCGTGGCCTTCTGGTTCGACCTGCAGATGGACGAGGAGGTCACCTACCGCTCCGAAAGCCGGGCGCGGACGAACCATTGGAAGCAGGCGATGACCTATTTGGAGACGCCGATCCGCGTGCGCCCCGGCGACCGGCTGACCATCGTCGCCCGCTACGACAACAACCAGATTTCGTTCGGCGTGGGCGGCTGAACGGACGCGCGCCCTCGGGTTTTCCCGCGGGCCGAAGCCAGCCGATCGACGCCGAACCGGAGAGGCCCCATGAGCACCGACGAGTCTTCCGACCGCATCGCCACCGACGTCGCCGTCCCGCTGCCCGACCTGTCGGATCTGGAGCGGCAGAAGGCGGAGATCGAGGCGATCCAGGCGCAGATGATGCAACTGCGCGCCCGGATCGATCAACGGCTGGACGACCAGCGCTTGGACGGCCAGCGCCCCACCATCGACCTCGTCCCGATCCACCTCGACCCGCCCCCGCCGGCCGTCGAGTAATCCGACCGATGGCCAACGACACGCCGAGCCGCCGTGCCATCGCGTCCTGGTGCCTCTACGACTGGGCGAACTCGTCGTACAACACCATCGTCACGACCTTCATCTTCTCCGTCTATTTCGCCCGCGGCGTGGTCGGGGACGAGGTCGCCGGGGCCTCGCGCTGGAGCGCGGCGCTGACCGTCGCCGGGTTGCTGATCGCCCTGCTCAGCCCCGTGCTGGGCGCGGTGGCCGACCGGACGGGGCGGCGCAAGCCGTGGATGGCGCTGTTCACCGCCCTGACCGTGGTCTTCTGCGCCGCGCTCTGGTGGGTGAAACCCGACCCGTCCCACGCTTTGTTCGCCCTGGTCTGCGTGGTCATCGGCACCGTCGCCTTCGAGCTGGCGAACGTCTTCTACAACGCCAGCCTGACCGCTCTGGCGCCGCCGCGGATGCTCGGGCGGATTTCCGGCTGGGGCTGGGGCATCGGCTATTTCGGCGGGCTGGCCTGTCTGGTGGTCGCCCTGTTCGTCTTCGTGAAGTCGCCCGCCCCGCTGTTCGGCCTGCTCGACACGGCGGAGCAGGCGCCGGTGCGCGCCACCGCCCTGCTGGCCGCCGCTTGGTATGGGCTGTTCGCCCTGCCCTTCTTCCTGTTCGTTCCGGACGTGCCGGCGACCGGACTGGGCATCCGGGAGGCCGCGCGGGAGGGCATGGCGACGCTGCGGCGGACGCTGGCGGAGACGCGCAAGTACCGCAACACGTTGCGCTTCCTGATCGCCAGCGCGATCTACCGCGACGGCATCAACACCATCACCGCCTTCGGCGGCATCTTCGCCGCCCACGCCTTCGGCATGACCTTCGAGGAGATCCTGCTCTTCGCCATCGCGCTGAACGTGGTGGCCGGGGTCGGGGCCATCGGCTTCGCCTGGGTGGACGACCGGATGGGGGCCAAGCCGACCATCCTGGTCAGCCTGATCGGCCTGACCGCCTTCGGCGTGCCGCTGCTTCTGGCGACGGAGAAGGCGTGGTTCTGGGTGCTGGCGCTGGGGCTGGGCGCCTTCTTCGGGCCGGCGCAGGCGGCCGGGCGGTCGATGATGGCGCGGCTGGCCCCGCCGGGCATGGTGGGCGAGATGTTCGGGCTCTACAGCCTGACCGGCCGCATGGCCGGCTTCGTCGGGCCGCTCGCCTTCGGGCTGGCGACCACGCTGTTCGAGAGCCAGCGGGCCGGCATGGCGAGCGTTGTGGCTTTCTTCGTCATTGGTTTTGGGCTTATGCTGGCGGTTCGGGAGCCGGCACCGGGCGATGCGAATGCGGTGCGACAGTCCGCCGCGGCATGACGGCGGATTCACCCAGCGGAAGCTGCTAACTTGCCTTTTGCTGCGACGCACAACGAACTTTGCGCGGAGGGCGGAACGGACATGTTGCACATCAAGGACATCGAGGCCTTCGCGCACATCAACGAGGCGCTGGCCCGCGACCACGCCGCGGCGCGTGGAGAAGGCGATTCGGCGGGGCATCCTTCGCCCCATCATCCCGCGATGCATCCGGCGATGCTGATCGCCATGGCGGCAACCGGTCGGCTGAAGCCGGACGAGGGGACGGACGGGGATTCCCCCCAAGGCGGGGCCGCCGCCATGCTGGCGCGGATCTTGGGGGCGCGGCGGGGGTAAGAGTGTATTGCCCCCTCCCCGACCCTCCCCCGCTCTGCGGTGGAGGGAGTTGGTCCCCTCCCTCGCCGAAGGCGGGGAAGGGTTAGGGAGGGGGCAAAAGCTCGCGAATGCGGATGCTCAGTGCCGGAAGTGGCGCATCCCCGTCAGCACCATCGCCAGACCCTTCTCATCGGCGGCGGCGATGACGTCGTTGTCGCGGATCGAGCCGCCGGGCTGGATCACCGCCGTCACGCCGGCTTCCGCCGCGGCCAGCAGGCCGTCCGCGAAGGGGAAGAAAGCATCCGAGGCGACCACCGACCCCTTGGTCAGCGGCTCCGACAGGCCAGCGGCCTTGGCGGCCTCCGCCGACTTGATGGCGGCGATGCGCGCCGAGTCGACACGGCTCATCTGGCCGGCGCCGACGCCCACCGTGGCGCCGTTCTTGGCGTAGACGATGGCGTTCGACTTCACATGCTTGGCGACGCGGAAGGCGAAGAGCAGGTCTGCCAGCTCCTGCTCCGTCGGAGCGCGCTTGGTCACCACCTTCAGATCGTCGAGCGTGATGCGGCCGTTGTCGCGGTTCTGCAGCAGGAAGCCGCCGGAGAGCTGCTTCACCATCATCCCCGGCTCGGCCGGGTTCGGCACGTCCTTGGTCAGCAGGACGCGCAGGTTCTTCTTGGTGGCGAGCAGGGCGCGGGCCGCGTCGTCGGCGTCGGGGGCGATCACCACCTCGGCGAACAGCTTGGCAATTTCCTCCGCCGTGGCGGCGTCCAGCGGACGGTTGACGGCGATGATGCCGCCGAAGGCGCTGACCGGATCGCACAGCAGGGCCTGCTTGTAGGCGTCCAGCAGGTTCGTCCCCTCGGCGACGCCGCAGGGATTGGCGTGCTTGATGATGGCGACGGCCGGACGCTCGAACTCGGCGACCAGCTCGAAGGCGGCGTCGGTGTCGTTCAGGTTGTTGTAGGACAGCTCCTTGCCCTGGAGCTGGATCGCCGTCGCCACACCCGGGCGCTGCTCGCCGGTGACGTAGAAGGCCGCCTGCTGGTGCGGGTTCTCGCCGTAGCGCAGGGTCTGGCTGAGCTTGCCCGACAGGGTGGTGCGCGGCGGGAAGGTCTCGCCGAGTTGGCCGGCCAGCCAGGAGGAGATGGCCGCGTCGTAGGAGGCCGTGCGGGCGTAGGCGCGCTGGGCCAGGGTGCGGCGGAGATTCAGCGTAACGGCGCCGTCATGGGTCGCCAGCTCGTCCAGAACCGCCTCGTAATCCTCGGGGTCGGTGACGACGGTGACGAAGTCGTGGTTCTTGGCCGCGGCGCGGATCATCGCCGGGCCGCCGATGTCGATGTTCTCCACGCAGTTGGCGTAGTCGGCGCCCTTCGACACCGTCGCCTCGAACGGGTAGAGGTTCACCACCACGAGGTCGATCGGCGGGATGTCGTGGGTGGTCATCGCCTCGGCGTGGATGTCGCGGCGGGCCAGGATGCCGCCGTGCACGCGCGGGTGCAGCGTCTTGACGCGCCCGTCCATGATCTCCGGGAAGCCGGTGTGGTCGGAGACCTCCTTCACCGGGATGCCGGCCTCGGCCAGCCGCTGGGCGGAGCCGCCGGTGGACAGGATCTCCACGCCCTTGGCCGCCAGCGCCTGGCCGAGCGCGACGAGGCCCGTCTTGTCGGACACGGAGATCAGCGCGCGCGTGATGCGGACGAGATCGGGGGCGGGCGAGTGGGCGACGTTCGGCGGGCTCATCGGGGCATCCTGGCTGTCATGGAACCGGCTGCGGCGGGCAGGGCTTGGGAAGACAGGGCTTGGGAAGACGGAAAAGCGAAACACCCCGCTTCGTCACCCCCGCACGGGCGGGGATCACGGTCGCAGGGCGAACACTCCACAGACTCTCGAAACAGGCACCGATCCGTATTCCCACGGCCTGTCCGCCGCGGATGGGCGCGGTTTACCCCCCCTTGCGCTCGCGGCGCAAGGCCCATTTCACCGTCTTGATGGCGGGGCCGGTATGTCCGGAGACGGCGATCTGGGTGGTCCGCCGCGGCTCGTCGCCGCTGCCCAGATAAATGCTCTCCTCCAGCTCCAGCGTGCCGCCCGACGCGCGCAGCCGCCAGGCGGCGCCGCTCGGCAGCTTCAGCTGCACCTGCCCGCCCTGGATGAGGGTCGCCTGGACCGCCGGGTGCAGGTGGAAGCGGATGGTGAAGGGCCGCGGCTCCGGCGTGGCGCCGATCACCGGCTCCAGCATGTCCTCGCCGCGCAGGTCCTCGCCGTTCTCCGCCAGATAGACGCGGCGGCGGTGCAGATAGCCGAAGTTGCGGCTGTAGCCGTTGTGGGTGGCGACGACCAGCACCGCCCCGTCGTTCTCCTGCCGCTCGCAGCCGACATGGGAGGGGCGGCGGCCCAGCCCGCCCGCCTCGATCACCTCCGACGAGTTGGTCTCGGCCAGCACGACGGTGGAATGGGCAGCGGTGCCGGCCAGCGCGGCGCGCCAGGGGCCGGTCTTCACCGGATGGGCGCCGCAATTGACGATCAGCCGCTCCTTGCCGACCGACATCTCCAGCGACAGGGTGCCGGCGTGGGCGGTGGCGTCCAAACCGGTGACCGGCGGCACGCCGGTGTCCATCAGCACCATGGTGCGCCCGGCGATCAGCCGCTCGAAGCCGGTGTGCGGCGCGCTCTTCAGCGGGCGCCCGCGGGCGTCGGCCTGGGCCAGCACCGTGTCGACCAGCGCCGCGTCCTCCTCCCGCCCGCCGTTGAACAGGGCGAGGCCGCCATCGCCGTGGCGGAAGAAGCGCAGGGCCGGCGTCATGCGGTCGATGGCGTGCTGCAGCGCTTCCGGCACGTCGGCGCGGGCGGTGCGCAGCACCGACCGCATGTCGATCAGGTCGCGCAGGATGCGCAGTTGCACCGAGGGGCAGCGCTCGACATGGCCGCCGTCCGGCAGGATCTGGCGCGGCAGCTCGCGCTCCAGCAGCTTCAACGCATCCTGGCCGATCCGCTCATGCTCCGGCAGGCAGAAGCCGCCATAGACGAGACCCTTGGCCGCGGTGACCAGCGCCTTGCCGTCCAGCGCGCCGGGGACCACGCGGGTCAGATGCTTGACCTGCCGGGCGAGGCTGTCGAAGACCGCGGCGCGGAACTCGTCGTCGGCGGAGGCGCAGTAGAAGTCGTGCAGGCCGATCCAGGCGGCGATGCGGGCGCCCAGCACCTCCGGCGCCCAGGTCTGGGCGTTCCAGCCGCCGTTGTGGTCGAGCCAGGACAGCACCAGCGAACGGGCGCGCCGGCGCGCCGTGTCGCCGCCGACCGCCCGCAGGTCGCGCAGCCATTCGAAGCCGTGCAGGGCGTCCTGCCAGACGGTACCGCCGGCCCGCCAGTTCGGCGCGCCGTGGGCGTCGGCGGCCGCGGCCTGCCCGCCGAAGCGGAAGACGCCGGCCAGGATCGCCGAGCCTTCCCCGGCGTCGCCCGGCCAGGGGTCCGGCGGCACGGCGGACAGGGCCGTCGGCGCGCGGCCGCCCAAGGTCAGCTTGTAGATCGGGTTGCCGAAGGCGATCTGCGCGACGCCGTCCCGCAAGCGGCCCATTTTCCCACGCCCGGCGCTCATCGGCTCACCCCGTCACACGGCAGGGGGAGGCGATGGCCGGCGCTTCGCTGAAGGCATTCGGGCGATCGGGGGGATGCATCCTGTTGTCGTATCAAATTCGCCTCGACCCCCGCAAGCCGGTGGTGCCCTAATCGTGCAGCCGTCGCAGCCGTGCCACGAAGAACCCGTCGATCCCGCCGAGGTCCCCGAGCATGCCCGGCAGGGATCGTACCTCACCGCGCTCGTTGATCAACTCGGCCAAATTGCCATCCCCCGCATGACCGCCGCCCAGATCAACCGGTGTGATCGGCAGGCGCTCGACCCGCTTGTCGCGGGCCAGGATGCGGTCGACCTGCGCCTCGCCCTCCTCCGGCTGGATGGAGCAGGTGCAGTAGATCAGCGTTCCGCCGGGCTTCACCAGATCGACGGCGTGGGCCAGCAGGCGGCTTTGCGCCTTGGCCAGCTTGGCGATGTCCTCCGGCGACTTGACGCGCAGGATGTCGGGATGGCGGCGGATCGCCCCGGTGGCCGAGCAGGGGGCGTCGAGCAGCACCGCGTCGGCGGGCTGGTCCGGGGTCCAGGTGGCGGCGTCGGCCGCCAGCACCTCCGCCGAGAGGTTGAGGCGGGCCAGATTGTCCCGCACCCGCTCCAGCCGCTTGGCGGAGCGGTCGACCGCCGTCACCTGCGCCCCTTGCGCGACGAGCTGCGCGGTTTTGCCGCCGGGCGCCGCGCACAGGTCGTAGACGCGCTTGCCGGCCAGATCGCCGAACAGCTTGGCCGGCAGCGAGGCGGCGAGGTCCTGCACCCACCAGGCGCCCTCGGCGAAGCCCGGCAGCTCCGTCAGGTTGCCGCCGGCGGCGCGGCGCAGCGTGCCGGTGGGCAGCAGCCTGGCCTCCAGCCGCTCGGCCCAGGCCGCGGGGTCGGTCTTGACGGTGATGTCCAGCGGCGCCTCGTGCAGGTGCGCCTCGACGATGCCGCGGGTGCGGCCGATGCCGTAGGCCTGCCGCCAGGCCAGCCACAGCCAGTCCGGCGTGTTCAGGCGCCCGGCGTCCTGCTGGGCGGCCAGCTCCGCCCCCTCGCGCCCGATGCGGCGCAGGACGGCGTTGATCAGGCCCTTGTAGGGTTCCGCCCCCCTGGCCGCGGCCAGCTCCACCGCCGTGTCGACGGCGGCGTGGGCGGGCGTGCCGAGGAAGACGAGCTGGGCCGCGCCCAGCCGCAGGATGTCGTGCACGGTGGCCTTGGGCAGACCCGGCTTGGCGAGGCTGCCCTGGATCAGCGCGTCGATCTGACCGAGCCGGCGCAGCACGGTGGCGGTCAGCAGCCGCACGAAGCCGCGGTCGCGCGGGTCGAGCCCGCGCAACTCCGGATGCGCGTCGAACGCATCGTCGAAGGGAATGGATTTGCGCAGCACATCGCGCAGAAGGTCGAGCGCGGCGGAGCGCGCGGCAAGGGAGGCGTCGGACATGCCGCTGGATGTAGCGCGCCGGACGGCGGGTGTCGAGTAGCCGCTGCGCGGGACCAAACGGATTCCGCCACGCCTCAGCGGGGCGCCTCAACGGGCCAGGGCGCCCCGCCGTCCGCCTTCGTGGTCGGGATAGGGGCCGACGTCCTCGACAAAGAAGCAGACGACGCCCCGCAGCTCGCCCCGGCGCAGGATGAAACGGTTGCCGTTGCCGGCCTTCATCCCCCACAGCTCCGTGCCTTCCAGCGGGCTCAGCTCCAGCTCCGGCGGCACCGGGTCCTCGCCCAGCCGCTTGAGGAAACGGTCGGCGCGCACGCGGTCGTCCGGTGGCAGGCTGCGCGCGGCGCGGGCGTCGTAGCGGTCGCTCTTGACGTAGCGGGTCCCCACCCCCTGGATGGGGCTGGACGGTCCGCCGGGATCGGCGGCGGCGCGTTCCAGCATCAGCGCCCAGCGGGCGTCCCGCGCCATCGCCAGGGCGCGGCGGTGGACGGCGCGGCACTGCTCGGCCAGCTCGTGGAAGCGGGGCATCAGGTCGCGCCTGCGGAAGCCGACCTCCATCATCACACGCTCCACCGCCCCGTCCGCCGCAGTGCCGGAGGCCGGAATGCCGCGCGTCTCCAGCGCCAGCAGGGCGTCGATGCGCCGGTCACGCTCCGCCGCCGGGATGCCCTGCGTCAGCGTCCGCCCGAGTCGCTCCAGCGCCGCCTCGGCGCGGCGTTCGGCCTCGGCGATGCAGAGGAGCACGTCATCGCGGCTGGTGGCGGGGGACAGGCTCAGCCACCCCGAGTCGAACAGCGGGGTCTTGTCGAGAAACAGGTCCGGCACGATTCCCGTCAGCCGTCGGCGCGCATGCGCCCGACGATCTCCTCCAGCACCGCTTCGGCCTTGTCGTTGTCCACCTGGCAGGTGCCCGCCGCCTCGTGCCCGCCGCCGCCATACTCCAGCATCAGCGGGCCGATGTTGGTTTTGGAGCTGCGGTTGATGATCGACTTGCCGCAGGCCAGCACCGTGTTCTGCTGCTTCAGCCCCCACAGGACGTGGATCGACACGTTGGACTCCGGGTACATCGCGTAGATCATGAAGCGGTTGCCGGCGAAGATGGTCTCCTCCCGCCGCAGGTCGATGACCACGACGTTGCCCCGGATCGTGCTGCAGCGAGCGAGCTGGTCGGAGAACTTCGCCTCATGCTCGGTGTAGAGGTCCACCCGCTCCTTCACGTCGGGCAAAGCGAGGATCTCGTCGATACCGTGGCTGCGGCAGTAGTCGATCAGCTCCATCATCAGCTGGTAGTTGGAGATCCGGAAGTCGCGGAAGCGGCCAAGGCCGGTGCGCGCGTCCATGATGAAGTTCAGCAGGGTCCAGCCCTGCGGCTTCAGGATGTCCTCGATGGTATACTGGGCGGAGTCGGCCTGATCGACCGCGGCCATCATCTCGTCGGAGATGGTCGGGAAGCGCGCCTTGCCGCCGTAGTAGTTGTAGACGACGCGGGCGGCGGAGGGGGCGGCGGCCTCGATGACGTGGTTGTCGCGCTTGCCGACGCGGATCGTCTCCGACAAATGGTGGTCGAAGGCGAGATGGACGCCGGGCACATAGGGCAGGTTGGTGGTGATGTCGCGGTCGGAGATTTCGACCTTGCCGTCCTGCATGTCCTTGGGATGCACGAACTTGATCTCGTCGAGGATGCCCAGCTCCTTCAGGAGCACGGCGCAGACCAGCCCGTCGAAGTCGGACCGGGTGACGAGGCGGTATTTCGTGACGTCGGACATGCGGTTTTCCCCCTGAGCGCCCCACAATCGGCAAGTGGAGGGAAGGTAGACGTACGTCTTTCGGCGTGCAACCGCGAACCGTCCGGGCCGGAAAAGCCCGCCTGAACGCAGCGCCCGGCGAACGCGGGCAAGATCGACACGGATTTCACGGAGCTGCTCGGCCCGGTGCGGCTGGAATGAGGCACGGATCGAGGATTCCGTGAAATCCGTGCCCAAATCCGTGAAATCCGTGTCGATCTTGCCCCCGGCTTCAGACCTATCCGGTCGTGCGATGGACGGGCGAACTCACCCCCAGGGGCTGCGCGGCATGAAGGAGGGGCCGGCCATGCCGCGCAGGCGGCGCACCCGTTCCTCCATGTTCGGGTGGGTGGAGAACAGGCTGTCGAGGCTGCGCCCGTGCAGCGGATTGGCGATGAACAGATGCGCCGTGGCCGGATTGGATTCCGCCGCGTAGTTCGGGATCTGGTGGGCGTAGCTGTGGATGCGGGTCAGCGCGTCGGCCAGCCACAGCGGGCGCCCGCAGATCTCCGCGCCGATGCGGTCGGCCTCGTACTCGCGGGTGCGGCTGATCGCCATCTGGACGATCATCGCGGCGAAGGGAGCCAGGATGGCAACCAGGATGCCGCCGATCAGCCCCAGCGGGTTGCCGCCCTGCCCGTTCTGGCTGTTGCCCTGCGACGCGCCGAAGAACATGCCGAAGTTGGCGAGCATGGAGATGGCGCCCGCGATGGTCGCCGTGATCGTCATGATCAGCGTGTCGCGATTCTTCACATGGGCCAGCTCATGCGCCATGACGCCGGCGACCTCCTCCGGGCTCAACAGGCGCAGCAGGCCGGTGGTGGCGGCGACCGCGGCGTTCTCCGGGTTGCGCCCGGTGGCGAAGGCGTTGGGCTGGTCGTTTTCCATGATGTAAACGCGCGGCATCGGCAGGCCGGCGCGCTCGGCCAGTTGCTGGACGATGCCGTAATATTCGGGGGCGGTGTAGGCGTCGACCTCCCGCGCGCCGTACATGGACAGCACCATGTCGCCGGAGTTCCAGTAGCTGAACAGGTTCATGCCCAGCGCCATGACGAAGGCGATCATCATGCCGCCCTTGCCGCCGATCAGATAGCCGATGCCCATGAACAGGGCGGTCAGGCCGGCGAGGAGGATGGTGGTCTTTACATAGCTGGTCATGGCGGTGTTCTCTTGGCGATGTTCCGGGCGATCTTCTGGACGGTTTCACTGTTGGTTGGACGAGACGGCCCCGGCGGGGCTTTCCGCGGGGCTTGTCTGGTGATATGGGCTTGGCGGAAGGCATCGTTCAAGATGGCCCGGCACCGCACCCGACCCCAGAGGACGGCCATGACCGAGACGAAGATCACCGGCCCGGCACCGGAAGACGCCGCAAAGCCCGACGCCGAAACGACCCCCGAGACCGGCGCCAAGGGACCCGAGCAGATGCCCGGTGAAATCGGCGGCCCGAAGGGACCGGAACCGACCCGCTTCGGCGATTGGGAGTTCAAGGGCCGCTGCTCGGACTTTTGAGCCGGCGCTTCTAGGACCAATTGCCTGAACGCCCCTGTTCCAAATTTGAATACGTACGCAACCAGGATAGAATACCTAGGTTGTGCTTGATGCGCTCCTGTTCGCGCGCTACTCTGTGACCGGTTCGCTCCTTCGCGAACCGGTGCCCGGAGAGGTCGCGCCATGGGATCGCCCAAGTCCACCAGCCCATGCCCGCCCCGCTCCGCCGGGATCTGGCTGGCGTTTCTCTCCACACTGCTAGCCGGCACCGTCCAGGCCGCTCCGCCCACCCTGCCCGGCCCGATCCCGGCGGAGGTGCTGGAGGTTCTGGACGGCGACACGCTGCTGGTGCGGGCCACCATCTGGCTGGGTCAGGTGGTGGAAACCCACGTCCGGGTGGACGGGCTGGACGCACCGGAGATGCGCGCCCGCTGCCCCCGTGAGCGGGAACTGGCTGAGAGTGCCCGCGACCACGCGCGCCGCCTGATCGGGCCCGCCCCGGTGCGGCTGCTCGACGTCCAGCCCGACAAGTATGGCGGGCGGGTGCGCGCCCGCGTGCTGACCGGCGGGGGCGCCGACCTGTCGGCCGCGCTGATCGAGGCGGGGCTCGCCCGCCCCTATCACGGCGAACGGCGCCAGCCCTGGTGCGACGGGACGGGCATGGGCTAACCCGGTTCCTCCAATGCCCGGTTCCACCAACGCCCAGTTCCACCAACGCCCAATTCCACCAACGGATGAATCGGGAACCCGTCGTCTCGCTCCGCTGTTGCCCCTCCCACCAAGGAGGAGAGCGAACCATGACGACCCAGGCCTCGTCTTATGTCCCCGGCGCCATCGCCTTGCTGGCCGCCAGCCTCGCCCTGACCAGCGCCGCCGCCGCGCAGGACGCCAAGACGATGGAGGGTGGTCTCGGCGCCGCCCCGCCATCCCAAGGCGAAGCCTGGATGGAATCGACCGGCGCCCAGGACCCGACGCTGGGCGAGCGCCGCACCGAGAAGCAGAAGAACGCGGCGGAATCCCGCGCGCAGGGCCGCATCGGCGCCGTCCCCGACGCGGCGAGCGGCGAGTCCGGCCTGAAGCCCGGCACCGCCGAGTCCGTGAAGCCCCAGTCCGGCAGCGGCGCGTCCGGCGGTCCGGACTCCACGCCCAAGTAAAGGCCCCGAAACGGAACCGGGGGCCACGAAGGCCCCCGGTCCGTAGACAAACCCCGATGAACGCCGCGATCAGGCGTTGTTCATGCGGTTCTCGATCAGGTCGGTCACAACGGTCGGATCCGCCAGCGTCGAGGTGTCGCCCAGGCTGTCGTGCTCGTTTGCGGCGATCTTGCGCAGGATACGGCGCATGATCTTGCCCGAACGGGTCTTCGGCAGGCCCGGCGACCACTGGATCAGGTCCGGCGAGGCGATCGGGCCGATCTCCTTGCGGACCCAGGCCACCAGCTCCTTGCGCAGCTCCTCCGACGGGTTTTCCCCGGCGTTGAGCGTGACATAGGCGTAGATGCCCTGGCCCTTGAGGTCGTGCGGGTAGCCGACGACGGCGGCCTCGGCCACCTTCGGGTGGGCGACCAGCGCGCTTTCCACTTCCGCCGTGCCCATGCGGTGGCCCGACACGTTGATCACGTCGTCCACGCGGCCGGTGATCCAGTAATAGCCGTCCGCGTCGCGGCGGCAGCCGTCACCGGTGAAGTAGTAGCCCGCGAAGGTCGAGAAGTAGGTCTGGACGAAGCGCTCGTGGTCGCCGAACACCGTGCGCATCTGGCCCGGCCAGCTGTCGGCGATGCACAGGTTGCCTTCCGTCTCGCCCTCCAGCTCCTTGCCGTCGTTGTCCACGACGACCGGCTTCACGCCGAAGAAGGGCTTGGTCGCCGAACCCGGCTTCTGGCCGATGGCGCCCGGCAGCGGGGTGATCAGGATGCCGCCGGTCTCGGTCTGCCACCAAGTGTCGACGATCGGGCAACGGCCATCGCCGACGACGTTGTAGTACCACAGCCAGGCTTCCGGGTTGATGGGCTCGCCCACCGAACCGAGGATGCGCAGCGAGGACCGCGAGGTCTTCTTCACCGGACCCTCACCCTCGCGCATCAGCGAGCGGATGGCGGTCGGGGCGGTGTAGAAGATGTTGACCTTGTGCTTGTCCACCACCTGCCAGAAGCGGGAGATGTCCGGATAGGTCGGCACGCCTTCGAACATCAGGGTGGTGGCGCCGTTGGCCAGCGGGCCGTAGACGATGTAGCTGTGGCCGGTGACCCAGCCCACGTCGGCGGTGCACCAGTAGACCTCGCCGTCCTTGTAGTCGAAGACGTACTGGTGCGTCATCGACGCGTAGACGAGATAGCCGCCGGTGGTGTGCAGCACGCCCTTCGGCTTGCCGGTCGAGCCCGAGGTGTAGAGGATGAACAGCGGGTCCTCCGCGCTCATCTCCTCCGGCGGGCAGTCGGCGGACACCGACGCGATCTCCTCGTGGTACCAGAGGTCGCGGCCCTCGGTCCAGGCGACGTTGCCGCCGGTGTGCTTGACGACCAGCACGTGCTGGACGCCCGGCGCCGCGGCGACGGCCTTGTCGGCGTTGGCCTTCAGCGGAACCTTGCGGCCGCCGCGCAGACCCTCGTCGGAGGTGATGACGAAGTGGCTGTCGCAGTCGACGATGCGGTCCTTCAGGCTGTCCGGCGAGAAGCCGCCGAACACGATGGAGTGGATGGCGCCGACGCGCGCGCAGGCCAGCATGGCGTAGGCGGCCTCGGGGATCATCGGCAGGTAGATGGTGACGCGGTCGCCCTTCTTGACGCCGTTCTTCTTCAGGACGTTGGCGAGGCGGCAGACCTGCTCGTGCAGTTCCTTGTAGGTGATGTGCTTGGAAACGCCCGGATCGTCGCCTTCGAAGATGATGGCGGTCTGGTCGCCGCGCGTCGCCAGGTGGCGGTCGACGCAGTTGGCGGAGACGTTCAGCGTGCCGTCGTAGAACCACTTGATGTGGACGTCGCCGGTGTAGCTGACGTCCTTCACCTTGCTGTAGGGCTTGATCCAGTCGATGCGCTTGCCCTGCTCGCCCCAGAAGGCTTCCGGATCGTTGATGGACTGCTCGTACAGGCGGGCGTAGGCGGCTTCGTCCACGTAAGCGGTCTTGGCGATTTCCTGCTTAACAGGAAAAAACGAATTGTCGGACATTGGCTCGCGATTCCCCCGTAGTGCTTCTGGTTACGCCCTGAAGGGCTGTTGGGGAGCGGCTTCCGACCGCCCCTGTTGCGGGACATTATCCACACAAGTTCCCGTCTCTACAAGCAGAACGGCTGATTGTCCGCCTTCTCCATCGGGGCTTTCGGTCCCTCTTTGTTGCAGCGCACCGCCCGTTCCTTTGACGTCACCAGCATCCACGCCGGCGCGACCGCGCGACTATTTGTCGCGCATAGCACGAAAGCATGAGGGCGCACTCCGGGCGACCGCTTAACCCGGTCTTAACCGTCGCATCGTTAGCGTGCATGCTGTTCACCCAACAGCAGGGCACCGGCATGGCCAGCACGACCAACGCGGACGGCACCACCGGAAACGGCACGGCCAATGGCGGCGCCGGGCATGGCATGGAACTGGCCGGGCGCCTGTCGGAAATGGGCAGCCGCACCAGTCTGATGGTGATCGACGCGGCCCTGCGCACTGCGTCGCTGGCCGAACTGGAGGCGTCCGGCTCCGCCGCCCTGGCGCCCTTCGGGCAGGAGGCCGGCTTCGCCGGAGCCGCGGCGGAGATGCAGGCGCTGGCCCGCCGGATGCTTCAGGCCACCCAGGATTTCCAGGCGGCCATCTGCGAACCGGCGGAATAGCCGCCGCAGACGGCCGCCCTCAACAGGTCCGAAAAGCCGTCACGCCTCGATCCCGGCCAGCGCGCAGACATGCGCCCATTCGGCGTCCGACACCGGGCAGACCGACAGGCGCGACTGCTTGACCAGGGCCATGCCCTGGAGCAGCGGGTCGGCCTTCATCGCCTTCAGCGTGACCGGCGTCTTCACGGGCAGCAGCGCCCGCACGTCGACCATGCCGAAGCGCCCCGCCTCGTCGCTCGGGTCCGGGTAGTATTCCCGCGCGATCTCGACGATGCCGACCACCTCCAGCCCCTCGTTCGAGTGGTAGAAGAAGGCGCGGTCGCCGACCTTCATGGCCTTCAGGTTGTTCGACGCCTGATGGTTGCGCACGCCGTCCCAATGGGTGGTGCCGTCGGAGACCATGCGTTCCCACGAATATTTGAAGGGCTCCGACTTCAGAAGCCAGCGGGCCATCGCCGTTTGCTCCCTGGTCAGGACTTCGGGTAGACCCGGCGCCACGCCCGGATCTCCACGCTCTCGAACAGTCCGGCCTGGGCGTAGGGGTCGTTGGCGGCGAAGTCCTTCGCGGCGGCCTCGTCGGCGCACTCCACGATCAGCAGGCTGCCGGCCATGCCCTGGCCGTCGTCGGACAGCAACGGGCCGGCGGCGAACAGACGGTCGGCGTGCGCTTCCAGATAGGCCAGATGGGCCGGGCGGTTGTCGGCCCGCACCTGGGCGGCGCCGGCCTTGTCGGTGCAATGGAACATGTACAGCATGGCTTGAGTCTCCCGTTCGGTCGGGCGCGAGCCTAGCGCAGCCGGGGCCGCTGCGGAAGGTGCCGCGAGTTGAGGCTATTCACCACGAAGACACGAAGGCACAAAGCTCTTCACGAAGAATCCCAGCACACTCGACACCGGGCGGACAATGCCGAACCCCTTCGTGCAGGCCTTTCTGCCTTCGTGTCTTCGTGTCTTCGTGGCGAAAAACGCTCCCCCTCAGCGCCCCTCCTCGCGGAACGGCCGGGACAGCAACCCGTCGATCGTCGCGTCCAGCCCGGCGCCGTGGTTCAGGATGGCGTCCACCGCACCGCAGATCGGCATGTCCACGCCCTTTTTCCCGGCCAGCCCGACCACCGCGGCGGCGGTGTAGACGCCCTCGGCGACGGAGCGGCGCTCCGCCAGCACCTCGGCCAGCGTCCGGCCGGCGCCCAGGGCGGCGCCCAGCGACATGTTGCGCGATTGCAGGCTGGAGCAGGTCAGCGTCAGGTCGCCCAGCCCCGACAGACCCATCAGCGTCTCAGGCCGTCCGCCGAGCGCCAGGGCCAGCCGGGTGATCTCCGCCAACCCGCGGGTGATCAGCGCCGCCCTTGCGTTGTCGCCCAGCTTGCGGCCTTCCACCACGCCGCAGGCGATGGCCAGCACGTTCTTCACCGCCCCGCCGATCTGCGACCCCACCACGTCGTCGGACAGGTAGGGGCGGAAGGTGCGGCTGCCCAGCGCCTCGACCAGCCCGGCGCCCAGCGCGGCGTCGGCGCAAGCCAGCGTCACCGCGGTCGGCAGGCCGCGCGCCACCTCCGCCGCGAAGGTCGGGCCGGACAGCACGGCCAGCGGGGTCCCCGCCGGCAGCGCGGCCTCCGCCGCCTCGCTCATCAGGGCGTGGTTGTCCAGTTCGATCCCCTTGGCGCAGATGACCAGCGGGGTGCCCGGCCGCAGATGGGCGGCGAGGCCGGCGCAGGCGCTTCGCAGATGCTGGGCCGGGGTGACGAGAAGGATGGCGTCGCAGGCGGCAACCTCGGCCAGATCGCCGGTCGCGCGCAATTCGGCGGGCAGGGTCACGCCCGGCAGATAGTCGCGGTTCTCCCGCGCGGCGTTGACCGACTCGACCACCGCCGGCTCGCGCGCCCACAGCAGGGCCTCCCGCCCGGCGCGCAGGGCGGCCAGAGCCAGCGCCGTGCCCCAGGCCCCGCCGCCGATCACGCCGATGCGCCGGAAGTCCGTTGCCGCCATGGATTCCCCCCGATTTTAAGATGTGTCTTGAAGGATTTGCCCGCCTGTTTAGGCGGAGCGTCCCCCGTCCGCAACCCGGACGGTCAAGCCTCCGGTGTCAGCATGAGCTTCATCCCGACGTGGCTCGCCCGGAAGCCCAGCCGCTCGTAGAAGCGGTGGGCGTCGGTGCGCCGGGTCTGGCTGGTCAGCTGCACCATCGCGCAGCCCTCGGCGCGGGCCAGCGCGATGGCGTGCCGCATCATGGCGCTGCCGATCCCCTGGCCGCGCAGCGCGCTATCCACCTTCACCGCCTCCACCGTCGCCCGCGCCGCGCCGCGGCGGACCAGCCCATGGATGACGGTGAACTGGAAGCAGCCGACAATCCGCCCGTCCAACTCCGCCAGCACAATGAAATTGCCCGGCTGGGCCGCCATGCGGTCGAAGGCCTCGTAATAGAGCGGGTCGAGCGGCTCGCTGTAGAGGTCGCCAGCCGTGGACAGAGCGTCGTCGGCGGTCAGCCGGATGATCGCCGGAACGTCGTCGCGCCCGGCGGTGCGGAAGGTCAGGGTCATGACGGGGGCATCCTCACGCCTTCACGCCGGAGCCCACCCCGGCCTTGCCGATGGCGGGCTTCGCGGTGGGGTCGAGCGGCCAGCGCGGGCGCGGGGCGAAGTCCAGCGGGTCGGTCTGGCCCAGCCGCAAGCGCTCGATCCCTGCCCAGGCGATCATCGCCGCGTTGTCGGTGCACAGCCGCAGCGGCGGCGCCACGAAGGGCATGCCCTCGCGGTCGGCCAGCGTCTGCAGGCGGGCGCGCAGCGTCTTGTTGGCGGCCACGCCGCCGGCCACCACCAGGGCGCCGCCCTGCGGGTGCATCTCCTTGAATTGGCGCATGGCGCGGGCGCAGCGGTCGGCCATCACCTCGGCGACCGTGTTCTGGAAGGCGGCGGCGAGGTCGGCCTGATCTTCCGCCGCGAGCGGCATCCCCAGCTCCTCGACATGGCGCCGCACCGCGGTCTTCAGGCCGGAGAAGGAGAAGTCGCAGCCGGGGCGCCCGACCATCGGGCGCGGCAGGTCGAAGCGGCCCGGGTTCGTCGCCAGCGCCGCCGCCTTCTCCAACAGCGGCCCGCCGGGATAGCCGAGGCCGAGCAGCTTGGCCGTCTTGTCGAACGCCTCTCCCACCGCGTCGTCGATGGTGGTGCCCAGCCGCCGGTATTGGCCCACCCCCTCCACGACCAGAAGCTGGCAATGCCCGCCGGACACCAGCAGCAGCAGGTAGGGGAAGGGCACGTCGTCGGTCAGCCGGGCGGTCAGCGCGTGGCCTTCCAGATGGTTCACCGCGACGAAGGGCAGCCCACGCGCCGCGGCGATGGCCTTGGCGGTCATCACCCCGACGATCACCCCGCCGATCAGCCCCGGCCCGCCGGTCGCCGCCACGGCGTCGATGTCGGCGAAGCCCAGCCCGGAGTCGGCCATGGCGCGGCGGATCAGCCCGTCCAGATGCTCCAGATGGGCGCGCGCGGCGATTTCCGGCACCACCCCGCCATAGGGCGTGTGGTCGTCCAGCTGCGACAGCACCACGTCGGCGCGGATCTCCCGCGCGTCGGTCACGATGGCCGCCGCCGTCTCGTCACAGCTCGTTTCGATTCCAAGAACGATCATGGCCGCCAAACTAGCCGTCTCCACCGCTCTGGTATAGGGTCTTGACCCGGATTCCTCAGGGTTTCGCCCTCCATGAACAAAGACGTCCCCGACGACGACGCCAGCATCGTCTATTACGACGGCGACTACCCCTCGCTGGAGATCGGGGAGGCGCGGGCGGAGCACGCCGCGACGCTCGCCCGCCTCGGCATGCTGGGCGACGTGCCCTTCTACAAGGAGCGCGCGGCGGAGACCGGCGGCCCGGTCCTTGAGATTGGCTGCGGCACCGGGCGCCTGACCATCCCGCTGGCCCGCGCCGGGCACGAGGTGTGGGCGGTGGACGTCTCCGCCGCCATGCTCGACCAGCTCCGCGCCAAGCTGGCGCGCGAGGCGCCGGAGGTGCAGGCCCGTGTCCATCCGGTGCGGCAGGACGCCACGGCGCTCGATCTGCCGGTGCGGAATTTTCGGCTCGCCGCCATTCCCTTCAACGTGCTGATGCTGATCCCGGAACTGGCGGCGGAGCGCCGCGCGCTGGCCGCCGTCGCGGCGCATCTGGCGCCAGGCGGCACGCTGGCGCTGGACGTGATGAATCCGCTGACGCTGCCGATGGACGCCGAGACGAAGCCCAGCCCGTCGGAGCCGCGGCGCAGCCCGCACAACGGCAACAGCTACATCCGCAACACGATGGCCTCCCGCCTGGACGAGGGGCAGTGCCAGCGCATCCACGGCTGGTACGACGAGCTGTTGCCGGACGGCAAGATCGCGGTGACCGAATACGCCTTCACCTGGCGGATGATCTTCCGTTACGAGCTGGAGCTGATGCTGGAGGGTGCCGGATTCGCCATCGAACGGCTGGCCGGCGATTTCGATGACGCCGCCTGGACGGTGGACAGCCGCCGCATGGTGGTCACGGCGCGCCGCGCATCGTGAGACGCGCGGCGACGCGCCTCACCAAAGAGTAGTGCGCCCGTCACCAAGGCTTGCAAACCGCGGTGGATCGCCTAGAACACTGGCCCCATGACCCAACCGCTCCGCATCGGCACGCGCGGCAGCCCGCTGGCGCTGGCGCAGGCCCACGAGACCCGCGACCGGCTGATCGCGGCGCACCCGCATCTGGCCGCCCCCGGCGCCATCGAGATCGTCGTCTTCAAGACGACCGGCGACCGCATCCTGGACCGCACGCTGGCCGAGGCCGGCGGCAAGGGCCTGTTCACCAAGGAACTGGAGGACGCGCTGCTCGACGGCCGCGCCGACCTCGCCGTCCATTCGATGAAGGACGTGCCGACCTGGATGCCGGACGGGCTGGAGATTTCCACGCTCCTGCCGCGCGAGGACACGCGCGACGCCTTCTTCTCGCGCGGCGGGCACACGGTGGACACGCTGCCCGCCGGCTCCGTCGTCGGCACCGCCGGATTGCGCCGTCAGGCCCAGATCCTGGAGCGGCGGCCCGACCTCAAGGTCGTGCCCTTCCGCGGCAACGTGCAAAGCCGCCTCGCCAAGCTGGAAGCCGGGGAGGTCGACGCCACCCTGCTGGCGCTCGCCGGGCTGCGCCGCCTCGGCCTGACCGACCGCATCACCGCCGTGCTGGAGCATGAGGAGATGCTGCCCGCCGTCGCCCAGGGCGCCATCGGCATCGAGATCCGCAGCGCCGACGACGCCACCCGTGCCCTGCTCGCCCCGCTGAACTGCGCCGCCACCGCGGCCCGCGTGACGGCGGAGCGCGCGTTGCTCGCCATGCTCGACGGCTCCTGCCGCACCCCCATCGCCGCTCTGTCCACGCTGGACGGCGACCGGCTGCATCTGAAGGCCAAGGTGCTGTCCAACGACGGCCGGCAGGTCTTCCGGGCCGAGCGCAGCGGCAACGCAAGCGATGCCGCCGCCATCGGCGCCGACGCCGGTGCGGAGATCAAGGCGGTCCTGCCGCCCGACTTCTTCAAGAGCTGACGGCGGCCGGCGATGGCGGCCCCTCACCTCCTGGTCACCCGGCCGGCGGAGGATTCCGAGCCGCTGGCGGCCCGTCTCCGCGCGCTGGGATTCGCCGTATCGGTGGAGCCGATGCTGGACATCCGCTGGCTCGACGGGCCGGAGCCGGACATCGGGAACGTACAGGCCCTCCTCTTCACCAGCGCAAACGGCGTACGGGGCTACACCAGACGTACGAGCCGGCTTGACCGTCCGGTCTATGCGGTCGGCGACGCCACCGCGACCGCCGCCCGCGCGGCCGGTTTCACGCAGGTCGAGAGCGCGTCCGGCGACGTGTACGCGCTGGCCGAACTGGTGCGCGCACGCTGCACCGCAGCAGCGGGTCCGCTACTTCATGTCGCAGGAACCAAGCTTGCCGGGGACCTGTCGGCCCTGCTGGGCGATGCCGGATTTTCCATCCTGCGGGAAACGCTGTACGACGCCGTTCCGAGCGCGCGGCTGTCGGACGGCACGGCGGCGCTGTTGCGTACGGGAACACTGGACGCCGTGTTGTTTTTCTCTCCCCGTACCGCCCGTTCGTTTGTTAGGCTTGTCGCCGAGGCCGGGCTCATCGACCGCTGTCGTACAGTGGACGCGCTCTGCCTCAGCCCCGCGGTCGCGGAGGCTGCCCGCGCGTACGGTGAGCTGGGAGTGACACCGTGGCAGAACGTACGGGTGGCGCCACGGCCGGAGCAGGACTCTCTGCTCGGCCTGCTGCCGGAAGCATCCGGCGGCACGGGCCGGGCTTGAGCGCATCCGCTTGGGGGCTTGTGTGGCGTTCGTTGAGAACAACTGCGACCAGAAGGCACCCAATGACCTCTCGCCCAGGCTCCGAACACGAGGCTGACCCGAACGGCCACACGCCGTCCGACCAGAACCAGACGCCCGACCAGAATCAGGCGGCCGACCAGAACCAGGTGTCGGGCGGCCCCGCCGTCGAACGCATCATCGAACGCTTCGGCGGCATCCGCCCGATGGCCCACAAGCTGGACATCCCGGTCACCACGGTGCAGGGCTGGAAGAAGCGCGGCGCCATTCCGCTGGCCCGCCACGCCGACCTCCGCGTCTCCGCCGCCAAGCACCGCATCAAGCTGAGCGAAGCCGACCTGGAAGCCGCCACGCCGAGCGAGGACCGCAACGCTCCTGACGCCGCCGATTCGGTGACGCCGCTGCCGCCGGACGCCGCCATCATCGCCTCCGCCGCTCCCCTCCCCGGAAGCGCCGAACCGTTCAAGACCGAGCCCGCCAAGGCCGAGGACACCCTGCCGGGCGCCGACACGCTGCCGGGCGGTGGCCCGATTCCGGCCACTGACCTGCCGCCCTCCACCCTGCCGCCCGCCGCGGACACTTTGCCGGGCGCCGCCGACACGCTTTCGGGTGGCGATGCGAAGGCAGAGACGATCAAGGGCGAGGAGATCCGGTCCGAGGAGTACAAGGTCGAGGCGACCCGGATCGAGGAGGCCAAGGCCGATCCCTTCAAATCCGAAGAGGTTAAGAGCGAGACGCCGCCCCCGGTGGAGCCCCCCGCCCCCGCCTACACCGCCACCTCCTACGAGCCGCCGCGCTACGAGGCGCCGCGCGAGGAGCGCAAGTCCGGCGCCGGCTTCGCCACCGCCGTCTCGCTGATCGCCCTGCTGGTCGGCGCCGCCGCCCTGTCGCAGCCCTGGTGGGGTCCGCGCGTCCCCGGCTGGCCCACCGCCGGCGGCCCCGCCGCCGGCCCGGTGGCCACGGCGCCCGCGCCGCAGCCCGACTCGGCCCTGCGCAACCAGATCCAACAGCTGTCCGAGCGCCTCGCCAAGCTGGAGCAGCGCCCCGCCGCCCCGGCCGAGGGCAACGCGGCCGCCGCCGGCATCGACCAGCAAACGCTGGACAACGCCGTCGGCCAGCTTGCTTCCCGCATCCAGCAACTCGAGGAGCGCCCGCAGGCCGCCGCTCCCGCCGCCCCGGCCGAGCCCGACCCGCGCGTCGCCCAGTTGACCGAGCAGCTCGGCCAGATCCAGCAGCGCGTCGACGCGGTGGGCAACGAAGCCCAGGCCGCCGGGCAGATCCGCCAGGAGGTGGACGCGCTGAAGCAGGAGCTGGCCGCTGTCAACCAGGCGGTGGAGACCCGCCGCGATGCCGCCACAGCCGCCCAGGCGCTGGTGCTCGCCTCCGGGCAGCTCCGCTCCGCGCTGGCCGCCGGGCAGCCGTTCCAGCAGGAACTCCAGGCCGTCCGCGCCGTGGCGTCGGGCGACGCCCAGGTGACGCAGCCGCTGGAGGCCGTGGCCGGCTACGCCGCCAAGGGCGTGCCGACGCAGCCGCAGCTCACCGACCGCTTCTCGGCCATGGCCTCCGACATCGTGCGCGCCGACAACCAGGGTGAGGGCAACGACTGGGTGGAGCAGGTCACCGGCAAGATCGCCACCCTGGTCACCGTCCGCCGCTCGGGCGGCGACGCGGTCGGCGACGGCGCCTCGGCGGTGGTCGCCCGCGCCGAAGCCGCCCTGCAGGACGGCAACCTCGGCGGCGCGGTCAAGGAGCTGGCGGCCCTGAAGGGTCCGGCGGCGCAGGTCGCCGCCCCGTGGATCGCCGACGCCAAGGCCCGTCTGGCCGCCAACGAGGCCGGCCAGCAGCTCACCAACCGCGCCATCGGCCTGCTGTCGCAGTCCGCCGGGGTCAAGGGAGCGGCCCAATGACACGCGCCATCTGGTTCATCATCAAGGTCGCCATCGTCGTCGCGATCGCGGTCTGGCTGGCCAACCACCCCGGAACCCTTGCCATCAACTGGCAGGGCTACGTCGTCGAGACCGGCATCGGCATCGCCATCCTGATCGGCGTCGCGGCCCTGGCGGCGGGCATCGTCCTGTACCGGCTGGCCCGCGCCGTCCTCGGCGCGCCGCGCAACTTCGGCCGCTACCGCCGGTCGCGCCGGCGCGAGCGCGGCTATCAGGCGCTGACCCGCGGCATGGTCGCCGTCGCCGCCGGCGACGCCACGACCGCCCGCAAGATGGCGCGCAAGGCCGACGGGCTGCTCAACGAGCCGCCGCTGACCATGCTGCTGTCGGCCCAGGCCGCCCAGCTCCAGGGCGACGACCGCGCGGCGAAGGAATACTTCACCGCCATGCTCGACCGGCCGGAGACCGCCTTCCTCGGCCTGCGCGGCCTGCTGACGCAGTCGCTGAAGGCCGGTGACCGGGTGGAGGCGCTGCAGCTCGCCCGCCGCGCCCAGTCGCTCCAGCCCAACACGCCCTGGCTGCTCGGCACGCTGTACGACCTGGAGGCCCGCTCGGGCGAATGGGCGGCGGCGGAAGGCACGCTGCAGCAGGCCGTCCAGGCCGGCGCCATCAACCCCGACGACGGCCGCCGCCACCGCGCCACCCTGCTTCTGGAGCGCAGCTTCGAGGCGGAGCGCCGCGGCCGGTCCGACTCGGCCCTGTCGCACGCCCAGGCGGCGCACGACCTGCTGTCCGGCTTCGTCCCGGCGGCGGCCCGCGCGGCCCGGCTGCAGATGGCCATCGGCAAGCACAAGAACGCCGCCAAGACCATCGAGCGCTGCTGGCGCGTCAACCCGCACCCGGACCTGACCTCGGCCTACCGCGAGGTGGTGTCGAGCTACGACCCGATGACCCGCGTCAAGCTATTCGAGAAGCTGCGCAACCACGCCCCCAACGACGTCGAGTCGCTGCTCGCCGTGGCCCGCGCCGCCCTCGACGCCCAGCTGTGGGGCGAGGCCCGCGCCCATCTGACCAAGGCGCTGGAGATGCGGCCGTCCCGCCGCGTCTTCCAGCTCCTGGCCGAGCTGGAGCGGGCGGAACGGCAAGACGAGGAGGCGGCGCGCGCCTGGCTGGCCCAGGCGGCGAACGCTCCGGCGGACGCGGCCTGGACCTGCACCGCCTGCAACGCGGTCAGCCCGAGCTGGGGCGGCCTGTGCGGCCATTGCGGCGCCTTCGACAGCCTGGAATGGAAGACCCCGACCGTCAGCATGTCGCTGATGAGCCCGGAGTCGGCGCCGGCGGCCATCACCCATCAGGTGGCGGAGCCCGTGACCGGCCAACCGGGCGTCGCGCCCGGAGGCCAGATCGCCACCCAGGGAGCGACCTAGCCCCGCGTCGGTCGCATCAAAGAAAAAGCCCCTTCCCGGTCCGCCGGGGAGGGGCTTTTTCTTTGTGGTGGAGCGGTCCCGAACCCTTACGCGCTGCCCAGCCGGGCGCCGTCCAGGATGGCCTCGTCGAAGATCGCGCCGCTGCGGTCGCAGCCGGTCAGGTCGGCCAGCGTCAGGTCGCAGCCCTTCATGTTCGTCGCGCTGAGCGAGGCGCCGGCCATGCGGGCGCGCACCAGCGAGGCGCGCATCACCTTCGCTCCGGCGCTGATCAGCAGCATCCCCAGATTGGCCCCGTCCAGACAGCCGTCGATGAGGATCGCGCGGTCCAGCTTCGCACCGCGCAGATCGGCGCCGCGCAGGTCGGCGGAGCGCAGATCGGCGCCGTCGAACTGGGCCGCCTGGAGCTGCGCGCCGTTCAGCCGGGCGTGGCGCAGCCGCACGCCGGAGCCCTTGGCGAGCGTCAGCACCTTGCCCGACAGGTCCGCTCCGTCGAGGTTCAGACCGGTCAGGTCGAGCTGGCGCCCCTTCTGGCCGCTGGTGCCGAGCCACAGCAGGTGCTGGTGCAGCAGAACCTCGATGTCCGCCGCCGGGATCGCCGGGCGGGGGGGCTCCGCCGCCGGGTCCTCGTCCGGCTCCGGGATGGGGGCGGGCGTCTGGGCCGCCGCCACCGCCTCCTCGTCGGTTCGGATGGAGGTGACGAGGTCCAGTTCCGACACCTTGGCGCCGTCCAGGATGGCGCCGCGCAGGTCGGCACCGTTCAGGTCCGCCCCCTGGAGGTCGGCGCCGGAGAAGTTGCAGTCGCGCAGGTCGGTGCGCTGGAGCCGCGCCCCCGACAGCCGCGAGTTGGTGAAGTCCGCCGCCCGCGCGAAGCTGCCCGACAGCTTGGCCCGCGCCATGTCGGCGTTGGTCAGCTTGGCCGAGGACATGTCCGCCGGTCCCGGCTCGAAGCCGACCACCTTCAACTCGCCGGACGCGCTGCGGTTGGCGACGCTGCCGTCGCGCAGGTCGACCTCCACCATCACCGCGCCGTCCAGGATGGCGCCGCGCACGTTGGCGCCGCGCATGTCGGTGCGGTAGAGGCGGGCCTCCGAGAGGTCGGCGCCGCGCAGGTCCGCGCCATAGAGGTCGGCGTGGTCCAGGATGGTGCCCTGCATCCGGGCGTCGCGCAGGATGGCGCCCGACAGATGCGCGCCGGTCAGGTTGCGGCCCGACAGGTCGAGTCCGGTCAGGTCGAAGAAGGGCAGGTTGGCGCGGGCGCCGTTGGGCCGCCCCTCGGTGAAGCGGACATGGCGCTCGCACACCCGGTCCAGCTGTTCCTGGCTCAAGCGTATCCGGGACTTGTGGGAGCCGTCGTTCGCCATCGGCGCCTCAGGCGAACAGAGCGTCGATGTCGGCCTGCGAAATCCCGCTGCCGCCGCCCGACGGTTCGGGCGCCGGGGCGGCGGGTCGCGGGGCCGGCTTCGCAGCGGCGGGAGGCGGAGAAGGAGGCGGAGGGGGCGGTGCGGGCGCCTCGGCCGGCTCGGCCCGTTCCAGCACCTGGGGGATCTGCGTGGCCAGTGTGTCGAACAGGGCGTCGATGTCGTCCTGGCTGACCTCCGGCCCGCCGAGCTGCGGTCCGTTCAGAAGATGCGCGTCGGGCCGGGTGTCGCCCAGCTTGCGGTGGGACGCTCCCTCGCCCATGGACGCGGTTTCCGAGGCGGTGGCGATGCGGTCGACGCCCCAGATCTCGATCATCGTGTTCACGCGCTGCTCGATGTAGCGCAGCGTGTTGACCACCTTGGTGGTGCGCTGACCGGTGATGTCCTGGAAGGCGCAGGCGGTCATGATCTCGATGCTCCAGGCGTCGATGGCGTCGACCATCTCCGCGATGTCGGGATCGGTGCGCGGGATGCCCTGGGTGATCTCCTGGATCTTCTCGGTGGCGTTCAGGATGTCGGTGGTCGCCCTCTCGGTCGCCGCGACGATCTCGTCCAGCTCGCCGGTCGCCGCCTCGATGCGGTTCGACCCGGTGTCGGCGGGGCGCAGTGCTGCGATGTCGCTGCGCGTCTCGCGCACCACCTGGGTGATCGACATCAGCTCCTGCTGAAGCTGCAAGCCGTCCCCCATGCCGCCGCTCATGCCGACCCCCGGCAGCGGGCGGGGCAAGGCGCCGGGGTCCACCCCGCGCAGCCGGTTGACCTGCTGTTCCAGCGCGCCGGTCAGCCGGTGGAACTCGTCCACCGCGACCACGCGGGATCGCCGGTCGCGCATGCGCAGGAACGCGCGGCCGCGCGCGGTCTGCGACAGCGCCTCCTCCATCTGGAGGTAGTCATGCTCGGTCAGTTCCATCAGAGGAACATCGCTCATCGTCGTCACCGTCGGCGGGCCGCTGTTGAGAATCCGCCATGGAGGAAAGCACGTCTTGGGAAAACTGAGGTTACACCGGACATGGCCTGGATTTCAGACAAATCCCATACACCTTTGCCTCGCAGATCCCGCTGAACAAAGTCTTAATGACGTCATGGACGGTGCACGATGACGCACCCCGTCGTCATGCAACCAGGCATGGAAGTCGGTCACCGGAGCGGAGCGGACAATGAAGACCGGGCCACGGCATTGAGGATTCTCGCGTCGCCGCCGCTGCCCTATACTCCGCCGCCCCGGCGCTGGCCGAGCGGTGGGGCAAAGTGCGCGCAGGCTTGACCCAAGGGCGCCGTTCGCCCACATCAGCCGCGGAAACGCGGTTCGGAACAACAGGAACGGGGACAAGATGCCGATGAGGACGACGCTTCGGTTCGGGGCGCTTCGGTTCGCGGCGCTTCGGTTTGCGGGGGCGGCGTGCGTGGCCGGGCTTTTGGGGATCGGCGTTCCAGGCACCGGTCTGGTGCCCGCCCCCGCCGCGGCAGCCCTGCCCGCCGGGGTCACCGGCGTGACGACCATCGCGCCGATGCTGGAGCAGGTGACCCCCGCCATCGTCAACATCGCCGTCCTGTCGCGGGCGCCGCAGGCCGAGAACCCGCTGCTGCGCGATCCCTTCTTCCGTCGCTTCTTCAACGTTCCCGAGCAGCAGGCCCGCCCCCAGGTCAGCGCCGGGTCGGGAGTCATCGTGGACGCGCGGCGCGGCTACGTCATCACCAACGCCCATGTGGTGGAAAACGCGCAGGAGATCGCCGTCACCCTGAAGGACCGCCGCCGCCTGCGCGCCAAGCTGGTCGGGCGGGACGCGGCGACCGACATCGCGCTGCTGAAGATCGAGGCGGAGAAGCTGACCGCCCTGTCCTGGGGCGATTCGGACCAGTTGAAGGTCGGCGACTTCCTGGTCGCCATCGGCAACCCCTTCGGGCTGGGCCAGACGGTGACCTCCGGCATCGTCTCGGCGCTCGGCCGCAGCGGTCTGAAGATCGAGGGGTACGAGGACTTCATCCAGACCGATGCTTCCATCAACCCCGGCAATTCCGGCGGCGCGCTGGTGAACTTCAACGGGGAGCTGGTCGGCATCAACACCGCGATCATCGGCCCGGCGGGCGGGTCGGTCGGCATCGGCTTCGCCGTCCCGGTCAGCATCGTCCGCTCGGTGATGGAGCAGCTGGTCGAGTACGGCGAGGTGCGGCGCGGCCGGCTGGGGGTCTCCATCCAGGACCTGACCCCCGATCTGGCGGACAGCATGAACCTGACCGGGGACGCCGGGGCGGTCATCGCCCAGGTGGAGCGCGGGTCCGCCGCCGACCGCGCCGGGTTTCGCAGCGGCGACGTGGTGACCGCGGTGAACGGGCGACCGGTGCGCAGCGCCACCGACTTCCGCAACCGCATGGGTCTGGTGCGGGCCGGCACGCCGCTTCAGGTGACCGTCCTGCGCGGCGGCAGCGAACGGGTGCTGAACGTCCGCACGGGGAACTAGACCCGGCGGACCGGATCGGGATAACCATGGTCTGATGATCGGCCGCCCCTCCCCTCCCCGCCGGCAGGCCCCGCCCGCCCCCATGGTCAGCGCGGCCCAGCGCCAGCGCGAGGTCGCCCGCATGCTGATGCGGCTCGACGACATGCTGAAGACCTGCGCGGATCTGGCGGCGGCGGCGCGGGAGCGCGTGTCGGTCGGCGGGATGGGCCGCTACCGCAAATTCTCCCGCAAGGTGCGCGACTTCTTCTCGCTGGCCGCGGTGACCCAGGAACGGCTGGACGCCGCCCCGTCGGAGATGGAGGAGCTGATCGGCCCGATGACCACCGCGCTGGAGCGTCTGCACGCCCGCATGGTGATCCTGTTCGTGGAGGAGAGCCTCGGCTTCTTCAACACCTTCGCGCGGGTCAAGGCGCTGCCCATCGGCACCCACGAGACGGTGGGGGTGGAGTTCCGCGCACTGATGGAGATCCGCAAGTTCCTCGACGACCCGCTCTATGAGGGGGAGCGCGGGCAGGGCCTGCGCAAGCAGACGGACCGCGTCGCCGTCCTGATGCGCGCGGTGATGGACCGCTGCCCGCCCCTGCCCGACTTCGGCGACGAGCCGAGCATCGGGCCGCGCGGAACGGTGAACAAGCCGCTGCGCCCGCCCCGCGCCGCGCCCCCCACCGCCGCGCGCCGGGCGGCGGAGCCGCGCCCGCTGCCCCAGCCCAATTCCCAACGGCCCGATCCCCGGCTGGAGGTTCGCCAGCTGTCCCTGGACGACGAGGACTGATAATCAGCCTTCCGCCGGCGACGACTGGTGGTGGTGGCTGTGCGCGTCCACGCCGCGCAGATGCTCGGCGGCCTCGTGCAGAGCGCGCTCGCTGGCGCTGTCGGGGGTCTGCAGCCCAGCCTCCGGACCGGGGACGGCATCCTCCTCGGCGATCTCGCGGGCGGCCTGCTGCCAATGCGCGATGTGGCGCCCCTCGGGACGGCCCTCACGCTCCCAGATGGCATGGGCACGCTCGCGGACGCGGGGGTCGTCGGGGCCGGTGTGATGCTCCATGGCGCTGTCCTTCCTGTGCGGTCTGGTCTCAGGACCGTCAACAGGTGGAGTGGCACGGTGTGCCGTCCTGCTACAGCCAATAGAGCGGGCTGACCCCGAACAGCCAGGGATGCACCGCGATCATCGCGGCGTAGGCGGCCAGCGCGCCCAGGATACGGCCCCAGCCGATCTCTCCGGGTCGGAAGCTCTGGCGTCCGGCCAGGATCGCGGCGAAGGGCAGCGCGGAGGTCTCCGCGCGGTAGTCCCGTCCGGCAGCACCACGCCGCAGCAGCCAGTCGTTCTTGACCATGGCGAACAGGGCGATGGCCGCCATCGCGACGAACAGCACGACCCGCCGCCCGTCCCCGGTGGCTTGCAGATGCAGCAGCGCCCACAGCAGCAGCCCCATGCTGCCGGGAAAGCGGGTGATCCGGTAGATGCCCCGCGGCGGGTTGGGGGCGTCGGGCTCGCCGGCCTTGCTGGTGACGCGGGCGGCGATCAGCAGGAAGGACAGCGGCATCAGCGCGACGACCAGCGGCGCCGCCCAGCCGGCGGGAACGAACAGCGGCTCGCCGCCCCCGGCCTCGCGGTAGGCCCAGACGAACAGGCCGAGCGCCAGCAGCGAGCCCAACGAATGCAGGGCGACGAACCCACCCCGCCCCATCCGGGCGATCAGCCACGGCCGCACCCCCGGCCAGGACGGCACGGCGTGGGTGGCGAACAGGAACAGGGCGGCGAGGAGAAGGTCGGTGGTCATGGGGACGGAGAAGACACTGATTTGCCCGACGGAGTCTTGATGAACGTCAAGCATGCGGCGCTGTAAGCAAACCGCATCCGAGTGTGGCGCAGGCCACAGCGGGGATGGGCGGCGGGGCGTACTGTCCGGTCATCGAACAGGCCGGGCTCCGACGCAGACGGAACCGGCAGACACCCCCCAGAAGCCAACTCCCCCAGACACCGGAAGGAAACCACACCATGCGCCACACCACCCTGATCGCCGCCGCCGCCGTCCTGCTCTGCTCCGCCCCGGCCTTCGCCGGCGACCTGATGACCGGCGGCATCCCGCTGGGCAACGCCAGCAACCTGGGCGTCATCTCCAACACCGCCGCGGGCATCCAGAACAAGGCGCAGCAGCAGGTGATGGGCGTTCAAGCCGGCGGCGGGCTGGCCGGTCCCTTCGGCACCGCCTCCAACCTGGGCAACGTCTCCAACCTCGCCGCCGGAGTCGGCAACAAGGCCAAGCAGCAGGTCTTCGGCCTGCAGACCGGTGGCGGGATGGGCGGCGGGGTGAAGGCGCCCTTCGCTCTGGGCGGCTTCAACAGCAACGCCGGCACCGTCAGCAACAGCGCGGTCGGCATCGGCAACACCGCCCAGCAGCAGGTCAAGGCCATGCAGTTCGGCGCGCCGGGTGCCCTGTTCAACCAGAACCTCGGCACCGTCTCCAACCTCGCCGCCGGCATCGGCAACAAGGCCCAGCAGCAGGTCACCGGCATCCAGAAGTAAACCCCTCCCCATCCATCCTCCCATCCAGGCAGACCTTGCGGCCGGGGCGCTCCCCCGGCCGTCTTTGTGCGCGCAAGCGGGCGGTTTCCCGGTGCGGATGTGCCGAGAAGGAACCTTCCACCCGGCGGCGCGTTGGAGCGGCGTTCACTCTCCCGCGGCCGTGCGCCGCGGTCATTCGGGAAGCCGCAGCATGAACCGCAACAGCACTTCGACATTCGGATGGCCCAGGGTGGGATGGAGGGCCGCCGTCATCCTGTCGGCGTCGGTCGGTCTGGCCGCCTGCGCCGGCAGCGTGCCGCCGCCCACCGCCCAGCTCGGCGCGTCGGCGCAGGCCATCCAGCAGGCCGAACGGGCCGGCGCCCTCCAGCATGCCCCCGCGGAGTTCCAGTCCGCCCGCGAGAAGCTGGCCGCCGCCGACGCCGCGATGCGCGAGGACGAGCGGACCAAGGCCCGCCGCCTCGCCGAGCAGGCGCAGGCCGACGCCGAACTCGCCACCGTGCGCTCGCAGCGCGCGACGGCGCAGCAGGCCGCCAGCGCGGTGCGCACGCTCGCCAACCCCAATGCCGGCCTGCCCAACGCCGGTATGCCGGGCGCTGCGGGCCGGGCGCCCGCCGCGTCCGCCGCCGCTCCCCTGGCCCCGTCGGGCATGAGCGGGACCTCGACCTGGGATTCCCCGCGCACGCTGGAGGGCACGCCGTGATGCACGCCGCAAACGAGAAGACCCGCAAGGTGAGGAAAAGCCTGGCCCTGGCCTCGCTCGGCGTCGTCGCCCTGTCGCTCGGCGCCTGCGCCACCCCGGACGACACGCCGGCCCTGGCCCAGGCGCGCCTGTCCTATTCCGGCGCCGCCGCCAACCCGCAGCTGGCGAGCAACGCCACGCTGGAGCTGCGCCGCGCCGAAGAGGCGCTGCAGCGCGGCGAGCGGGCGCGCAGCGACGGCAACACGGCGGAGATGGACCATCAGGCCTATCTCGCCAACCGGCAGATCCAGATCGCCCAGGACGTGGCAGCGATGAAGGGCGCGCAGCAGGTCGTCGCCAACGCCGAGACCTACCGCCTCCAGGACCAGATCCGCGCCCTTCAGGCGGAGCGGACGGAGCGCGGTCTGGTGATGTCGCTGGGCGACGTGCTGTTCGCCACCGGCAGCGCCCGCCTGACTCCGGGCGCCGACGCGCGTCTGAGCGAACTCGCCAACTTCCTCCAGCGCAATCCGGAACGGACCGTGCGGATCGAGGGCTACACCGACACCACCGGTTCGTCGGCCACCAACCTGCGCCTGTCCGAGGAGCGGGCCATGGCGGTGCGCGATGCGTTGACCGCGCGCGGCGTCAACCCCAGCCGCATCACCGCCCAGGGATTGGGGTCGGCCCAGCCGGTCGCCTCCAACAGCACGGAGTCGGGACGCCAGCAGAACCGCCGTGTGGACATCGTGATCTCCGAGCCGGGCTCGGTGGCGGAAACGCGCTCCTGACGGGCTGTGCTGCCATTTGACGCAGACCGTGCATGATCAAGAACGGGCGGGCCGGAAACGGCTCGCCCGCGTCGATTCCGGCCCGATTCCAGGCCGTTTTTCCCGAACTGATTTGCCCGTTCCGCACCGCCATTGCGGCCGAGCCTCGGCCTTCCGAGAAAAATTGTCTCGAATGCAAGGCAAACTCAATCTTTCTTTACCTTTTATGGTGTGTGGTTTTACCATGCGCGAACACAAAGGACTGAAGCGTCCTTTTGATTGCGCGAGGATTCGGAATGACCACTGGACAGGGTGACGAGGGGGCGATGCTCAGCAAGGGATTCCTGAAGGCGCAGGCTTTGCTTCTTCTCATCATCGGCGTTCCGGTGATCCTGGTGGTGGTCCTCCTCAACCCGCTGTGGAACGCCACGCTGCACCGTTTCGGCGTGCCGGAGGGACCGGCGGCGGCGCTCGGCATGATCGTCACCATCATGGTGGTGATGGTCGTCCAGTATTGGGTTCTGGAAACGCGGCGGACCATGGTCACGTCGCTGTTCAACTTCATCCCGCACGAACATCTGACCTTCGACGGCGAGACGCTGACGACGGACGAGGCCAACCGCCTGTTCGTCACCCTGCACCGGGATTTGGAGGTCTGGCGGCGCCTGCTGCGCGACAACGGCATGGACGGCCCGCTGGACGAGTTCGGCAGCCTGTGCGCCGCCCGGCTGGCCTTCGCGCGACGCCCCCAAGGCATCCCGCCGGAGACGGAGCGCGCCATCGCCGAGGTGCCGCAGGCGGTCGAACTGGCCAAGGCCCGCGTCGGCGCGGCGCTCGACCAGGCGGAGCGGGAGGTGCAGGCCCTGCGCGGCCGCCTGTCCGACACGCAGGACGCGGTGGCCGCTCTGGTCGGCTTCATCCGCGACAGCGGGATGCAGGTCGCCGGCCGCCACGACGACGCCCAGCGCTGCGCCACGGAGAACCGGGAGCTTCTCGCCAGCCTTCAGGAGCATCTGGACCGCCGCCGGGCGGAGGCGACCTCCGACCTGACGCGGTTCGAGCAGATCGTCGCTGAGTCCCGCGCGCTGGAGGATTCGGTCAACGCCATCACCCGCATCATGTCCGCCACCAACATGCTGGCGCTGAACGCCGCCATCGAGGCGACGCGGGCCGGAGAGTACGGCCACGGTTTCCGCGTGGTGGCGAACGAGGTGCGCGATCTGGCCCGCCAGTCGAACGAGGCCATCCAGGTGATCCAGAAGGGCATCGACCGCATGCAGCAGGCGATCGCCCAGCAGATCGCCGGGCAGGATGCCCAGGCCAAGGTGGCCGCCGAGCACGCGCTGCTGTCCGATCTGGCCGACCGCCTGCAAAGCCTCAGCACTGGCCAGCAGGACGTCGCCGGGCACGAGCGGCACTTGATGGGCGAACTGGACCGGCTGGGCGATTCCTTGTCCGACGCCCTGGCCGGTTTCGCCGGCGACCTGCGCGTGCCCGAGGGGCTGCGCCGGGAGCTGGACGCGATCAGCGGCGGGCTGGCGCGGCTGAACGTTCTGGAGCAGGACCTGCGCGGCCTGTCCGGCATCCGTAAGCGCGCCGCCTGACGGCGGGAGGCGGCAAACCGCTCAGCGATCGCCGCGCTCGGTCTCGACAATGGCCTGTGCAACGGCGTAGACCCCGGCGATCGCCCCGGCGGTGAACAGGGCCGCACCCACCGCGCGTGTCAGGGAGCGGGCCGGCGCGGGGGCCGGGGGCATGCGCTTCCACACCGCCCAGGCTTCCTCGGGACGATCGGGATCGGCGATGCGCAAGGCGGCGAAGGCCTGCTCGGTCAGGCCGGGGTCGGTGTCGGGCAGCGGCGCCAACCGGCGCCCCGACGGCTTGTTCAACCGGTCGATGGCGGCCACCAGACTGCCCGTGGCGCGGACGGCGGCGGTCAGGTCCGACGGATCCACGCCCATATGCTCGGCCAGCAGACGGTTGCGCACCGCGCCGATGGCGTTGGCGGTGCTGCGGTCCCCCGGCGGGGCCTCCACCGCCAGGTCGCATTCCGTGTCGTAGCCCATGGAACGGTTGTTCAGATTGCTCGACCCGATGCGCAGCAGCCGGTCGTCCACCACCATCAGCTTGGAATGCACGACGATGCCGTTGCCGCCCTCGGTCAGCGGGGTCATGGCGCGCAGCCGTCCATGGCGGTCGGCGGCGCGCAGTTCCTGAAGCACCACGCCGCGCGGCGTGTCCATGGCCATGCGGTCGAACCAGCTCGGGCTTTCCATGGGGACGACGACCACCACCTCCGGCCCGTCCGGCTCGCGCAGCCGCCGGGCCAGCGCCTCGGCCACCCGGAAGGAGGCGAAATACTGGTTCTCCAGATAGATGCTGCGCCGCGCCCCGGCGATGGCGGCGAAGGTCAGCGCCTCGTTCTCGCGGACCGGACGGCCGACCAGACAGTCGGGAAGCGTGCGGGCTATGCCCACCACCGCGTCGGTGATCAGCGGGTGCAGCCCCTCCGGCCAGGGATCGGCGCCCCCATCCGAAACAACGTCCGGCGGCGGAGGCGGCAGCGCCTGCCCCGTGGCGTGGCTCCAGCGCTCGCGCGCCATCACACCCAGCGCGCGGGCGGCGGGGCCGTCCACCGCCATCATGACGTCGTGGCGCGGCGCGTGAAGCTCCCCGGTCGGCCAGCGGCGGCGCGGGTCGTTGTCGCGATGCTCCGGCGTGTCCCAACGGTCGCCGGCGAGGTCGATGCCGCCGCAGAAGGCCAGCGCGTCGTCGACCACCACCAGCTTCTGGTGCTGCGCCGCGCCCACCGGCAGGGCGTCGTCCAGTTCCAGCGTCAGCCGCGGGCCGGTGCGCCGGTTCAGCCGCTCCAGCGGACCGTGCGGGTGCTCCAGCGAGATCGGGAACGGCATGTCCCACTTCAGCGCGTGGATCCGCAGCGACGGGCGGTGATGGATCAGGCGGGCGAGGAAGTCGCCCAGCGTTTCCGGGTCGTGGGGATCGAGGCGCATCCGCGGATCGATGTCCCAGCCGAGCAGGATCACCGACCGCCGCGCCCGCAGCAGGGCGGCGCGCACCGCCGCGAAGAAGGCGGCGCCATCGACCAGCACGGCCACCCGGTCCGCGCGTTCGGCCCGCCAGCAGGTGGCGCCGGGGCGCAGGATGGGCCGCGCCCCGGCAAGGTCCGCCGCATCCCGATGATCGCTCATTCCTGCCTCGACGTGCCGTAACGGTGCTTGCGTCAACCTTTCCGGCGGCGGCCTGTTCCGCGGGCCGCCCGGCTGCTCCGGAATCGCCCGGCGGCCGCTTCCGGATGGTGGCGGACGGAAAGCCCGGACGATGTGCGATTCGCCAAAAGATTGGGCCAAAGGATCGGATGACTGTCCGGTTTTTCCGAAACGATGCGCCCAGCCTCCTGTTGGGGATGGGCGAATGGGGGACGGGCGCGCCGCAGGGCGCCGGGCCGCAGGGCGCCGGACTGAATCCCCGCCCGAACCCCCGCCAGGAGGGCGCCCGGCCAAAGGGCGCCATCACCAGATGGAGAGATGAGGATGCGTACCCTGTTGATCGCCGCCGCTTCGGCGCTCGCCCTGATGGCCGGCTCCGCCGTCGCCCAATCGGGCGGCACCGCCGTGAGCCCGACCGTTCCCAGCACCACCACATCGCCGTCCACCGGCCTGAGCACCTCCGGTCCGGGCTCCACACCGGGCAGCGTCACCTCGCCGGGCACCGCCGGCTCGTCCGGCACCATGAACACAATGCCGGGGAACAACACGATGCCCGGTTCGTCGGGCAGCACCATGGGCAATGGCTCCATGGGCAGCGGCTCGTCGGGCGGCACCTGGCAGGGCCAGACCACCGCACCGTCGGGTATGGGCAGCGCCACCAGCAGCAACCCGGCTCGCGACAACCAGACCGCGACCGGCACCCATTGCCCGCCGGGCACCCCGAACTGCGGCCCGGACGGCAGCAAGTAACCGCCTTCAATTAATCGCCTTCAAGGTTTGCAGCGAAGGGCGCGCCGGGACCTCCMGGCSGCCCTCGCGGCTGTCCACCCGGATGCTGCCGCGCAGGCGGGTGGTCACGATGTTGTAGACGATGTGCAGGCCGAGCCCGCTGCCCCCCTCGCCGCGCCGCGTCGTGAAGAAGGGGTCGAAGACACGCCCCAGATGGGCGGCGGGAATGCCGCAACCGTCGTCGCAGAAGCGCAGTTCGACCTCCTGCGGGTTGGGGCGGGTCACGGCGATGGTCAGCGTGCCCGCCCGTCCGTCCGGATAGGCGTGAATCACCGCGTTCATGGTCAAGTTGGTCAAGACCTGGAACAGCGCGCCGGGATAGCTGTCCACCCACAGCCCCGCCGGACAGTCCACCACCACCCGGTGGGGGGTCTGCTTCAGCCGCGGGCGCAGGCTGGTCAGCACGTCGTCCAGATAGGCGGCCAGATCGACGCGGCGCCGCTCCTCGCTGGTCTGGTCCACGGCGGTCTGCTTGAAGCTCTGGATCAGCTCGGCGGCGCGGTTCAGGTTGCTTTCGATCAGCCGGCAGGCCTCCCCCGCGGTGGTCAGATAACCGGTGAAGTCGGCGCGGCGCAGCGTGTTGGCCTCGACCCCGCGGACCACCTTGCGGGTCTGGTCGGCCAGGTGGGTGATGCCGGTCAGGGCGATGCCCACCGGCGTGTTCACCTCGTGCGCCACCCCCGCCACCATCCCGCCGAGCGAGGCCATCTTCTCCGCCTGGATCAGGTGGGTCTGGGTGTCGCGCAGATCGGCCAGGGCGCCTTCGGCGCGCTGCTTGGCGGCCTCCGTCTCCTCCTCCGACCGCTTGCGCAGGGTGATGTCGTTGACGGCGATGAGGATGGCCGGCTCGTCCACGTCGCGGATCTCCACGGCGGAGATCATCGCCCAGAAGGGCCGGCCCCCGGCGGTGCGCATCTCCATCTCCAGGTCGCTCGCCGCCCCCTGCACGGCCACCAGGCGGGACAGCCGGACAGCGTCGGACGGGTGGACGAAGAAGCGCGCGTTGCGCGTCAGCGTCAGGCGCGGCCCCTCGGTCCCGAACAGCGCCTCGGCCTGCGGGTTGGCGAACAGGACGGCATCGTCCGACCGACGGGCGATCACGATGGGAAAGGGCGAGGCCGCCAGGATCGCGCGCATCCGCTCCTCCCCCGCCTTCAGCGCCTCGGCGTAGGCGTGGGTTTCCACCAGCGCCGTTCCGAACCGCTCCACGCTGGTGGAGATGGCATGAAGCTCCGCGAACAGGGCGGGTGGCAGGCGGACGGTCCGGCGTTCCCGCTGCACCATGGCCAAGGCTTGCGAGGCCCGGCGGATCGGGCGGACCACATGGACGCGCAGCAGCACGTAGAGCACCGTCTGCACCGCCGAGGCGACGCCCAGCCCAACCAGCACGATCCACAGGCCGCTGCGGGCCTGATCGGTCAAGGTTTCGGCAATGCGCCGCGTGTTGGTCGCGGCGGCGTCGGTCAGGCTGCCGCTGAGGTCGTTCAGCACGCCGTGGGCGATTTCCGTCTCCAGCCCCATCAGCCCCGCTTCGGACAGAATGGACCGGCGCAGGGTGAACAGTTCGCCCAGCCCGTCCAGGTCGCGCGCGGTGCGGGCCAGCGGCGCCCGCTCCCCCGCCTCCAGAGGGATCAGCGCGTTCACCACCGCGGCGGCGTGCTCGTGGAAGCGGGCGACCTCACCGGCGAGCTGCTCCGTGTCCGCCGCGATCATCCCCGCGGCCAGCGCCTCCAGCGCGCGGTGGTAGGGCTCCTGCACCGCCAGGGGCGCGCCGGAGCGCAGCAGGCTCAGAAAGGCTTCGTCCCCCCTGCGCTGCAGGGCGACGGCCTGCGCCGCCATGGCGTCGATGGCGTCGGCCCGCTCCGCGGTGCGGCGCACCGCCTGGATGGCTTGTTCGAGCCGTTGCAGCAGCTCCGGGGCCGCCGCGTCCGCCGCGAAGCGCTGCGACACGCCCTCCACCTCGGCCAGGGCGCCGGCGCGCTCCTCCGGCGAGCGGGAGCGCAGGACGGCCTCGGCGAGCTGGCCCATGCGGGCGGCGAAGACGGCGTATTGGTGCTGGCGGGTGATCTGGGGGACGATGGCGCGGTCCGCCTCTTCCGCAAGGTCGAGCACCCGGACGAAGGCACCGCCCACCCCGAGGGTCAGCCCGGCCATCAGAAACGCCGTGGCCAGCGCGGTGAGCATCGTCACCGTGTGCAGCCGAAGCCGCCGGCCCGCCTGTTTCTCCGTCACGCCCTTGCCCCTCCGCCGTTGCGGCGGCCCGATCGCCAAACCCGATCATTGGGCCCGATCGTTAGGATAGCCACTTCCGCGCGCGAGGGAAATGGTGGCACACCGAACAGTTAAGGGGGCAGCGCGATCAGGGGATCGGCTACAGGGTGGCGGCGTCCTCCAGGCTGGCGGCTCCGGCGGCGGTGGCGGCCAGGGTGCGGAACAGCGCCTGCTGGCGCGGGTCGGCGACCAGATATTCGGGATGCCACTGCACGCCGATCAGGAAGGGGTGGTGGACCGCCTCGATCCCCTGGACGATCCCCACCGTCTCGCGCGCCACCACGCGCAGGCCGTCGCCCAGCCGGTCCACCGCCTGATGATGCAGCGCGTTCACCCGGCATTCGGCAATGCCCAGGATGCGGTAGAGATGGCTGCGCGGGTCGATGCGGATGCGCTTGCGCGGCAGGACGGTGCGCAGGCGCGGCGCCTCCTCGTACACTTCGTGGATGTCGGTGAGCAGCGAGCCGCCGCGGTGCACGTTGATCATCTGCGAGCCCCGGCAAATCCCCAGAACGGGAAGCCGCCGCGCCGCCGCGCCGTCCAGCGCGCACAGCTCCAGCCGGTCGCGCTCCGGGTCGATGCGCATCTTCGGGCGCGCGCTCTCGCCGTAGAGGGCGGAGTCGATGTCGTCGCCGCCGCCGACCACCAGACCGTCCAGCCGCTCGATGGGAAAGGGGTCGCGCGCCGTGATGCGCACCGCCCGCGCCCCGGCGCGGCGCAGCGCCAGGCGGTTCGCCCACCAGGCGATGCGGCTGCCGTGCACCGACGCGGTGACTCCGATCAGGGGGCGTCCCCCTGCGATGAAGGCGGCCATCCCGGTCCCCGTCAGATGGCGAGCCGCCGGCCCGCCTCGGCGGCCCAGCCGTCCAGCGCCTTGCGGGCGGCGAAGGCGCGGAAGTCCTCCCCCAACGCGTCGAGCCGGTCGCGGTCCGCCGCCAGCTCCTCCACCGCCACCCAGCGGTTCCAGTCCTGGGCCAGACTCCAATCCGGATCGCCCAGCCGGGCGTTCGGCAGGCGGTAATGGAAGGTCGGGCGGGGCCGCACATGCGGGTCGCTCAGCGTGGCCGCCATGGTCTCCGGGGCGAGATGGGCGAACAGAGGGAACAGGTCCAGCTCGCGATTGCGGGTCGGGTTGGCCTCCAGATAACCACCGATCAGGCCGTCGAGATCCGGACGGTAGGCGGGGTCGACGACCTTCACCGCGTAATCCACCGGGAAGGCGGCGATGAAGCCGGTCAGGCGCCGGGTCGGGTCCACGCGGATCTCGCGGCGCAGCCACGGGGCCAGCAGCAGGAAGGCCTTGAGATGGTCCAGCACATACTCCCCGTCGGTGCGCGCCACCTGCGGGTTCAGGTGCAGGCCGAAGGCGAACAGCGGGCTGGCGTCCGTGCCGGCCGCACCCTGGGCGCTCAGAGCGGCGAAGAGGGGCTCCAGCTCGGCAAGTCGGGCGATGGGAATGGGCGGGGCGGCGATCTCGAAGGGCATGACGAGGCTGCCGATGTTTCCCCACCAGGGCCGCAGCGCCTCCACCGCGCCGTCCACCGCCTTGCCTACCGCCTTCTTGAGCGCTCCGGGTTCATCCTCCTGCGCCTTGCCGGCCTCCATCTTTTCGGGATGCGCGGAGCGCATGTCCAGTTCCACCGAGAAGTCGCCCAGCCGCGTGCCGGTCACCCGGCAGCGGTGCGGGCTTTCCGGTTGCAGCGCGCCGCCGTAAAGGCGGTGCACCACCGCGGCCGCGGAGGGGGCGTCGAGGTTGGCGAATTCGACCTCCACGCCGACCGTGCGCGGGGCGCCGTCCGTCGTGGTGGAATGGGGGGGCGTGCGGAATGCAATGTCCATGGCGCCCGTTCAACACGGCGCACGGCCGGCGGTTCCCAGCCACCCCGGCCATTACCCCGGCCACCGCCCCGGCCACCGTCCGGTTCAGCCGTGATCGTCGCCCGCCGGCGCCCGCGGCAGATAGAGCGTCACGGTGGTGCCGGCCCCGACGGTGCTGGTCACCGTGACCGTCCCGCCCGACTGCCGGGCGTAGCCGAAGACCTGACTGAGCCCCAGCCCGGTCCCCTTCCCCTCCGGCTTGGTGGTGAAGAAAGGTTCGAAGATCTGGCGCTGATGCTCCGGCGAGATGCCGGTCCCGGTGTCGCGGACGGCCAGCGCCACGAAATCGCCAGCCAGTCCGGTGTCGTCGCCCCGCCGGCCCGGCAGGCCGCGGTTTTCCGCCATGATGGTGAGCGTCCCGCCGTCCGGCATGGCGTCGCGCGCGTTCACCGCCAGATTGAGCAGAGCCACCTCCATGGCGTCCGGATCGGCCAGGATGGGCCAGAGATTGTCCGGAACGATCAGTGCGGTGTCCACCGCGCTGCCGGCGGAGCGCGCCAGCAGGGCCTCCAGCGACTCCTTGCGGTCCTGGAGACGGAAGGGCACCGGCTCGTAGACGCTGCGGCGGCCGAAGGCGGCCATCTGCCGCATCAGCGACTGCCCGCGCGCCACCGCACCCTCGATCTCGGGCAGCACGCGGGTGATGCGCGCCGGATCGTTGGGACGGCTGCGGATGACGGCGATGCCGCTCATCACGACGGTCAGCAGATTGGCGATGTCGTGGGCGACGCCGCCGGTCATGCGGCCCAGGGCCTCCAGCCGCAGGCTTTCCTCCCGTGCCGCCTCCTGACGGCGACGCAGCCGCAATTCGCGGGCGAAAAGCCACAGGAAGGCGCCGGCCATGGTCAGGCTGGCCAGCGCCCCCGCGCCGGCCAACCACAACGCGTTGGAGACCGGCGCCCGATAGGCGTCCCGCGGGATGGCGAAATGGACCGACCATCCATAGTCGGGCAGCTTGCGGAAGGCGACCACCGTCGGCGTGCCTTCCAGGCTCATCCCGTCATAGACGCCGCTGCCGGCGGCGCGGCGGGCGCGGAGCGCGTTTTCGCTGGCCTGGCGCCCAATCATGTCCGGCTCACCGCCGGCCCGTGCCACCACACGTCCTTCGGCATCGATGACCGCGGCGATCCAGCCCGGCGGCAGGCTGTTGCCGAACAGCAGGCTCTGGAAGCCCTCCGGCATCACCACCGCCGACAGAACGGCGACCGGCGCGCCGTTGCGCGTCACCGGAACGCGGATGGGGAAGGCGTGGCTGCCGCGCGGGCCGCGCAGGATCGTGCCGACCACCGGCTTTCCCGTCTCCACCACCCGCCGGTGGCTGTCCAGGTCCAGCACCTTGCCCCTGACGCCGCCCACCAGGAAGGGAGCGTCGACCAGCCGGTTTCCCTGGACATCGCTGAGGACGATGGTCGTCCACAGCGGAAGCGCGCCCTGCACCCGTTCGGCGTATTCGAAGAAGGCAACGGCATCGACCTCACCGCCCACCGCCAGCCCGTCCAGCTGGGGCGACGCCGCCATCGCCTTCAGCGCGTCCATCTGCGCGGACAGTTCGCGGTTCACCAGGGCGGACAGCCGGTCCACCAGCGCAATGGCGTTGGCCTCCATCGCGCTCTGCTGCCCCCGCAGCCAGGCACCGCCGAGAACCGCGGACAGGACCACCAGCGGCAGCAGTGCGGCCAGCAGCAGAAGAACCAGCGGACGATGATGGGACTTCGACGGCAAGCGGGTCTTCCGGAGCGGCGGGGTGTGCACTGTAGCACGCCCGTCCTCCGCTGGAAGCGGGTGATCCGATTCAGGATGTCATGCATCCCGCATTTACCACGGGTTGCAGAAGAGGGGCCCAACCACCCATCCATCGAAAGGGGCGATGATTACCTCTTTCGACAAGAGAGAATGCAAAATTTTAAGAGAAACTCAAAAGTAAATCTATGACACACCCCTCCATCTACCCCTTTATTTCCAGCAAAGTTCCGGCAAGCTGCCGGTCTTCAAGAAAATAAACCCGAGGCATTAACTGCGATTTAACCATGCAAAGGTTATTCGGAACACAGGCGAAACGATAGCGGACTTTTGGTTCCGGCCGCTTTCCCGCCCGATGGGAGCCTGTGACACGATGACCTTGCTGGCCCGCCTTTTCCTGCTGGTGCTTCTGGCCGTCCTGCCGGCCCTGGGCATCCAAGCCTACAGCGTGTTCCAGTTCCGTGCGGAACGCGCCGAGGAAGTCGCGACCCAGGCCGAGCGGCTGCTGCATCTGGTCGAAGGGGAGCAGGCGCGAATCGTCGACGGCGCGCGGCTGATGGTCACCTCCATCGCGGAATCGGCCACCCTGCGGTCCGGCGACTACGCCCAATGCCAGGCCCATCTGATCCGGCTGGCGCAACGCGCCCCCGAGTACCGCAACCTGTCCGTCCTGGACCGCGACGGCACCGTTCTGTGCCGCGCCGCGCCCGACGGCGCCCCCGCCGCGACCGGCCTTCCCAACGCCCAGCGTCCCTACGTCCGCCGCGCGCTGGAGGAAGGCCGCTTCATCGTCGGCGAATGGACGCCCCCCGGTCCGGCGGCGGAGCCCGGCACCGCCATGCTGCCCTTCGCGGTTCCCTTCCGCGACGAGGCCGGCGCGGTCGCCGGGGTGGTGACGCTCGGCCTCGACCTGCCCTGGCTGGCCACCAACTTCGCGGCGCGCCCGCTGCCCGAGAACGCCAGCCTGCTGGTCACCGACCGCAACGGCACCATCCTGGTCAAGCTGCCCAACGGCATCGCCCAGCGCGGCGAGCGCGTGCCGCAACCCTATCTGAACCTGCTGGGCGAAAAACGCGGCGGCGTCACCACCCTGCCGGGGATGGACGGGGTGGCGCGGGTGCTCGCCTATTCGCCGTCCCGCCAGGGCACGCGCGACCTGTTCATCAGCGTCGGGCTCGACCACACGGCCGTGGCCGGCACCATCGACCGCGCCACCCGCCAGGGCCTGCTGATGACGCTGACCGGGCTGCTGGTCGCCATTCTGGCCGCCTGGATCGGCGGCACCCTGTTCATCCGCCGCCCGGTCGAGGCGCTGATCCGCGCCACCCAGGGGTGGAGCGCCGGCAATTCCAGCGCGCGGGCCGGTCTGGTGGACCGCAAGTCGGAGATCGGCCAGCTCGGCCGCGCCTTCGACGCCATGGCCGAAACGCTGGAAGCCCGCGAGCGAGCCCTCCGCGGTTCGGAGGAGCATCTGCGCGCCGTGCTGGACGCCCTGCCGACCTTCGTCGGCGTGCTGAGCCCGGCCGGCGACGTGCTTCAGGTCAACCAGACCGCCGTCCAGGCGTCCGGCCTGCCGGTCGAGCAGATCGTCGGCCACCCCTTCCACGAGGCCTGCCGGCGCGCCTTCACTGGCGCCGCGGGCGAGCGCCTGCGCACGGCGGTGGAGCGCGCGGCCCACGGCGACTCCGCGCGCTTCGACGCGCCGGTGCGCATCGCCGGGGACCGTTCGGCGATCATGGAGGTCCGGGTCACCCCGATGCGCGGCACCGATGGCGGGATCACCCATCTGATCGTCTCGGGCATCGACATCACCGAGCGCAAGTCCACCGAGGAGGCGCTGCGCGTCGCCAACGAGCGTTTCCGCACGGCGCTGCGCAACTCCGGCGTCGTGGTGTTCAACCAGGATTGCGCCCTGCGCTACACCTGGATGCACAACCCGGCGCTCGGCTTCACGGCGGAGCATGTCGTGGGCAAGACCGATGCCGAGGTGTTCGAGGACGCCGGCGACGCCGAGGCCCTGACCGCCATCAAGCGCCGCGCGCTGGAGACCGGCGAGGGCGTGCGCGAGGAGGTCCGTATCCGCCAGGCCGGGCAGGACCATTTCTACGACATGACCATCGACCCGCTGCGCGGGCCGGACGGCGCGCTGGCCGGCATCACCTGCGCCGCCGTCGACGTGACCGGCCGCAAGCAGGCCGAGGCCGACCTGCGCCGCGCGCGGGAGGCGGCAGAGCACGCCGCCGCCGGAAAGTCCAAGTTCCTGGCCGTCGCCAGCCACGACCTGCGCCAGCCCGTGCAGTCGCTCTACCTCTTCGCCGCCGCTTTGGGCGACCGCCTGCAGGGCCACCCCAGCCTGCCGCTGCTCGACAACATGCGCCAGGCGCTGGACACGCTGAAGGGTCTGCTGGACGGGCTGCTCGACATGTCGCGGCTGGACTCCGGCAAGATCGCCGCCACCCCGGCGGAGGTCCGGCTGGGCCAGGTCCTGGGTCGGCTGGTCGCCGAATACGCGCCGCGCGCCGCCCAGAAGGGGCTGGAACTGCGCGCCGTCCCGACGCGGGCCTGGGTGCGCACCGACCCGGCGCATCTGGAACGCATCCTGCGCAACCTGATCGAGAACGCGCTGCGCTACACCCGCCAGGGCCGCATCCTGATCGGCTGCCGCCGCAGCGGCCCCGACCGGCTGCGCGTCGAGGTGTGGGACAGCGGCGTCGGCATCCCCGCCGACCGGCTGGAGGACATCTTCGAGGAGTTCACCCAGATCCAGGGCAGCGGCGACCGCGGGCTGGGCCTCGGCCTCGCCATCGTCAAGCGCCTGTCGAAGCTGCTGGACCACCGCGTGCGCGTGCGCTCGAAGGAGGGCATCGGCTCCGTCTTCTCGGTGGAGATGCCGCGCGTCGTCGTGGAGAGGCCCCGCGCCGCCGTCCCTCCGCCCGCCATGGACCTGTTCCGGCAGGCCGCCAACGACTGCGCGACCAAGGGCATGGTGCTGGTCATCGACGACGAGGCGATCATCCTGCTCGGCCTGAAGGCGATGCTGGAGGGCTGGGGCTACAGCGTGCTGACCGCGCGGTCGGGCGATCAGGCGCTGGAACGGCTGCGCGCCGACGGTCGGCGTCCGCAGATCGTGCTGGCCGACTATCAACTCCAGCAGGGGCGGACCGGGCCGGAAGCCCTGGCCGCGGTGCAGGGTCTGGTCGGCAAGGACGTGCCGGGCATCATCCTGACCGGCGACACCGCCCCGGAACGGCTGGACGAGGCCCGTCGCAACGGCTTCAGCATCCTGCACAAGCCGGTCTTCCCCAACGACCTGCGCAAGATGATGGCGAACGCCGGGGCGGCGTAAACGGCGGAAGAGCGCGCGGCGGCGTCAGCGCCGCCGGACGATCCTCCGCCACAGCGGCACCGGGTGCTCCTCCGCGGCCTTCTCGGCCAGCCACTGGTCGGCCAGTTCGCGCACCTGCCAGCCGCCCAGGTAACGGTCGCAGTCGATGGCGCTGTACAGCCGAACCTTGTCCCGGCCGAGTCGTTCGAAATAGTCCAGCGTCCGCTGGCGGTCCATCGCGTTCATCGGCGGGTTCATCGGGTCCATGGAGCGCATCCTGTCCGGCCTCCCCTCTGTGGTGCCCAAAAGAACGGCATACACCCGTCGCGGTTTGTTCAGTTGGTATATGGATTGGGCACGCAAGCATCCCAATAAGCCTTTGGTTGCAAGGGTTTCCATTCGCACCATCCGACGAAGGTCAGGTCTGAGGCCGAGGTGGTGCCCATCCCTTCCCACCCACCCCGCGGGCGTGCACAATGCGGCACACGGATGCGTGGGCGGCGGGGCGCCGCCCGGCGCGATCAAAAGACACCTTCAGAACCGGGAGCGGGGGATCATGAGGAAGACGTCGTGGATGGCCGGAGCCCTGGCGGCGGCCGTCGCCGGGCTCTGCGCGGTTTCGGCCTCGGCGCAGACCAAGGTGACCGTGGCGATGAGCGGCTGGACCGGCTTCGCGCCGATCACGCTGGCCAAGGAAACCGGCATCTTCAAGAAGAACGGCATCGAGGTCGAGATCAAGAAGATGCCGACCTCCAACCGCCACCAGGCGATGGCGGCCGGCGAGGTGCAGGCGATCACCACCACGGTGGACACGCACCTGCTCTACGCCTCCTCCGGCGTGGACGTGACGCAGGTGCTGGTGCTCGACAGCTCGCACGGCGGCGACGGCATCGTCGTGCGCGACGCGGTCAACAGCCTCGCCGACCTGAAGGGCAAGCAGGTGGCCGTGCAGTATGGCGGCGTGCCGCAGTTCTGGCTGGCCTATGTGCTGAAGAAGAACGGGTTGTCGATCGGCGAGGTGCAGACTGTCAACCTCCAGCCGTCCGACGCCGCCAACGCCTTCGTCGCCGGCCAGTTCGACGCCGCCGTGACCTACGAGCCGTACCTGTCCAAGGTGCGCGAGGCCAACGGCAAGATCATCGTCACGTCGGACCAGACGCCGGGCGTCATCATCGACACGCTGGCCTTCCAGCCCGACTACATCCAGAAGAACCCGAAGGTCGTGAAGGCCTTCGTCGACAGCTGGTTCGAGGCGCTGGACGTGATCAAGCAGGACGAAAAGAAGGCCTTCGAGATCATGGCCCGCGACGTCAACCAGACGCCGGAACAGTTCGCCAGCTCCGCCAAGACCGTGCTCTGGTACGACAAGGCCGGCAACGTCGAGTATCTGACCAAGACCATGCCGACCTTCATCAAGGAGGTCCAGGACGTGATGCTGGAGGCCAAGCTGATCCGCAAGGCCCCGCCGAGCCTGGACAGCATGACCGACGCGTCCTTCGTGAAGTAAGACGGTACGTTTCTGCTGCCGTTGCCCCCTCCCTAGCCCTCCCCCCGCCTTCGGCAAGGGAGGGAATCAAGCCCCCTCCCCTGCGACAGCGGGGGAGGGCCGGGGTGGGGGCAAGCGCCTCCAATACACCGACAACGGTCCACCAATCCCATGTCCCCCCTCTTCACTCCGCTGAAGCCGGTCGCTCCGGCGCTGCGCACGGTGCTGGGCATCGCCTGCTTCGTGCTGTTCTTCCTGGGCTGGGGCATCGCCACCTACGGCGGCTTCGTGAAGCCGCTGTTCCTGGCCTCGCCCGGCGACACGCTGACGGCGGGCATCGCGCTGTTCCGGGAGTTCGGCTTCGCCGAGGACATCGCCGTCACGGTCTGGCGCGTCTTTGCCGGCTTCGTCATGGCCGCCGCCCTGGCGGTGCCGCTGGGCATCCTGATGGGGGCCTTCAAGCCGGTGGAGGCCTTCTTCGAGGCCTTCGTGTCCTTCGCCCGCTACCTGCCGGCCTCGGCCTTCATCCCGCTGCTGATCCTGTGGGCGGGTGTGGGCGAGTTGCAGAAGATCCTGGTCATCTTCATCGGCTCGGTCTTCCAGCTGATCATCATGGTGACGGTCATCGTGTCGGGCATCCGCTCCGATCTGGTGGAGGCTGCCTACACGCTGGGCGCCAAGCGCGACGGCGTGGTGCTGCGCGTCCTCCTGCCCGCCGCCTCGCCGCAGATCTTCGAGGCGCTGCGCCTCGTGCTCGGCTGGGCCTGGACCTACGTGATCGTGGCGGAGCTGGTGGGCGCGTCGCGCGGCATCGGCCACATGATCATCGACGCGCAGCGCTTCCTCGACACCGGCCAGATGATCTTCGGCATCTTCATCATCGGCGTGATCGGCCTGATCACCGACCTGCTGTTCCGGGCGCTCAACGCCCGTCTCTTCCCGTGGGCCAAAGGACGATAAGCGCCGGCCATGAGCAAGCTGTCCATCCGCAACGTCGAGAAGACCTTCCCCGGCCGCAACAGCACGGCGCCGACCCGCGCGCTGGTGCCGACGAGCCTGGAGGTCGCCGACAACGACTTCATCACCATCCTGGGGCCGTCGGGCTGCGGCAAGTCCACTCTGCTGCGCATCGTCGCCGGTCTGGAAACCCCCACCGCCGGCGAGGTGTTGCTGGAGGGCAAGGCGGTGTCCGGCCCCGGCCCGGACCGCGGCATGGTCTTCCAGTCCTACACGCTGTTCCCCTGGCTGACCGTGCGCGACAACGTCTGCTTCGGCCTGCGCGAGCGCGGCCTGCCGCGGGCGGAGCAGTTGGCGATCGCCGACCGCTTTCTGGCCCAGGTCGGGCTGAAGGGCTTCGAGAACCACCACCCCGCCCAGCTCTCCGGCGGCATGCAGCAGCGCACCGCGCTGGCCCGCGCGCTGGCCAACGATCCGAAGATGCTCCTGCTCGACGAGCCCTTCGGCGCGCTGGACCACCAGACGCGCGAGCTGATGCAGGAGCTGCTGCTGGGCATCTGGGAGGCCGACCGCAAGACGGTGATGTTCGTCACCCACGACATCGACGAGGCCATCTTCATGGCCAGCCGCGTGGTGGTGATGTCGGCCCGCCCCGGCCGCATCAAGTGCGACATCCCCATCGAGCTGCCGCACCCTCGCTCCTACAAGGTCAAGACCACCCCGGAGTTCGCCGCCTACAAGGAGCGGCTGACCGAGGAGATCCGTGTCGAGACCATCAAGGCCGTGACGATGGAACGCTGACCGGCGCTCCCGTCCGGACTGGAAAACACGAAAGAGCGGCACCGGCGGGTGCCGCTCCTTTCTTTTTTAACCACCGGCCCGAAGCTGATGACCGGTGTTCACGACCAGATCGGACAGGGCGACACCGGCGCGCTCAGCGTCCGACGCGAGCCTGCGCGGGCAGTTCCAGTGCAGCCGCCCATCAATTTCAAGCATCCGGCCATGACGCTTCACCACCCACACGCCGGTGGTCGCCAAGCGGATGACACGGGCCAGCGGTTCCCCGCTGAAGCCCGGATGAACCGGAGATACGAGTTGGGCAGCCGCCGGAACCGTTGGATGGATCGCCGCATCCGAGCGCTCAAAGGCCGGCGCGCAAGGATGGGCGTTGACCGGCTGCAACGGGTGCCGTTCACGGCGGTCACTCGGGCGGCTCGCCGGGAGAGTGGCAAGCGCCTGCGGTCTGGAAAGATGCAGCATGGGGGGCATCCTGGGACGTTTCCGATGAGCCTGCGTCCTCGATGTCGCGCAGGTCGTTAGGACACTGAACGTTCCACGCGCCCTGAATGAAGTAAAGAGGAAACGCCCCCGAATCCGTGCAACCTTTCGACGCGGGAAAATGGTAAAAAAGCAATAACCAGATTGCTTCTATAGTTACTGACTGTTAGCCAAGCACTGCCCTCCGGGCTTTGCAGAACGCTCCCGAATTCCTATTTCGAGGAAGGGCAAGGGGTCAGATACGCTCTCTTAGGGATGGAATGGATGGCTTTCTGCCCCGGAATAGTCACACGCAAAAGCGTGTTCATTCCGTAAGCATGCGACGTAAGCGCAGGCTTGACCGCTGGCTTTCGAGTCTGGCGGCACCCAAGAATGCAGGGAAGAAAAACGGGTGGAATCATGATGAAGAAATTGGCAGTGATCGTGGTTGGCGGTCTTGTTCTGACGGGCTGCTCGAACCTCAGCCACCGGGAACAGCGCACGCTCTCCGGCGGTGCCATCGGCGCTGCGGGCGGTGCCGCGGTCGGCGCTCTGACGGGGGGCAGCGCCGTGATGGGCGGCGTGATCGGCGGTGCGGCCGGCGCCGCGGTGGGCGCCCTAACCTCAAACAACGGCAAGCACCGGTAAACACAGGCTTCAGAACGGGGATCAGGCCGCCGGACCAATGTCCGCGGCCACCCCGACCCTCCGCGTGCCTTGAACGTCAAGGCCTCAGCAGACTTCTGATTTTCAAGGAGATGTTGGAGCGGGTGAAGGGAATCGAACCCTCGTCGTAAGCTTGGGAACGGCGGGCTTGGCACTATATGTATCTGCTTTTTCAATAGCTTAGCAGACGCCCGCCTGCTATCTTCTGGGCCTTATCGCCGATGCTTTTCCGTACCGATTCCGTACGAGGAGGCCCGTTCATGGCCCGCTCCGCGGCCCCTGACATCCGCTCGAAGACCGCGCGCGCCAAACTTGCTCCTCGCCGCGAGCCTTACTGGACGCGTCTGGCCAAGGGCAGCTATCTCGGCTACCGGCGACTGACGGCAGGGGCCGGCAGCTGGCTGGTACGCTACCGCGACACGCTGGGCACCCAGCACTTCGACGCGTTTGGCCAAGCCGACGACGCTCTGGAAGCGGACGGCGTCGGCGTCCTCACCTTCGACCAGGCGAGCGTGCGTGCGCGGCGCTGGTGCGAGGCCAAGGCCGCCGCCGAGGCCGGCGTGCGGCGTGGCCCCTACACGGTGGCGCAGTGCCTAGAGGACTACCTCGACTACGTGAAGACGCACCGCAAGTCGGTCAAGCACCTCGACACCTACGTCAAAGCCTACATCCTGCCACGCCTGGGCGCCTTCGACACGGCAGCACTGAGCTCCGCCGTGATCCGCAAGTGGCACCGGGAGATTGCCGAGGAGCCGCCGCGCCTGCGGACGTCGAAGGGCACGGCGCAGCGGTACCGTGCGGAGGATCCCAACCCCGAGGAAGCGTTGCGCAAGCGCCGGCTGCGCGCCAACCGCCACTTGGTGACCCTGCGTGCAGCGCTGAACCGGGCGTGGCGCGAGGGGCTGATCCCGAGTAACGACGCTTGGGCACGTGTCCAGCAGTTCGGCGGCGTCGAGCGCCAGCGCTCGCGCTTCCTCGACCACGATGAGGCCCGCCGCCTGCTGAATGCCTGCCAGCCTGAGCTGCGGGCAATGGTGCAACTGGCCCTTCTCACCGGGGCGCGCTACGGTGAGCTGTGCCGGCTGGAGGTGCGCGACTACCAAGTGGCGAGCGGCACGCTGTTCATTCGTGACAGCAAGTCCGGCAAGCCGCGGCACGTCGTTCTGAACGAGGAAGGTATGGCGGCCTGCCGGCAACTGACACTCGGTCGCCCGATGGGCGAGCCGCTGCTCAAACGGGATGACGGCGGGCGCTGGGACCGCGACCTTCACCAGTGCCCCTTCAAGGACGCGGTGCGACGCGCCGGCCTCGACCCGGCCTTCACCTTCCACGAGTTGCGCCACACCTGGGCCAGCCTGACCATCATGGCCGGGGCGCCGCTGATGGTGGTGGCGCAGAACCTCGGGCACCGCGACACGCGCATGGTGGAGCAGCACTATGGGCACTTGGCACAGTCGTACGTGGCCGACATGGTGCGCCGGACCGCGCCGTCGTTCGGCCTCGTTCAGCAAACAAATGTTTTGCCTCTATCCGTCGGGGGATGAACAAAAACGCGCTACTCGGCTGAGGCTGGTCTGACTGATGGTGCCCCCAGGTACGGTGGCACACCAAAATGCCGCGCAGCGCCAGCATCTCCTCCCCGATACGCAGACTCAGCGGAAATCAGAACGTCACTCCGACAGAGGTAGGGCATTGAGGTCCGCCCGGATCTGTCGCCATCCCGGCATGTTCCTGTCCAAGACGCTCAAGAAGACGTCGTCGTGTCGCGGAGAAATGAAGTGGGCCATTTCATGCAAGATGACGTAGTCCAGAGCAGGAAGAGGCTTTTTCGCGAGGTCCAGGTTGAGCCACACCAAGCCCTTGTCGGGATTGCAGCTTCCCCATTTGGTTCTCATGAGCTTGATGCCCCATCGCGGTTCAGTCACGCCCAGCCGGTCTGACCATTTCACGATGCGGGGCGCTGCCCGCTCCTTCAGTTGCCCGCGATACCAAGCAGACAGCAAATGTGCCTTCTGATCGGTTGTTGACCCTGCCGGCACTGTCATCGTCAAGCGATCCGACGCGTCTGGCTGGATCACGCACCTGTTCTTGGGAGCTGGCTTGACCAGCAGGCGAAGCGGCTTTCCGAAGACAAAATGGGTCTCCCCGGAGACATACCGGCGTTCGGGCTGTCGGGCCTGTCCTTCGAACTCGCGCTGCTTCTTCTTGATCCAGCCAAGCCGCGTGACAACCGCCACCCGGACTGCATCTTCGCTGACCGCAGGCGGTGCTGCGACGCGAACGCGACCGGTCGGGGGATAGACGCCGATATGAAGGTTCTTGATCGGTTTGCGGACCAGCTCCACCCAAAGTCCAGCGATTTCGATCAGTTCAGTATTCATCGTGCGACCGTATGATCTCGATGATACTGTCCACGACCTCCTCAACGTCGAGAGTGTTGAGCAGCTTTTGCCGGAGCATCCGCTCCTTCATTCTGTTGCCACGCCATCCGGTTTGGGCGGTTCTGCGGATCACCTCGTCCACCGCCAAGGTCGTGGCCTCATCCTGACCAAGGTTGTCATAGAGCGCTTTGCGCCCCGGTGATGTCATGGTCGAGGGATATTCCCCACCATGCCCCGCCTTCACCGCCCTGACCAGTTCTGCTATCCTTTCCAGATACTCCGCATAGGCGAGGGCATCATCCTTCCGCTTCTTGACCAAGTCGGTCAGAAGATCCGACATCCTTTCGTAGAACTTGGGGTTTACCGGCGTCTCATCGGTGATTAGCCGGCGCACGTTGTTCTCAATGGCTTCGGCAACGTTCTCACGCTTTGATTTCAGGGAGCTTGGCAGCCCGTCCTCGACCGCTGCGCCCTTGCTCGCCACGAGATCGATCAGACTGATATCGTCAAGGTGCGAGATCACCTCGGATTCTTCAGCCTTGATGTAGGTGTCGATCAGATACCGCATCGCAGGCTCGAACTGCTTCATGTCGACTGCGTCACCGCTGTGCAGCCGAACAGCATCGCGCAGCAAGATCGCCCGATCCACCTCGCCACGGTACTGAGCCAGCTGAAGATCATTGATACCTGAGGCTGCCGAATCGTCGGCTACAGACGCAAATGCGCGGGCATAAGCCGCAGCGAGTTTGTAGAGCGCCTGGCGTCGCCGCGCCTTTTCTTCGGATTGCGGATCTGTCTCCCATCCGCCTGGGCTGGAGAAGTACGCCAGAACCTGCTCGTCACCCTTGGGCTGTTCCACAGGGTCGAGCAGTCCGAACCATGCGTCCCGCGCAGTCATGAGGTCCACACCGGCCTTCTCGGCCCGCGAGGAAATCAGCCCCTCGACATCGGCCACGTCGAAGGCATCGAAGGCGCCTGAGGTGTAATCCTCGACCGCGGTTTCAATGTTCTTGAACAGATCCTTGTAGTCGACGACGTAGCCGTAATCCTTGTCATCCCCGTCGAGGCGGTTCACGCGGCAGATCGCCTGGAACAGCCCGTGATCGCGCATCTGCTTATCGATGTAGATGTAGGTCGCGGTCGGCGCATCGAACCCAGTCAGCAGACGACTGACGACGATCAGCAGCTTCATCTGCGCCGGTTCCTTGCGGAACTTCCGCAGGGCCTCGGCCTCGTAGGCCTCTTCATCCGTGCCCAGATCGGTCATCAGCCGGTTATAGACGCGATAAACGTACTGCTTTTCCGTCTCGCCCATCCCGGCCTCTTCGCCGGTCAGTTCGGAGGCATTCCGCATGTAGGACGTGACGATCGCGCATTTCCCGGCGAGGTCCGAGCCGGAGTTCCGGAAGATCTCGAACAGCCTGCATGCCTCCGGAATCGACCCTGCCACCAGCATGGCGTTACCGCGGCCGGCCTTCAGGCGCGGCTTCAACTCCATATCCATGATGATGTCGTTGGCGATCTGCTCCAGCCGGTCCTTGGAGGATAGCACGCGTTGCAGCGTGCCCCAGCGCTGCTTCAGCGTCGCCTTCGCAACAGGGGTCAGCCCTTTGGTCTTGGCCTCGAACCACTCGTCGATCTTCTTCGGCGAGGCCACGCGGTGGTCGATGTCACGAGCTTCATAGCGCAGGTCCAGCACGACCCGATCCTCCACCGCCTCATTGAAGCGGTAAGGCGTGCCGATGTAGGGGCCGAACACTTCCAGCGAGGTTTGCTTGCCGGTGCGCAAGAGCGGTGTGCCGGTAAAGCCGTAGAACACTGCATCCGGCAGGATCATCCGCATAGCCCCGGCCAGCTTGCCCGATTGGGTCCGGTGCGCCTCGTCGATGAAGACGAAAAACTCGCATACCGGCGCGCCGACCTGGCCGCGCTGGATGTCGGCGATCATGGAGCCCAGCTCGTCCTCTTCCCGGCGGCCGAACTTGTGAACCAGCGACGCCACCACCCGGTGCTTCGGGTCGGCCAACGCGGCCAGCAGGTCGGCGCCAGACTTCGCGCGGCGGACCTTGTCGCCGGCATTGCCGAAAACCGCCTCGATCTGTTCGTCCAGTTCCTTCCGGTCGGTCACCACCAAGATCCGGGCATCGGGCCGGGCCTCGCGGATCCAGCGGGCCAGCATCACCATGATCAGGCTTTTGCCCGAGCCTTGCGTCTGCCAGATGATCCCGCCCTGGCGCGCCTGCACGGCCGCCTGCGCGGCCTTCACGGCGAAATACTGGTTTGGGCGGGCGACCTTCTTGATGCCTGCGTCGAACAGGATGAAATCGTTGATCAGTTCCAGAAACCGCGCGGGCGCCAGCATCTGCGATACGTCGCGGTCGAGCGGCGCGGTGATCGTGCTTTCCTCCTTCCAGGCCAGCCAATAGGGCTGTGGGGTCTGGATGGCGGCATAGCGCAGGCCCTGCATGTCGTTGCCTGCAAAGGTGATCTGTACGGTCGTGAAAAAATGCCGGATGAATTCGGGGCGTTGGTTGTCCAGCGTCTGGCGGATGCCTTCACCCAGATCGACGGTGGACTTCTTCAACTCCACCACGCCCAGCGCGATACCGTTCACATACATCACCAGATCGGGGCGCTTGTTGTAGGCCTTGGGGTTCTTCGCGGTGATCGCCACCTCTTCGGCAACACCAAGGTCGTTGGCGGCCGGATTCTCCCAATCGACAAAGCGCACAGTGACCGGAGCCTCGCCGGGGCCGGGGGTAACCTGCACACCGTAGCGCAGCATGTCATAGGTGGCGCGGTTCGCCTCGTAGAGCTTCAGCCCGTCCATCCGCGCGGCGCGCTGCAATTCGGCGACGGCCTTGGTGACGACTTCCGGGTCATACCCGCGTGCGGTCAGCCAGGGGCGCAGAAGGTCGGGCTCGATGTTGGCGTTGCCCGCGCGCTTCTGCCAGTCCCCCAGGTAGCGCCAGCCGAGGCCGCCGGTCTTGCCCGACGTATCGCCGCACATCTGGGCGATCATGCGGTTCTGCGTGGCGCGTTCCGGATCGCCGATGGCCATGAGAATTCCCCCTGAAAATACTGTCACCCAGTCAGACCAGCCTGACCCGCCCTGTCAAAAGGTTCTGCATCATCCCCTCCTTCACCGCCCGCGCTTTGGCCAGACGGGATTCGAGGGTTTGGATTTCGGCGTCCATGTCGGACAGGACGGCGGCGATGGCTTTCTGTTCATGAATCGAGGGACAAGCAAAGGTTAATTCGCTAACCGTTGCCAGGTTTATCCCAGTCTTTGCACCCACATCCGTCATCTCGACGAAACGCTTTTGCGGTCCGTCTGATGCTAGATAGTAGGCGACGAACTTGGGGCATACGTGATCAGACGGCAGCCGCAGGCAGGCGACGTGCTGGTTGACGTAAGCGGGAAGTGGTACCCTTTCATCTACATAACCGATGATCCCAATGTCCGCGGTGATGGAAATCAGGATGTCTCCGGACCTGAGTCCCGTTCGCAGCCCTTCTCGTTCACACTCTGGGAGTGCAACGTGTTGTCGGTCAGACAAGTCTGGGTAGATGGACTCCCGATCCAGGTTTGTAATCCGTATGAACAGATCACCCGCCTCTGCATAGTATTTTGCCCAGCCACGCGATCCGCTGGTGATAAATGGCGCGAATGACGCTGCGGTTCGAATGGGCCACTCCCCCGAGAACCCCGGGAGACGGCGGCGGGCGGTGAGGAGGTCTTGCATCGCGCCCTGTTTGATCAGGCGCTTCTTGGCGATCACCCGCTCCAACCCCACCACCAACCCATCCGCATCCGACAACGCGGCGGCGATGGCCTTTTGTTCGACGGGGTCATCAGGCGACAGCACATCAATTACATGAAGGTCATTCCTGTTTACGCCCGGAACGCCTGTCTTCCCGCTCTGGCCAGCGAAATCAAAGCGTTGAAGCAGGTAATAACAAAAATTCGGATCATTTCCGTGGAAATTCGAGACAAAAAGGGTTGTGTTCAGTGGCCAGTAAGGGCCTTCGACAAAGAAGACCTTCCCGATGGTTCCGTATCGCCCTGTTACAAGCCCCGCCCCCGTCTTGATCGTCTCGTTGTGCCATCCCTCGGGACCAGAGGACGAGATAATTGGCACATCCCCCTGGACACGCAAACGCTTCGGAAGATCAAAGCCACGTTGAAAGGTTACAATCTGGCCGAGTGGCTTACTGGTCCAGCCTTCAATCATACCGCTACCCCCATCGCCGACAGATGACCGGCCACCCGAGACTCCAGCACCGCCAGATCATCCATGATCTGCGGCAGGGTCTGGCCATAACGTTCGGTGAGCACCCTCACGCGGGCGGTCAGCGCCTCGGTGCGGGCCTCGACCTCGGCCCCAATGGCGGCCGTGATGTCGGCCAGCCACTTGTCCCGCACCACCAGGGTGCGGATGTCGTCCTCGGTCAGGATCGGGTATTTCTTCAGCACCGCCGCGGTCAGCTTCGCCTCGGCCTCCTTCGCCGCCTTCTTCGCCGCCGCCTCGGCCGCAATCAGCTTGGCCGCCTGTTTCAACAGCAACCGTTCCTCAGGCTCGGCCTCATCCGAACTTTCGCGCGCCTTCACCGATGCGGCGGTCAGCTTTCCGGTATCGGACAGCGCGAATTCCAGCAGTCCACCCTCGGCCCCGTGTTCCTCGGCCAGTTCCTCGATCTCGCGGCCCAGCTCCTCGGCCCGGGTGGTGGCGGTGTCCAGCGCCTGTTTCAGATCGGGGAAGAAGCGTGCGGTGATCAGCGCGGGCGGGATGACATCGGCGACAAGGCGGGCCTTGTTCACGGTCAAGTCGCCCTCCTCCAGCCATTTCACCTTGCCGTCGTCATTGGTTTCCTTCCGGGCCTCGCGCAACGCGCGCGCCGCCAGCCAGCCGCCGCCCGCGATGATGAACACATCGTCCTGCATGGTCGCCGCCCAATAGGACATGAGGCGCTGATAGGCCTCGTACTTGTCGACCAGGGGCGCGGGATCGAACCGGGTCAGCATGTCCTCTGCGATGGAGTGGATCAGGTCACGGGGGTGGTCGCCCTGCCCGATGCCCAACAGGGCGGGGATGTTGGCCGTGATCCAGCCGTTCAGGATGTCCGTGACCTGCTCCCGGAAGGCGGCAAAATCCGGGTGGTTGCGGATGGTCGCACGCACCTTGTCGGGTGCCACCAGCGGATCGGCGTAGTCCTTGCGCGGGTTCGGCCCGAAGAGCGTGGCGCGCAGGGTGGGCATGACAGCCCAGAATTCGCCCAACGCGTCGATGTCGCGCTCCGGCACGCCGCCGTGCAGGTGGGCGGTGATGTCCTGTAGATCCTCGGGGTCGGACCCGTCGATGTAGCGGGGGATGTTCAGGTTGAAGCCGTTGCCGGTGATCTCATCGAAGGGGACGAGACGGGAATAGCCGGGGGTAGTCTCCTGCCGGGTGAAGGCGTCGACGATCTTATGGATGTCGCGCTCGCGCAGACGGTTCTTGTTCCCGTCCTTGATGAAACCCTTGGAGGCGTCGATCATGAAGACGGGGCGGTCGGCCCGCGCCTCGGACTTATCCAGGACGATGATCGAGGCGGGGATGCCGGCGCCGTAGAACAGGTTGGCGGGCAAGCCGATGACGCCCTTGATGTAGCCGCGTTTCAGGATCTTCTCGCGCAGCTTGGCCTCGGCGTTGCCGCGGAACAGGACGCCGTGCGGCATGATGACCGCGCCCGACCCTGTGGCCTTCATCGAGGCGAGGATGTGTAGGAGGAAGGCGAAATCGCCGTTCTTGGCGGGCGGGTCCCCATCGACGAAGCGACCGTATTTCGTTTCCTCGGCCAGGCCCGCGGCCCATGCCTTGGCCGAGAAGGGCGGGTTGGCGACGACGAAGTCGAAGGTCTGGAGGGTGTGCGCGTCGGTCAGAAAGTGCGGTTCGGCGATGACGTCGCCCTGCGCGATCTCAGCGGTCGCGCGGTTGTGCATGATCATGTTCATGCGGGCGAGGCCGCGCGTGGCGATGTCCATCTCCTGACCGAAGATGGTGATCGGCACGCGGGCGGTCTCGGCGGCTTTGATCAACAACGAGCCGGAGCCACAGGTCGGGTCATAGACCGTCTGGCGCGGACTGGTAGCCCGGCTGACGCCTGCGACAGCCGCCACGACGCGCGACACCTCGGCCGGGGTGTAGAACTGACCTTTGGACTTGCCCGCCTCAGTCGCGAAGTTGCGCATCAGGTATTCATAGGCGTCGCCCAGGATGTCGTCGCCGTCAGCCCTGTTCTTCGAGAAGTTCAGCCCTTCCCGGCTGAAGATGTTGATCAGCGCGGTCAGCGTTTTGATCATCTTCTGGCCGCGCCCGAATTTTTCGGGGTCGTTGAAGAAGGCTCGATCGATCACGCCGCTGAGGTCGTTCTCTTCCGCGATGCGGGCGATAATCGTGTCCATCCCCTCGCCGATGTTCTTGGATCCGCGCAGGGCCTTCATGTCGGCGAAGGAGGCCCCCGGTGGCACCTCGATCAACGCGTCGGGCTGGCCAGCGCGGTCGGACACGTATTTCACGAAGAGCAGGGTGAGGATGTAGTCCTTGTAGAGCGAGGCATCCATGCCGCCCCGGAGCTGATCGCAGCTTTCCCAAAGAGACCGGTAGATATCGCTCTTCTTGATGGCCATGAGCCGCTCGCTCTCGAATTATCTCTATTTTTCCCGATTGATACGGGCTTGGAGGCTGTTGCGCAATCACGTCGTGACGTTGCGGAAGGCGTCCTGCAGACACCGTCAAGTTCGGGCTGGCCTAGCCGTTGGGGTGACGGTACAGGGCCGGCATGACGGTCCGATCTGGCAGACGCACACCGAGAGTGGCCTCGACAAATCCCGCTTCACGGCCGACTGGAAGTGCTCGCTGGGCAGCAGGTTCCCATTGCTTGAGATGAGGTGTGGGCCGCCGCATCCCTCCCTCACCGGGGAGGCTACCCTCCTTAATCGCCCAGCTCACAGCCAAGTCGGCGCCTATGCCTCGACAGGAATTGCTCATGCGCGTCTGTGTTTCTTGTCTCCCTTCACGACCGATGCGGCCACCCCGCTCAAAGGATGCGCCGTCAACGGCGACAGCACTCGGGGAATCACCAAACCGCCAGCATTGTCCGCGTATGCCGTCTTAGCGACGAGCGCGACGCGGCGGTCCGGCTGTTGCGGAAGGCGCTCGACAGTGTTGCCCCCAAGCGACGGGCCTTCGCTGCACGGCGCCAATTACGATGACCGCCTGACGACGATTGGAATGGCCGGGTGGCGGCTCCGTCATCAGCCTCTCCCCCGCGATCGCGGGGGAGAGGCTGATGACGGGCGCGCGGATCACCGACCGGCAGGTCAGGCAGTACATGGACGAGCGCAGGCAAGGAGACAGTCAGGCGACGGCGGCGGCGAAGGCCGGGTTCAGCGAGCGGACGGCGCGCCGGATCGACGCCAACCCAATCCCGCCAAGCCAACGGCCCCGTGAACGGACCTGGCGTACCCGCGAGGATCCGTTCGCCGGCGTGTGGGACGAGGAGTTGGTGCCGGTTCTGCGCTCGGCTCCACACATCCGGGCGACCACCCTGCTGGAAGAGCTCCAGCGCCGTCACCCCGGCGACTATCCTGATCGCCTGCTGCGTTCGCTTCAGCGCCGGGTCGCCCTGTGGCGGGCGACCGAGGGCCCGGAGCAGGAGTTGATCTTCCGCCAAGACCACCCTCCCGGTTATCAGGCCCTGTCCGATTTCACCGAGACCGCCAGCCTCGGCATCACCATCGACGGCATCCCCTTCGACCATCTCCTCTATCATTTCTGGCTGGCCTACAGCGGCTGGGAGACCGTCAAGCTCGTCCAGGGCGGCGAGAGCTTCACCGCCCTGACCGAAGGGCTTCAGGAAGCGCTGTGGCAACTCGGCGGCGTTCCTCACACCCATCGCACCGACCGCTTGTCTGCCGCCTACCGCAACCTGACGGCCGAGGACGACGAAGCCGCCGGATACGCCGCCTTCTGCCGCCATTACGGCATGACCCCGACCCGCAACAACGCCGGCGTCGCTCATGAGAACGGCAGCGTTGAAGCCGCCCATGGACATCTGAAAGCAGCCTTGCGCGACGCCCTCGATCTGCGTGGGTCGCGCGATTTCCCGGACATTCCCACCTACCAGGCCTTCCTGCAGGACACCGTCGCCCGCAAGAACGCCCGCCGCCGAAAGGCGCTGGAGGTGGAGTTGCCGGAACTCAAGCCGCTGCCCCGCCACCGCACCACCGATTTCTCCACCACCACCGTCACCGTGACCCGTAGCGGCACCATCTCCGTGCGCAAGGTGCTCTACACCGTGCCGTCCCGGCTTGTCGGCTGCCGGCTTAAGGTGCATCTCTACGACGACCGGCTGCTCTGTTGGCTGGGCACGACCCAGGTGCTGACGCTCGCCCGCAAGCATCCCAAGGGCAAGCTGCGCGACCGGGTCGTCGATTACCGCCACCTCGCCGCATCCCTGGTGCGCAAGCCGCAGGCGTTCCGCCGCTCCGTTTTCCGCGACGAACTCTTTCCCCAACCGGCCTTCCGCCGGGCCTGGGAGGTGCTGGACGAACAGCTCGACGACCGGCAGGCGTGCCGCGTCTACGTCGGTCTGCTTCATCTGGCAGCCACCGGCGCCTGCGAGGCGGCCCTGGCCGAGCATCTCGACGCCGTGCTCGACCGCGGCGGCCTGCCCGATCTCGAGGGTGCCCGGACGGCCGTGGCGCCTCCCCAGCCGGCGGCGGTGCCACTGATCACCGTGGCGCCGCCCGATCTCGCCGGATACGACCGCCTGCTGCGGCCGGCCACCGCCACCCCCGATCCGGAGCCTGCATGACCGACATCGATGCCGCCAAACTGCCCGTGATGCTGTCCGCCCTGCGCCTGCCGACCATTGGCCGGCTGTGGCCGGGTTTCGCCGAACGGGCCGACCGAGAGGGCTGGGGGGCCGCGCGCTTCCTGGCCACCCTGTGCGAGCATGAGCTGGCCGAACGCACCGAACGCCGCATCGCCCGCCACATGGCCGAGTCGGATCTGCCCGACGGCAAGACGCTGGCCACCTTCGACTTCGCTGCCGTGCCCACCATCCGCAAACCCCACGTCGAGGCGCTCGGCCGGGGCGACGGTTGGATCGAGCGCGGCGCCAACCTGCTGATCTTCGGCCCCAGCGGCGTCGGCAAGACCCATGTCGCCGCCGCCATCGGCACCGCCCTCATCGAAGGCGGCCGGCGTGTCCTGTTCACCCGGACCACCGATCTCGTGCAAAAGCTTCAGGCGGCGCGGCGCGACCTCGCCCTGCCAAACCTGCTGGCCCGGCTCGACCGCTTCGATTGTCTGATCCTCGACGACCTCGGCTACGTCCGCAAGGACCAGGCCGAAACCTCGGTGCTGTTCGAGCTGATCGCCGAACGCTACGAACGCCGAAGCTTGATCTTGACCTGCAATCAACCCTTCAGCGCCTGGGACGCGATTTTTCCCGATCCCGCCATGACCGTGGCCGCCATCGACCGCTTGGTGCACCACGCCACCATTCTGGAACTGAACACGGAAAGCTACCGCCGCCGCTCCGCCCTGGCCGCGGCCCAAGACCCGAGGGCCGGCGAAGGGTAATCGACGCGACAACCGCGTCATTGTCGCCGGACCGGCGCGGCGGCATGATGGCGGCCATGTATGAGCCGCCGACCATCGCCCAGCTGAAGATCACGATCCTGGACATCGACCCGCCGATCTGGCGGCGCCTGCTGGTGCCGCGCAAAACCACGCTGGCCGAGTTGCACCACATCATCCAGGCCGCCTTCGGCTGGCTCGACTACCATCTCCATCAGTTTGAGATCGGCGGCTTGCGCTTCGGCGACCCCGACATGCTCAACGCCGACGCCTTCGACGACGACAGCCGGGCATTGCCGGAGGAGGACGTTCGCCTGTTCGACTTCCTGTCCACCCCGCCGCCGTTCCTCTATCTCTACGACTTCGGCGACGATTGGCACCATCGGATCGAGATCGAAACCCTGCGTTTGCCCGAGGCCGATCGCAAGTACCCCGCCTGCATCGACGGCGCCCGCTCGCGACCTCCGGAGGACGTCGGCGGTGTCCATGGCTACGCTGAGTTCCTCGACGTCTTGCACGACCCAAACCACCCCGACCATGCCGACATGAAGCGATGGGCGGGCCGAGCATTCCATCCCGAAAAGTTCGACATCGCCAAAACCGATCGCGCTGTTCGCTCCGCTGTCCGCGCCGCAAAACGCCGAGCGGCACTGTCACGATACGACTGATCCCACCCTCCGACCAGACACCGTAATTGGCGTCAACAGGACGTCAAAATTGTCGTTGCACACTTCGCCTTCCTCCGCTTCCCGAAGCTGTCGTTCTGTCGGCAATCCCTCCTGCAGCGCCTTGGCCCGTCACGTGGTCATGAGACCGGCGTGTCGCCCCCACCCGCTTCCGCGGTTGGGTTCCAACATGACGAGGTCAGAAGGATGGCGAACATCGATACGCATGCGAGCCGGCAGGAACAGCCAGCGCCGGCGGATCAGGCTCTCGCCCGACGGATCGCCGAGCGGGTCCACCGGTTGGAGACGCCCCAGCCCTGGACGAATGGCTATCTCGATGGTGAGGTCCGGGCCGCGGCGGATCGCCTGCTGGCGGGAATCCAAGACCTCGATGACGCCGCGCAGGCGCCCGAGGAACGAGCGTGCCGGGCGGACACGCTCGTCGCTGCGCTCGATGCCGAACAGGCTGTCTGGGCGGCGACGGAGGACGGGGGGCGAGGCGGTGGCAGAGCTGCGCGGCCTCGGAATGACCGTGATGGTGACGAGCGGAGACAGCCGACCGCGCAAGGCCGGGACGACATTCGGACCCGGCTGGTGACAGTCGCCTGATCTCGCCGGCCAGCTTTCTCGGTAGGCCGACAGCGATGATCGACGAGTACGACGGCCAGCACCGAGCCGATTGTTCCTGCGCGGGCATTTCTGTCGAGCTTATCGGTTTATAGCGTCCGAACGCTATAATTCGCCGGACGACGACCGCGGTGTCACATCACGGCGCCTCGGAGCTACGGCCACCATGACCGATCCCACCATCGCCCGCGGGCCCGACACCGGCACTGGCACCGGCGGGAAGGCAGTGCAGTGGCCAGAACGAGGATGTCCGTTCTTGACCTGCGCAGTGGCGACTTAAATTCCGAGCGGAGCGACGCCGCCAATCCGCGCTCACCGACTCGAGAAGCTCATTCCTGCACGCCTTCCAAGTGTGATGCAGCGGCAATCCTGCTCACTCCTTCAGGCAAGCGCGCAGCCTTCCGTAGCTCCTGCCCCGGCACCGCCGCCTCATCCACAGGTCGCCTAAAATATACGAAATACGCGCGACCGGGTTCCGCCGGCCGATCATAGTGGGGGTGGAGGGCAGCGCGGCGATCCGCTTCTCGTGGCAGATTTCGGAAGCTGGAACGCGCGACCGCCGCGCGCCGCTCTTGGTCCGAGCACCGAACCAAGTCAATCCTGTCTCCAGGCCACAGAGGAGAACACGGATGACCAAGCACACCAAGGAAGGGCTGCCGACGGGCGACGAGCTGTCGGTTCTGCTCGCCGGCGTTACGCCCGACGACGACCATACCGCGCTGCTGGCGGCGCTGCACGGTGCATACCCGAATCTGCGGTGGCGGGCGGTGCTGCCGGCGATGCCGGAAAGCTACTCGACCGATCGGGCGCTCGTCACGACGGCGGGCGTGCGCGCCGTCGACAGCCGGAAGGCGTGGATCAGGGAGCAGATCGCGACGGCCGGCGGCTCATGGCGTCCGGTCTGGAGGACGCTGTGCGGGCGCACCGATCTGCTCGCTGTCGAGCGCCGCTTCAATCCGGTCTATGTCGTCGCGCGCACCGGTCCGGCACCGCAGGATTATGTGCAGGTCGCGCTCGACGTGCAGACCGAGCACGTCGTCGGCACCGTGACCACCCAGCGGATGCCGTACGGCGAGGACGAATTCCTGCATGACCTCGGCAATCTTCCCACCGGCGTCTCTGGCGGTGTGATCGGCCGCCCGTCGTACCGCCTGAGCCGGGTCGACCACGTGCCCGCGCTGCTCGAAGAGATCGACCGGCTGGAATATGAGGAGCGCCTGGCCCAGGCCCCGGAGATGCAGCGCAAAACCATCCGCATCGTTGAGATCGACGGGACGCGCTCCCGGCAGTACGACAAGCCATTCCTCGAGGAATGTCCCGGCTGGATCAACGAGCTGCCCAAGCTGGTGCGGTGGTTCGAGGACTGGCGCGACAGCTCCGCCCACGAGCATGACATCACCCGCCATTGGGGCATCGAGGTGGTCGACCGCATGAGCAACGGCAAGCGCATCCTGGGTGGGACGCCGCGCTGGATCGGCGACGCGAATTTGCCGTCCCTCAGCATCCCCGACGGCGTGGCGGACCCGCGGAAGCTGCGACGCCTGGCCACCGACGCGGCGGCGTTCGACCGCGCCCTCGGCTACCCGATGGCCTGGTTCTTCCACTCCGCCTACGGCAACCGCTCGACCCCCGACGCGATCCGGCGCATGTTGGACGCTCTCGATTCCAAATACGTTACCCTGCCTGACCGCGACGCGGAGGTCATGAAGCGCTGGGTCCAGCGGCCTTACGCGTTTTAGAGCGGGCTTCGTGGCGATTTCCGCCCGGCTTTGCCGTGTTGGGAGGTGAGTACTCCTGGTCTTGGGGATGGCCCAGGACAATGAACGCACGCGCAGCCGACCCGAGAACTCGCGGTCGGGAGCGGCGACCGCCACGCCGCTCCCGACCGTGTCGATTACGGACGGGTGAAGCCTCTCGAAATGGTGTTGGTCGTCTGGGGCGCTGCGGCGGCAACCGCCCTGAGCCTGGCCCGGTGGATCATCGCGTGATGGGTTGCGGGCCGGAAGCGGCGGTGGACCACCAGGGATTGGACACCGCACAGGATGTTGGAGCGGAAGCTGCTGAGCCCGCTGGCGAGCGCGAAGGGAACCGGAAGCGTGCGGGGGGTGTCCGGGTCCGGATGGAACATGACGAAGGGCGCGGTCGGGTTGTAGTACAGGATGGCCTCGGCCTCGGTCAGCTCACCCGAAAGGCTGTTGACGTGGTCCTGGATGCCTTCGGCAACCTGATTGAGAAAGGTGACGATGCGGGCGCAGGGGGCGCAGGGTTGAGTGGTGCTCCGCGTGGCATGGAGGGAGTCGAAGACCCAGTCGGTCGTCTCCGTGAAGTGTCTGGCGTAAACGTGGGTGCTCGCCATCGCCTCGGAAAAGCTCCCGGGGAACGAAGGGGAGACGGCTTCGATCACGATGGTCGAGTCTGAGTAGCGATCATCTGTGTAATAGACCTCCAGCTCCTCAACACGAGGAGCCGCTTCGAAGACGGACTGAACGGGTGCGAGACGTGACATGGCTTGTCCTCCTGGTTGGAGAAAGTCCCGCGCCGACGGCGACGAGGACAAGCCGAGCTTCTTTGTTAAGAAGCGAGGAGAGAAGGCGGTCTACCTTCATCCAGACACCTTATAGCATACCGATATATATTTGTCAAATTCTGGTAGAAGCGGCCAGGGTGTCGCAAGGTTCTCATTCCGTTGACCGCCAGAAAGACGGTGCATCCCGGCCATCGACGGGTCACGTCCACTGAGAAACTGTGCGGTTCCCCTGTGCATCAGTGGCCCGAGGATGGGTCACAGCGGAGCATGCGCCGAACGAACCGCCAACACCTTCGTTTGGCATCCTCAGTGCCCGCCCCGGATCGACAGCTTGGCCTGCGCCGCACTTCCTGCCGTACCCGCCATGTCAATTCGGCTTCACGATGTCCGCGGGGAGAATGGATGCCCCAGAGGAAGCGGTCAACTCGCGATCAGAACGGAATACAAAAGAAGGCTTCCTCTTTATCCATACACGCCTGAAAATATTTTCACCGAAGCAACGTTTTCCGTTCCCGCCGAGAATTTCGATCCAATATTTTCTTCAGAGGAGAACAGCCCTCCTGCCTTCCCGAGTCGTTGGCTGAACAGGCCGAATTCGCTCAAAGCAAGAAGGTAAATACTAATGCATGTCCACACCTTCTGTTCCTTTGTCCAAACGGAAGCGGCCACTCCGCCGGATGATGCACCGCCAACGGCAACGGCTCAAGGAATCACCGTATGGAGGACATGACGGCTCACCGGAGCGGTGTTGTCGCCCTGCCGCCGCCCAACAGCGCATCACACGTCCTGTCCGTACAATCGGCGAGACGGCCGTCGCTGTAGCCCGCGTGCGCCACCGAAGCGTAGAACGCGACGCAGCGGTCCGGCCGCTGCGGAAGGCGTTCGACAGAGTTGTACTCCTTGAGGCGGTGGAGGCACTTGCCCCCCGTTCTCCGGAGTCCCTGTTCCGGCGGCCATCCGCCGCCCCTTGCAGCGCCGCGAGCCGGCGCTGATGCCAGCACCTTGGCCCGTCACACGGTCGTGAGACCGGCGTGTCGCCCCCGGCCGCTTTCCGCGCTCGGGTCCCAACAGGAGGAGGTCAGAAGGATGGCAGCCATCGATACGCATGCGGGCCGACAGCAACAGCCGATGCCGATGGATCAGGCTCTCGCCCGACGGATCACTGAGCGGGTGCGCCAATCGGGGACACCACAGCCGTGGTCGAACGGCTATCTCGACGGCGAAGCCCGGGCCGCGGCAAATCGCCTGTTGGAGGAAATCCAAGACCTCGATGCCGCGGCACAGGCCCTCGAGGAACGAGCGTACCGGGCCGACACACTCGTCGCCGCGCTCGACGCCGAGCAGGCTGGCTGGGCAGCGACTGAGCAAGGGGTCGAGGCAGTGGCGGCAGCAGTGGCGGAGTTGCGCCGCCTCGGAGTGACCGTGGTGGTGACGAGCGGAGACAGCCGGCCGCGGAAAGCCGGGATGATGCTCGGGCTCGCATGGTGACGATGGCCTGAACTCGTCGGCCGGCGTCCTGTTCGCGTGGACGGGTCGTCTGGCATCACGGACCGGTCCGCAGCGCCTGCGGACCGGTGGCGTGAAAAAGCAAAAGCCCTCACCCGGACAGGCGAGGGCCGAGCTGAATTCGTGGCTGTGAGCATAGGAGTTCCGGCCCCACTCAGGCCCCCCACCTGGGCCGTTGCTGTCGAAAGCCATGCTCTGTCGCCCGGGACGCGGCGGAGCATGTGCGCTTCCGCCTTCCCGAGAAACGGTTTGACGCATGAGGTGCTTGACCTCCGGCTCGTCGGCGAACGACCGGTCCTCGCGCATCGCGATCATGTCGATGCGGATGAGAACGAGACAGTCGGCCGCCCCGCCGGCGAGGCTGTTCGTCGCCTCGATCGCGGTTCGGATGGTCCGTCCATTCTCGGCACCGCCCTTATCGGCGAAGCGGCAGCGTTCGAACGCCGCGATGCCGTCCTATCCAGGGCCATCAAGGTCGTCGTTCCGAAGGACGGCCTGGGCGAGCCTGGGCCGCGTGGAAGGCGGGTGCCTGCCCTTTGAGGGCTGGCCCGGAATGTAGTCCGCCGCCAACCGGCCAGGATTTCGGCAGCTGTCCGCCGCCGGCCGCCCCGTGAACCCGCCGACGCTGCGGCGCATGGAACCCGCCCCATCCGAGCTGGGCTCCGGCATGGGGGACGAGCCTTCCGTCCAGGCTGTATCCCCCGCATGGCCGCGCCAGCTCTCACCGCTTCAGGGACGGACCTCGCCCTCGGTGGATGTGGTGGGCTTCCAGCCGCCCTTCGCGCGCTTCCGGCTCATCAGCCCCGGGTAGGATGTCTCGCACACCGTCGAATACGGGCAGGCGGAACATGACGGATGCGGCACGCCCTTTTGACCGGATTGGCAGAACGACAGCGCTTCCCGCTGCTCCTCCGTTGCGGCGAGGCCACTTCCGTCGCGCTCGGCGACAACCCGCATCGTCTCCAGGGCGTCGCGCACCCACTGCTTGTCCAGCGGATAGACGCGCACTTGCTCCGTCCAGAACCGGTGGCGCCGGTGCGGCTCGGTGTGGGACTTCACGCCGAGATGGATGAGCGTCTGCCCGATCCACTGGGGATCGCGGAGTGAAGCCGTCGGGCCCTCGCGTTTGCCGTCCTCATGGGGGTCGAGGATCAGCCCCAACTCCAACTGGATCTGAGGAAGGGCGATCGCGTCGCGGACCCCGCGGTAATAGACGGCATTCTGGATGGCCAGCTTGAGGAGATCGGCGGGATCCTCGTTCTCGAGGCGCTTCATGCTTTGCGCGGCGAGAGCCTTTTCCACCGAATGGGAGAAGTCGGAATCGCCGACGACATCGCAGATCGCGAAGAGCGGCGCGCGCACCTCCATGTCGCGGTCACCGAGCGAGGCCATCCGATGCACGTAGGCGGCATGGACCGCCCGGGCCGACGTCATCCCCCAGGCATGCAGCTCCTGACGCAGGTCCTGCGCCTCCTCGAGCGGGAGGCCGGTGATGCGGCCCCCCGCCTTGACGGCCTCGGGCATCTTCTGGGTTCGGATGAACAGCGTCCGTGTCGCCGTCACCGGATCCATGCCCAGGATGTTTGTGATGACCTTCGGGCCGTAGAAGTCGAGCACTCGATTCCCGCCAGCGTCGCGGTCGTAGATGATCTTCTTGGCGGTGGCCTTCTTGTACGAGCGCTTGAGGAGCTGATGGATGTCGCCGATGCCGTCACGGCCCGCCCCGAGAGCCTCGATGTCGTCGAGGACGAGGAGGCCGCGGCCTGCGTCCATGAAGCGAATCATCGCCTTTTCCGAGCCCTCGCCGGCGACGAAGCCGTTGTAGGAGAGTTCCGCCATGTTGACCGCGGTCCCAGTCTTGTTGGAGCCGGCTGGGCCATTGAGCATCACCAGCGGAATGGCGTCGAAGACCTGGTAGACGTAGCTGAGCAGGACGTAGGACACGATGAGGTCGTAGTCGGGCTCGTGCGGCAGCCAGGTCATGCTCCGGGCCACACGCCGGAGATCCGCAACGATCTCGCCGATCGACCGGTGCGTGGACTGGCCGGCGCGGCGCCGCTCGCCGAAGCGGATGATGGAATCGTAAGCCCATGTCGAGAACTCCCGGGCCTGGGGCGGCGTGACGATTTCCGTATGGTCGTCGAGCTCGTAGACCCGATCGACCGGCGGCGTGTTCGGCGGCGACGGAAGCTCGACCCACCCTTGGACGACGCCGTCGGAACGCATGACCTTGGTGTCGTAGCGATGCACCTTGAACGGCTCGAAGACGACGCCTCCGTCGGGCTTTTCGACGCGCCGCTTGCGTTCCTCCACGGAGCGGACCCGGAACGGGTAGTACAGGTGTGTGCCGGTCCAGGCGCCGGTGATGTTCACCGCCCGGCTCGCGTACATGCCGACCGAAAGCTCGCTGGTCTCATCCCGGACGAGATCCTGGACGACGCGCGACATCGGCGGCGCCGTGCCGAGCAGCCGTTCGAGCGCTGCAACCGCGCCGTCGCGGTCGAAGAAGTCGCCCCAGGTTCTGCCCATCCCCTCGGGAACGAGAAGACGAAAGACGGTCCGACGCGCCTTTTCGAAGACGCATTGATTCGCATGGCGCTCACCCACGGCGGTGTCCGGGTGCGCCGCGAACACCTTCTGCCACCGACTCCAGAACGTTCTCGAGCCCCATTCCTCGGGAACCGTCGCACCATGGGTGCTCGCGACGACCATGACGCGGTCGCCCAGCGGCGTTCCATCCATCTCCTGGGCTATCCGCCAGAGGTCGATCGGGTTGTCGACGACGATGAGCCAGGTTCTATCCTCCGACATCTCGTGCGACCAGTAGGTCTGCGCCTCCCCAGCGCACCACGCGGAGCCTTTCGGGTTCCGGGAGAGGCCTGGGACGCCGACCTTGATGTACTGCTTGCGGAACGTCCCATCCCGGTGCCGCAGCGGAGCCTCGATGACGTCCGCCGTCTGCTCGTCGGGAGATGAATTCGCCGGGTAGGGCTCGGCGAGGCCGATGCTGTAGCGGGCCATCGTCGCATCGGTGATCCCCCGGTCGAGCAGCCAGGCGACCGCGGCCGTCGACTTCAGCAGCCGGCTGCGGCTCTTGGCGATGTTCGAGGGGCTGGCCCGTTCCGGCGTCCTGTCGCTGATCGTGGGACCAACGCCGCCGTCGGCCGCGGGCGGTAGCATCCGACGCTGGACCCCGCGTTGTTCGTCCGCAGGGTACGCGGACGGGGCGTTGCTTCGAATCGTAGGCTCAGCCATGTTCCACCTGCCCCTTGATCGCGCCGGCGATTGTGTTCAGCCGCTGCACGTAGACCATCTGCGCGAGGCGCTGGTTGTCCTTGGGACCCCAGCGCCGGTAATGATCCTTGAGCGTCTCCGTCGAGTCCTGGATGCGCGCGGCCGCGTGCTCAATCGGAACGAGCGCTTTGGCGCAATCCGTGACGATGATGTCCCGGATGTCGTGCGGCCCATGCAGACGCACGTAGAAGACCTCCTGATGTTCGCCGACCCTCATCGTCATGGGTTGGAAGAATCCGGTGTTCTTGTACTTGTTGTAGATGCCGTATTTCCGAAGGATGCGCTTCCACGAGACGTAGAACTCGTTCTCGTTCATTTCCGGGAGAGCGACATCGCTCCACTGGAACCGCCTTCTGATCCGGGTCAGCTTGGTACCGAAAGCGAAGCGCCGCACGGCCGGTAACACAATGTTGTCTTTGGCTCCGGCGTACCCCTTCAGGAGAATCCGGTGCCATTTTTCTTTGTACTCATGCAGGTCGGCGTAGAGGTCCAGCTCATCGTGGAGCACCAGCACATAGTCCTCGCCGGCGAGATGCTTCGCATAATCGTTTTTGAAGCACGAAGGCTGAAGCGTGATCCGCCAGACGCGGTCCCTGTCGTCATAGACCAGCTGGTCCCAGGTGAGCTCCCGCAGGTTCTCCTGCCGGAAGCCCGTTTCGATGGCGAGACGGATGATGAGATAATCCCTCTTGTGTCGCGCCTTCTGAAATTCGGTCGCACCCTCCGACGGGGCGTTGTCGCGGATGTGGAGCGCAAACCTGTAATAGACTTCGAGGGGGCGATCGGCCTCGAGAATCGGAAGGATCGGGAGCCATCGGTCCCGCACCGGCATCGCAGCCTGCGTGAGGTGCGCCTGCAGTTCGCTGTAGGCTTCGTAAGCCTTGACGCAGGCGCCCACCCAATCCGACTTGGCGCGGGCGACGATCTCCGGATCCATGATGCCGCGAAGTCCGGGCTTCAGTTCGCCGTTGCCGTCGAGAAAGCGTTCGAGAAGGTCAGGGCGCTGCGTCAGGTACCCGATGTCCGGGAGAAAGAGGTTCTTGACGAAGGAGACGGTGGTGACCTCCGTAAACGAGTAGTGAAGCTTCGCCTCGAGGTCCGAATCGTCCATACTCGCGCCGGCGCGGCCCGCCGCCCGCCAGCGGCAGTACCATTCGATGATTTTGTCGTCGAGCAGGAGGGCGAGCGAGGCGTCCTCGGCGCTCAGGCCTCGGCCGCACATCTCCTCGTCTCCGTCCAGCGGAAGGGCGAGGGCGCCGAAGATGAAGCCGACGGTCTCCCTCCATCCGCTCAGGGTGGTCAGATCCACGGGCTCAACACGTTGGTCGAGCTCGGAGCTGATTTTCGACTTCTTGATGCGCTTCATGCGCGCGCCGACGCCCGGAATACGCGGCGGCATCTGATCGTTCCTAAACCTGACGAGGAAGTCGAATTCCTCCTTGAGCTGGGATGGACCGTCAGCCCGGTGCAGGCCGAGGCCGTATTGATTCCGCTTGAAGGTGGATTCTGCGGTTTCGCAGAAGTGTTTTCTGATCCACTCCACGGTTTCTCGCTGCCTAGCGTCGAGTTCGTCCGCACCTTCCAGCTCGCCATCGGGCAGCCTCCTCCTCGTGAGGAAGTCCTCGGGAAGCTCACGGGCCACGGTATTGAAGAGGTTTTTGGGAAAGGCCCGGAGCCAATCCGGCATGCGTATCAGCGGCGTGACGCGCATGTCCTTGCCGATGCCGTCCAGAAGGTAATCGATGGGAACGCCGAAGCGCTTGGCCAGCCACGCGACCTGCTGTTTCCGATCAGCTCGCGGCTGGGTCTGGTCGAGCGTCCACGCGCTGATGGTCGCCACACGAAGAGAGATTCCGTCCTTCTCCGCATCACGGGACAGCGACGACGCGGTCACATGCTGCTCCTGCATGAGCGCCCTCAGCCGTTCGCCAAAGGACAGCGTCACGTTCTGGCGCTCGCGATCGAGGGCGGCCGCGACTGCGGCAATCGCGTCCATCATCGTCGAGAACTTCGCAATCGTAGCGGGTCTGAGCGTCGCGGCGAGGCGGTTCTTGGCGACCTTCAGGGACGACTTGTAAGATCTGAGGATCTCCGCGCCGAGCGGCGCGTCCATCTTCGGGTCGTTGTTCTTCGTTATCCCGTGAGCGACCATCCACTTCTTCAGCATGCTCCGCAGCAACCGGGCGTCCAACTGCCGGATCCGGGGGTTGGTTCCGCTCGCGGCAATTTCGGAGACACGGTCCAGCAAATCGGCGTACGTGCACCGGCGGGCCGCGACCACCTTCAATGGCTCCGCGCCGACCTTTGCGTAGGTCTGCAGCACGCGGATGCGGAACTTCGCCGGAGCGTCGCTGGCGAAGGTCTTCTTGTTGATGTTCGCTTGCCGGCTGATCTCGCGCAGATTGATCGCGCCGACAAAGGGGACGTATCGCTGGATGGCGGCCTGATCCTCCTTGGCGAGAAGCTCATTCCACTCCTTGAGGATGGAGTCGGCATCGGGAGGCCGGAGACGCGCCGTCGGCGTGTTCTCATAGACCGGCAGAGGCCGACCGGTCTTTTCGTGCTGTTCCCGAAGGTACGTGTCGAGGGCGTCGTACTGGACATCGAACGGAACACGGGCCCTCTTGGGCTTGCCCGTCTTCTTGCTGATCGACGGGTCCGTCAGGCGTCTCCTGGCCATAGGCAAACCTCTCCCGTTCGCCGAATCGATCGGCGCTTGAAAGCGAGAGCCTTCGGCGGCACCTTTATGGAAGGAGGGGTCCGACACCCTTTCCACGAAGGTGACGGCTCGGGGTGTTGGCGCACTCCGGGCCGTTGCCTTGTCGGCTCGACTGGTGGGCATCGCGGCTTCGGAGCCGCAAGCCCGCGTGAAGCGTGTTCACGACGTGCATCTTCTTCCCACGACGCCTGGAGCGCTACGGCTCCGCGCGGCGGCCGCGCGTGGGGTGGCACAGCGCTCAAAGTCGGCACGGGAGAAATGGAAAACCAAGAGCACCAGCGGTCCCCGGCCGTGCGGACGTCCGAGCCCAGGCTGTGCACCGGCGAGAATTCGGCACGAACGAGCCGGCACAGCAAAACGGTTGGCCGGCACGATTGCCGACACGGCCGTGGCATTCCTATTTTTCAATAACTACAAATAGATAGAGGCAGGTGGAGCTCGGCTCAGCGGATGAGCAACACACATGCCGGCACGGCCATCGGACTTGATCCGAGCGGGCAGCAGGCCCTTTCGTGCCGACCGACGTCCACTCCGGTGCACAGGCTGCCCGATGGTGGAAAACACGCTTCCCAGGGCGAATTTCTCGGCCTTCGTCCTGTTTGTATCCACCCCCTTTCGCCGGTTGGTTCGGTGTGTATCCAAGAGGCAGACTAGATCGTTGTTTTTTCTATGTTATGCGTCGCACTAAGGCACATAGTTATATTCCGAGAAATAGGCTTCATTATGGATACATCATGACACGCCATCGTCATTAGCCATTTGATTTTATTGAATACGTCAATGTCCCTTGTACATCGTAGGCGGCAAACCGCCATTTCTGGCGTATCCAGCCCTGATTTCGAGCTTTGAAGAGCGTATCCAACGCTGTCCAAAGGGATCTTCGACCCGTCTACGGCCCCGCCGACGGGCACTCAGGCGCACGCGGTCAGAGCCAGCGGTTGGATCCAGAGCTGATGCAGGACATCACGGCCTCCTTCGAAGCCGAGGACGGGCGACACGCGGTCGAGCCGGTCGGACGCGCCGTCGTGTTCCGTGTCGCGGCTAGCATGATACAGCGTCTCCGCCGTGAGGCGGGAGCCCCCGCCGGCGACGACCACGCCGTCTGGCGCCCCGTCACGACGGAAAGAACGCCCGAGTTCCTTCACCGATTCAGCCGCGGGGCGGGGCGTGCTGTCGCGTCGCCGAATAGATGCAGTCCAGCTCCTCCAGTTGCCCAACCGATGGGAAATGTTCAGCGGTCGGATCTGGGTCAAGCGGTCATGAGCGGACGCCGGTGCGCGACGGCGACGGGACCTTCGGCCCGGCCGTCTCCGCCGTCGCGCCGAGGATCGGTCCCCGTGCCGGAGGCCTAATGGCCGGCAATGGCGCGTGCGCGGCCGGGGACGGAGCGCCCGTCCCCGCGCAACGCCGGCCCGGAGTCTTTCCCCGTCCCGGAGCTCCGTCACGGGGACGGAGACGGTGCCCCGGTCGAAGACAGTTTGGGGCATGGCGTCGAGTTTCGCGCGCATCCGGCTGCCTCCGCAAGCCGTTGTCTGCGGTAGACTTCCCGACCCCGTTGCACCGGGATTGATGTCCCTGTGGATACAGTGCAGCGCCTGCGTGGTGGACGGCAACGAGAGCATTGTTCGGGAACTCGATGTGAGGAGTGTTCCCGGCGCGCCAACAGCCGTCCTCAAGAAGCCAGTTGATGGGCCGGGACGGCGGAAGTCCCCCCAACGGAGGTCAGGCGGTGGTCATGAGGACGGACTCGGGACCGTCGCCGTCATGGCCGGAATGGCACTTACCGGCCATGAACCTCTTCGCGTCGGCGGCCCGCGCGCCGGTCGCCATCGCCTCCACCATCGACCAGAACAGGACGACGGAAAAGGTCAGGGAGACGCTGGCCGGAGGCACGAGGCGGCCGTCGCGGCCGAGGCCGCGCTGCTACGACAATCTGCCACGACAATCGACCGGGCCTCTGCTAGGATCGGCCTCATGCACGCGCGCCTCCTTGACCCGGATCGACGAGCCCAGGAGAAGGCGGAGTCCCGCCGCCGCGATGAGAAGGCCCTGCGCTCGGGCCAAGTTACCCGTGACGAGTTGCAGCGCGTCAACGGCGGCCACGGGCTGTTCCGAAGCTCGATCCTAGTGCGCCGCGGGACGATCAACCGCACGCGCGCCCTCGATGCGCCCGTCAACGAGTCCTGAGTTCCGAACCGCGATCGGACGATCGGAGTGCCCGTCCCTGCGCTACGCTTCGAATGGAGTCCGAGACGCAATCGGTCATTGAGCGGCAGGACGTCGCGACGACAAGCGAGCGCGCACCTTCGACGGTGTCCTCTTTCTCCCCTGGATCCGGAAGACCGCCACCGAATACGGTGTCGTGGTGAAGCTGGGGACCTTTTCCAGGACGGCCGACGAGGCCTCGAAATGGTCGCCGGTCCCGCCACGGTCGAAGAGGTCGAGCACGACCAAGAGGGCGAGCCGCACGTTCGTTCGCTGGTAGGAGATGGCCTGCAGTCCGTGCTCGTCAAGAAGCTGTTGGAGCGTGCGATTTTCGTGGGTCTTCTTGATCTCCGCGACGATCGAAATGAGACCCAGGTCGAAGACGACGTCGGCCCGCCCATGCCCGATGCCGCGCCCCTCGGCCCTGATCCCACCACCCGCCGTCGCCGCTCTCATCGTCGCGAGATAATCCTCGTGCAGATCGGCTTCGTCGGGCGGCTCGCCCTCGCTCACGTTGAACAGATAATCTGACCAGGGTCTTGCGCCCGGCTCGATGTTCTCGACCTCGTACTGGAACGCCAACGTCCTAAGCAGGATGACGTCGAAGAGCCGTCCGGCGTCGGCGTTGGCTGCGTATTCCGGTGATTGCGCAGCGTTGGCGGCATAGTCCGGATTCGACGACAGCGTGTTCCTCATCGTCTGGAACTGCTTTGCGACGACCGGAGGAATGGTTGCGAGAAAGATTGTGGCCATGTCCGCCGCAATCTCCCTCAACGCGGACGCTTGCCCGGCGGCGGTGACGAAGCGGGAGTCCAGCACGGCAGCGACTCCGGCAGGAATCGCCGCCTTAGTAGGGTTTCGGAGGACGCTGGCCTCCCATGCCCCGATAACGCTTTGCTGAAGCGCGCGAGCGTCCAGGATCATGTCGGAAAGAGCGTTCCTCTCGATCCATCGCTCCAGCATCTGCAGCTTGGTCTGCTCCCGCTGAAGGGCGTCGACGATGGCGGGTCGGATGATTTCCTCAAGACCACCGTCCGCCCCCATTCTCAAAGTCGACCGGCTGGCCGAGTAGCAGACGAGGAGCTGGCGCTCGATAACGGTGGCGGCCTCGAGCCAGACGTCGTCGTCGAAGCTCTCCTCAAGTCTGGCGAGGCTTATCCCCAGAGTGAACCAGCCCATGGCCTCATTCACCCGGTCGACGAGCCACGAGCCGTCGAGCCTGCGGTCGGCCGGCGCCGCGAAAGCTGCGTACTCGAACGCGGCCTCGCGGATCGCGGCCACCTCGTCGCCGCCCGGCGCCGATCGGCGCCCTTGCTGGAACTCGATCAGCATCGCCACGCTGCGGCGATACAGTTCCGCGTCGGGGCGCCCCTCGACCGCCGCGACGGCCTCATTGAACCAATCCCTGGCCTTGGTGAAAGCGGCGATGGCTGCGGTCCGCTCGCGCTGCTCCAGCCCACGCCGAAGCGCGATAAGACCGAGCTCCATGGCTGCTTCGTCGCGGGCTCGTCCGCTCTCGGCGATGCGGGTGAGAATCGCCTCAAGCTCGGGTTCCGGCCGATGAGCTTGGACCAGACCGACGATCTTCGCGGCATGCTTGAGGAAATCGGCATGATCGTCGACCGTGAGCCGGACCAGGAACGCCAGCAGACCGAACATGCGGCTGGGGTCCGATTGGGAAAGCTGCAGAGCCCCGAGCAAAGCCTGCGACCGCAGACCCCAATGCGCTTGGCGGTCCGCGGCCCGGAAAATCATCGTCTCGTGCAGTTTGCCGGCTGCGCGGTCCGGGAGCGGAAGGCCGTTCGCAACGGAGCGAACCACCTCGGCCATTACGGCCGGGTCCGGGGTCAACGCGACGAGATGGACCGCGGCGTGGAGCGAGCGTTCAGCCTCCGAGCGGCACAAGCCGACGAACACGTCCGGTGCCAGCGGGTGATCGGCAAGGTCAGTCAACGCTCCACGCACCTCCTCGTCGGAGGCGTCGTCGAGGCGGATCGGGAGCGCGCGGTCCGCTTCCGCGAGCAGCCGAGCGAGCAGATCATTCATCGGTCGGCCTTAGAACAACGGTTCGGCCCCTTTAGCGTGCCGCCGTCGATCAGGTGGGACACGGCTCTCGAGTTCGTGCCGGTTCACCGCCCCGACGATGATCTGGATGTCGCCGAACCGGTCAGCGGCGTTGATCACGCTTCCTATCAGGGCCGCGAAGTCGTGGTCTGACATCTCTTGGGCGCCTGGCGAGTCGAGGACGATCAGGCCGGGATGCCGCCCGTGCCCTCGGACTTTCGAGACCTCCAGCACGGCGAGTGCCAGCGCGATCCTGACTCTTAGTTTTTCGCCCGGATTCAACCCTCCGAACGACTGGTTCACGCCGCCTTGCCGGATCCGAAGCGCGCCATTGCCTTGCAGCGCCATCGACTCGAGATTCGGCACGCCGAAGTCCCTGCAGTGCCTCATCAAGCTCGCCGAGACCTGCTCCAGAACCTCCCTCTGCAGGCCATCAAACAGCTCCTTCGTCACAGCCTCCGCGGCGCGGAGCACCGCCATTTCTTCGTCGGAAGCGGACGGCGAGGATGCGGGAGACGCCATCATCCGTAGTTCGTCCTGCCGAGCGCGGAGCTTCTCGAGGTCGGCCCGCAGAGCGTCGGCGGCGCTTCCAGCCAGCAGTTCATCCTGCGCCTTGGCGATTGCGGTCTTTGCGCCCGCGAGATTCCACGAGGCGGCCTCCGCTTTCTCCCGTGCCGCCTCGAGAGCCTTCTGCGACGCTTTGAGCGCCTTTAGAGCGTCCGCGTCGGCCATCTCCAACTCCGCCACCCTGGCCATGCCGTCGTCGTCCGTCCCGGGGTCTGGCCTGCCGCAGAGTCCGCAAGTGTCGATATCCGCGGCGGAGAAACGCCCGTCCTCGAAGGCGCTGGCGCAGGCCGGGCAATGGGCAGGTTGCAGGCGACGGAAGACCAGGCCGGCGGCCGCGTTTTCCCGCGCCTGAAGCAAACGGCGGCGGACTTCGGCCCTCACGGACTTTGCCTCGAGCAATTCCGCTTCGCACAGCGCAAGCGTTTCGGCCGCACCCTCGGCTTCCCGGCTCCGCTCGACCAACGCGCGGTCAAGGCCTGGAAGGCTTGCGCGCACCGTGGCGACATCGGGCTGGTCCTTCAGCTTTCCCATGAGCGCCGAGATCTCCCGATCAAGTTCGGCGATGCGGGAGGCCACCTTGTCGGCCACGCGGTCCGGTTCACGTTCCCGCTCGGCCTCGACCTTCTTCAGGGCAGTGGACGCCACCGTGTAGGTCGTCACCCAAGGCAGGCCGATGAAGAGCTGGATAAGCCTCAGAGGGAGGGCGTCGCTGGTGACGTCCCCGAACAGGGCCTCGCCGGGGCCGGTGATGAAGAGGGCCGCCGACATCGAGTTCCACCCGTGCTCGGCCGCCTCGGCCTGCCTGGCGCGGAACGCGTGGAATTTCGAGAAGCCGAATTCCTCCATGAATAAGGCTTCGACGCCAGTCGCGAAGTTCGCGTCGGCGGGCCCCTCAACGATCGGAACCTCGACGCCGCCGCTGTTGCGGGTCAGGCGCGCGATCATGTCCGTGTCACCGCATTCGCCGCGCGGCTTGCGGAGCGACACTCCGTACTCGGCCGTGTCGATGGTGAACGCGATGTCGAGTTCCTCGAGCCACGCCCAGACGTCAGACTTCACGCGCGTGCCGGGAAAGCGGCCCTGCAACGCGCCCCGCACCAGCCCCAGGACTGACGACTTGCCCCGCCCGTTCTCGTCCGTCAACAGCGCCCAGAGGCCGGGCCCCAGCGGCCCCCAGGAGAACTCGAATGGTTGATCCGCGCCGTGTTTCACGCCCTTCAGCCGCACCGAGCGCAGAACAAGGCTTCGTTGCCGCGGCAGCATGGCGCTCGGCACCACGCTGTGCTTCTTGAGGATCTCATCAACCTTGCTAAGGTCAAGCGATGACCGGGCGGCGATCGAACCCTTCCAGTCATTCGGGGACACGACGCTCATCCGAGATGCTCCGACAAGGCTTTCATGTAACGGCGCATAACACGTTCGCGGATCGACGGGATGACGCTGCCGTACGGCGTCGCGGCGTATTCCGGCACTTCATAGTGCGATTCCTTCAGAGCCGATCCGGCCTTGCCCCCGGCGACGCGCATGGCAAGCGCCGTCTGCCTGTCGTACCAGGCGAGGGCTGGCTGGTTGGCGAAGGCGTTGGTCAAAAACGCCTCCGCAGCTGGTCCGACGTGGTAATCGTGTTGCGGCCTGCCGGACGGCAGAGTCCGGCGCGTCGGGCGAACAAGGCCGCGGAAACTCAGCACACCGAGCGAAGTTTGCAGATCCTCGTAGGCGCCATGCCGCCACCGGACCATCTTGACGAGGCGGACACTCGGCTCATCCTCGTCGAAAATGCGCCCGACCTCGTCAAGAAGGCCGAGCTCCCCGTCGTCGTGCAGCTCAAGGAGTTTTTCAGCGAGATAGTCCGGGTAGCGGACCCAGAAATCGATTGCCAGCGCGCGCTTCTCACCTTCAAAGACCCTGTTGAACTCCGCACTGGCTTCCTCCTCCGACAGTGGCACGCTTCCTCGGACCAGAATGCATAGCAAGCGGAACGCATCCCTGTAGACCGCACCGGTCGCGGCAATGGGCGCTTCTTGAACAGCAGGCACATCTTCAACGTCGGATGAAGCGGACATCTTTGAGGGGCGGCGATCACTATGTAATTCAACCATGAGACGATACCAGAAGATCGATGCAAACTCAAGGTGATCATATCACGCTTGGAGCGCGAAGATTTTTTGCCCAAATCCGGTCGTTGCTTTGGCGCGCGTCAGCCGCAAACCTCCTGGTGCGCCGCCTGCCAAGACCGGTTGATCGGCCGGCGCTCCGGCGCGCAGCCCCGATCAGGGCAATCAGGCGTCTACCGCGAGCGCTTTCGACAACGAGGCCGATAAACCCCGTCGGGGGCGCCCGGGTGCGGAAACGAAGGCGGGCCGTTCTGGGCGCTTTCAGAATAGGGTTTTCTGTCTGATGGCGGAACGTTGTTGGGACGTGAGCTGATGGGCTATCTGGGAAAGTGGGTATCCCCTTCACACATGTAAGCGCTAGGAGCATGTATGCACCCGCCGCATCCTGACCCAATATGCCGTATGGCTCGTTGGGCCGCACGCTAGGTCTGGTGGGCGCGGTAGTGAAGAACAGTCCCGATTCGCTCCGCCTGCGTACTGTGCCCCCAGATGTAGGGGCTGGATGTGTGAAGGGGATACCCACTTCCGGGAATACGGCGCGTGGATCGAGCGACGCCTTGTGACGTCGTGCGTCGGCGCGCCGAAACACCGCGCTGATGCCGTAGCCGGCGTCGGCAACGACGCAGCCTAAGCGCACTCCCAGGGCCAGCACCCGATCCAACTCCTCAATCGCCACCTCCGGCTTGGTCCACGGTTTCTGCTGGGCTTCCGGCACCTGCGCGCGCCGGCACCGATCGGGCTTGCTCGTCCACTCCTCGGGCAGGAACAGGCGCATGACCATCGGGACCGGCACCTCCCGGCGGGCCAGGGTCAGGGTGACCAGGACCTAGCAGTTGGCGTTCTTGCCCACGACGCCGGCATACTGCGAGGCGTTACCGACGGAATGCTCGCCCCTTTTCAGCACGGCGGTGTCGTCAATGGCCAGGATGGCGTCCGACCCACCGACCAACTGATCGGCCTTGTGCGCCAGGATCGTTTCCAGTGGAACCGTGTCCCAGGAGCGGCTGGCGACGAAGTTGTGCAGCTGGTCGTAATCGCCGGGCGTTAGTTCCGCCGCGATCGGCTGCACGCTCTTGCGTTCGTTGCGTCCAAACAGACGGCGGATGTGGACCGGAGCCCAGCGCTGCCGCGCCTTGTGACCCAGCGCGTCGAGAAATGGCTCCAGCCATATCCCCAGTTCGGCTTCCCACGCCTGCAGCTCCAGCATGATCGCCTACAAACCGGTTACCTCTGAACAGTACAGCAGCACTCAATTCGCCTGCTCACGAGGAAGCTACCAAAGCAATGTTAGTTGGTGAGCCAATAGCATACTATAGTATGCCGACATGGTCCGTAGTGGAGCTTGGTACGCAGTGGAACACCTCGATAAACCGCCCCTAAGCGCGTGTTGATGCCGATGAGGGGGCACGCGGCTTGAAAGGCGGCGTTTTTTAGGGGCTGAACTCTCGGTTTTGGCTGAAAAGGCGGAAATATGCGGCGGTTTTGGCGCTATACGGGCGCAGT
>NZ_JBFUHT010000010.1:0-222703 GCF_056402275.1 Azospirillum sp. P4_B5
CGCCGATGGTACTGCGTCTTAAGACGTGGGAGAGTAGGTCGCCGCCAGGTCACCACGGCACACGCCAAACCATCCAAGGACGTGGACGGAGCAGGGCTCAAACACACTTGACAATCGGCTTCATGAACGGCAAGGCCGGCGCTTTCCCCTGTGGGAGGCGCCGGCTTTTCGTCGTGTTTGGGGTGTCGCTGCGGGCCCCCTCCCTGACCCTCCCCCGCTGCGCAGGGGAGGGGATCAAAGAGGGAAACCAGGGGCCGGGTGTCTTGTTCGTGGCCGTGGCGCCCCCACCTACCCATCGACAGCGACGATGCGGGAGGACGAGGAATGCACATGGGCCGAACCGCCGCCCTGATGACCGCCACCACCCTTGCGGCTTGCCTGAGCGTCACGGACGCGAGCGCCGTGGACAAGGTGTTCAAAACCGAAAAGGCGATGGTGTCGGTGAAAACCGTCGCCAGCGGCCTCAGCCATCCCTGGGGACTGGCCTTTCTGCCCGACGGGCGGATGCTGGTGACCGAGAAGGACGGCCGGTTGCGCATCGTGGCGCCGGACGGCACGGTGTCCGCCCCGGTGAAGGGCGTGCCGAAGGTCGACGACCGCGGGCAGGGCGGTCTGCTCGACGTGGCGCTGGATCCGGACTTCGCGCAGAACCGCTTCGTCTATCTCAGCTTTTCCGAGCCTGGGACGGAGGACGGCACCAACTCCACCGCGGTGGCGCGCGGTGCGCTGAACGCCGACGAGACCGCCCTGACCGACGTCCGGGTGATCTTCTCGCAGAAGCCCAAGGTGGAAAGCCGGATGCATTACGGGTCCCGGCTGGTCTTCGACCGGCAGGGCCATCTGTACGTGACGCTGGGCGAACGCTCGCTGGAACAGTTCCGGACACAGGCGCAGGATCTCGACTCGCATCTGGGCAAGTTGGTGCGGATCAACCGCGATGGCTCCGTGCCTGCGGACAATCCCTTCGTGAACCGCTCCGGCGCGCTGCCGGAAATCTGGTCCTACGGTCACCGCAACATCCAGGGCGCGACGCTGAACCCGCAGACCGGCGCGCTGTGGATCAACGAGCACGGCCCGCGCGGCGGCGATGAGGTCAATGTCCCCGAACCGGGGAAGAATTATGGCTGGCCGGTGGTCTCCTACGGCGTGAACTACAACGGGACGCCGATCGGGACGGGCAAGTCGAGCGCGCCCGGGATGGAGGAGCCGGTGTACCAGTGGACTCCCGTCATCGGCTCCTCCGGCATGACCTTCTACACGGCCGACACGCTGCCGGGCTGGAAGGGCAGCCTGTTCAACGGCGGATTGGCGACCAAGGAGGTCGTGCGGCTCGAACTCGACGGCAACAAGGTCAAGCACGAGGAGCGCATGTTCCGCGATCTGGGCAAGCGCATCCGGCAGGTCAGCCAGGGACCGGACGGCGCGCTCTATCTGCTGACCGACGAGAATCGGGGCGAGATCCTGCGGGTGACTCCGGCAGGCAAACCGTAAGCGTCGGTTCAGCGGCCCCGGCTGCGCTTAGGCGGCTTCGTCAGACGTTCGGCGGCCATCAGATCGCTGCGGCTTACGCCGATGTCCTTCAGCAATCGGTCGTCAAGGCGGTCGGGGGTGGCGGCCCGTTGCTTCCGGCGCTCCTTCAAGCTGCGGCAGGCTCCCAGCAGCGCGGCGGTGAGCGACCTTGGCAGGGTTGCGCCGAAGGCGCGGACGGCGGTCAGGGTCGGCATGGGCGATTCCTCCGTTCGGGCGGGGACTGCCGCCCCGCGTTGCCGGTCCTGTCTAACGGGCTTCGGCCGGTGGGGAAGTGGCCCCCTTCACACCGGCCCCGCGCTTTCCGGACTTCCGATGGAACGGCAGGGGCGCTACACAGGCGCCCATGCCAGCCATCATTCCCCCCTCCATCATCCCCATCGACGACCCGGACGACCCGCGGATCGCCGCTTACCGCGACGTGAAGGAGCGTGACCTCGTGGGACGGGAGGGGCGGTTCATCGCCGAGGGGGCGGTGGTATTGCGGACGCTGCTGACCGCTTCGCGCCACGAGACCCTGTCGCTGCTGATCGCGGAGAAGCGGATCGCCGGGCTGGCGCCGATGCTGGAGGCGTTGCCCGCCGCGGTGCCGGTCTACAGCGCCCGGCAGGAGGTGCTGGACGCCATCGCCGGCTTCCCCCTGCACCGCGGCATCCTGGGCTTGGGGCGGGCGGCACCGATGCCGGAGCCGGACTCGCTGCTGTCCGGGTTGGGGTCGCGGGCGACCGTGCTGGTGCTCTGCGGGATCGGCAACCACGACAATGTGGGCGGTATCTTCCGCAACGCGGCGGCCTTCGGGGTGGACGCGGTCCTGCTCGATTCCGGCTGCTGCGACCCGCTCTACCGCAAGGCGATCCGCGTCTCGGTCGGGGCGGTGCTGCGGGTGCCGTTCTTGCGGATTCCGGCGGGGACCGATCCGGTCGCGCTGCTGGAGCGGCACGGATTCGCGGCGATCTCACTGAGCCCGGCGGGAGCGGTCACTCTGGCCGGTCTGCGCCGTCCGGCGCGCGCGGCGCTGCTGCTGGGGTCGGAGGGGCCGGGCCTGCCGGCGTCCGTCCTGGCGCGGACGCGGACGGTGCGCATCCCCATGGCGCCGGATTTCGATTCCCTGAACGTCGCCACGACCAGCGGGATCGTCCTGCACCACCTCGCCTTCATGGCGGAGCCGGACTCAGGGATCGGCTGAGCCGTCGATCCGGCGTAGGCCGGGCGGGGTGGCGTCGCGCAGGCTCCGGGCGAGCGCGCGGAAACCCGCGGCGCGCGGGTCGCTGGACCGCCAGACCAGCCCGATGACCCGGCCCGGCGGGTCGCCCTGGAAGGCGCGGTAGGCGACCAAGCCGCCCACCGTCGCCGCCTCCCCATCCCCCGTGGCCAGCCGCGGCATCAGCGTGTAGCCGGTGCCGCTGGCGACCATGTGGCGCAGCGTCTCCAGCCCGGTGGCGTGTCGCATGCCGCGGGTGGTGGCGCCGCAGGCGGCCAGCGCCTGATCGCGCAGGCAATGCCCCTCCTCCAGCAGCACCAGTTCGCCGGGGTCGAGGTCGGCCAGGGCGATGGAGGGCAGGCTTTCCAACCGGTGGCCGGTGGGGTGGGCCAGCACGAAGGGCTCGAAGAACAGGGCGTCGCAGGTCAGCCCCTCCGCCTCGACAGGCAGGGCGAGAAGGACCGCGTCGAGCCGCCCCTCGCGCAATTCCTCCAGCAGGCCGTCGGTGCGGCCCTCGGACAGCACGAGCTGGACGTCGGGCAGGTGCCGGCGCATCGCGGGCAGGACGTGGGGGAACAGGTACGGCCCCAGCGTCTGGATCGCCGCGATGGAGAGCGGACCGTGCAGGGCTCCCGCCGTCCCACGGGCCAGCGCCAGCAGGCGGCGCGCCTCCTCCAGGACGACGCGGGCCTGGCGGATCACCACCTCCCCTTGCGGGGTGGGCAGCACGCGGCGGCTCGTCCGCTCGAACAGGGGAATGCCGAGAAGGTCTTCGAGTTTGCGGATTTGCGCGCTCAGCGACGGCTGGCTGACCGAGCAGCGCTCCGCCGCCTTGCCGAAATGCCGCTGCTCGTCCACCGCCACCACATATTCCAGATCGCGAAGGGACAGGCCGGCGAGATTCATAGGTTATGGCTATCGAAGCATGTGAGACGATGTCTTGGATATATCAACGCGGCGGCGGGATAACCAGAGGGCAAAGCGGACGCGCCCATCATAAGAAACGCCAGAAGGAGTTGAGTCATGAGCACCCTGACCACCGCTGCCGGCATCCCCGTCGCCGACAACCAGAATTCGCTGACCGCCGGCCCGCGCGGTCCGGTGCTGATGCAGGATTTCCACCTGATCGAGAAGCTGGCCCACTTCAACCGCGAACGCATTCCGGAGCGGGTGGTCCACGCCAAGGGGGCCGGCGCCTATGGCGTCTTCCGGGTGACCCGGGACGTGACGCCATACACCGCGGCCAAGTTCCTGTCGGCGGTGGGCAAGGAGACGGAGGTGTTCCTGCGCTTCTCCACCGTCGGCGGCGAGAAGGGCTCCGCCGACGCCGAGCGCGACCCGCGCGGCTTCGCCGTCAAGTTCTATACCGAGGACGGCAACTACGATCTGGTCGGCAACAACACGCCGGTCTTCTTCGTCCGCGACCCGCTGAAGTTCCCGGACTTCATCCACACGCAGAAGCGCAACCCGGCGACCAACCTGAAGGACCCGACCGCGGTCTGGGACTTCTTCTCGCTGTCGCCGGAGACGATGCACCAGCTGACGATCCTGTTCAGCGACCGCGGCACGCCGCGCGGCTATCGTCACATGGACGGCTTCTCCAGTCACACCTTCTCGTGGATCAACGCGGCGGGCGAGCGCTTCTGGGTCAAGGTTCACTTCAAGACCCGCCAGGGCATCCAGAACTTCACGGCGGAGCAGGCCGTCCGCATGGCCGGCGTCGATCCCGACCACGCCACCCGCGACCTGTTCGCCGCCATCCGCGACGGCGATTTCCCGGCCTGGACCGTCTCAGTGCAGATCATGCCGGAGGTGGCGGCCGACGCCTACCACATCAACCCGTTCGACGTGACCAAGGTGTGGCCGCACGCCGATTACCCGCTGGTCGAGATCGGCGAGCTGGTGCTGAACCGCAACCCGGAGAACTTCTTCGCCGAGGTCGAACAGGCCGCCTTCAGCCCGGCCAACGTCGTCCCCGGCATCGGTTTCAGCCCGGACAAGATGCTGCAGGGCCGGCTGTTCGCCTACGCCGACGCGCACCGCTACCGGTTGGGCGCCAACCATCAGGCGCTGCCGGTCAACCGCCCGCACGCCGCGGAGGTCCGCAACCACCAGCGTGACGGGGCCATGCGCTTCGACGGCAACGGCGGCGGCAGCCCGAACTACGAGCCGAACAGCTTCGGCGGGCCGGTGCAGAACCGCGCGGTGACCGAACCGCCGCTGCGCATCTCCGGCGACGCCGCCCGCTACGACCATCGCGAGGGCAACGACGACTACGCCCAGGCCGGCGCGCTGTTCCGCCTGATCGGGGCGGAGGCGCAGGAGCGGCTGATGGACACCATCGCCAACTCGCTGGGGGAGGCGCCGGGCTTCATCCAGCGGCGCCAGTTGAGGCACTTCTTCGCGGCGGACCCCGCCTATGGCGCGGGCATCGCGAAGCGGCTGGGGGTGACGGCGGCCGCGGCGACCGAAGAGGCGGCCGTGGCCGGCTGAGCCCAACGCCCGAACACTTGGCACCGCCGGACGCACCCCCTCGCGTCCGACGGCTCCTTTTTATGGGACGGGTCAGTCCATGGAAGCGCCCTGCCGGTTCGCCCAGCCCTCGGCGATCCGCGGCAGGTTGAACTCGATCCAGTCGGCGAGGAGGCGCACCTTCTCGGCGGCCTCCCGCCCCAGCGGCGTCAGGCTGTAGTCCACATGCGGCGGCACCACGTCGTGGGCGGTGCGCTTGACCAGCCCGTCGCCCTCCAGCCATTGCAGCGTCTGGGCCAGCATCCGTTCGCTGACCCCGCCGATGGTGCGGCGGAGTTCGCTGAAGCGCAGCGTTCCGCTTTCCAGGGCGATCAGAACCAGGACGCCCCAGCGGCTGGTGACGTGCTTCAGCACCTCCCGCGAGGGGCAGGCCGCGGCCATCAGGTCGCCGCGCTGCATCCGCTCCGACAGCGGCAGCGGAATGTAGTCATCGTCCGGTTCCGGCATCGTCGCTCTCCCGATGGAAAAAATCTGCACACTTACATTTATGTACGTACTTACGAAAAGTAAGCAAGTGGTTTAGGTAGGTGGGCACCACCCAACCGCAAACGGGACACCCGACCATGACCATCGCCGTTACCGGTGCCACCGGCCAGCTTGGCCGCCTCGTCATCGCCCGCCTGAAGGAGACGGTTCCGGCCTCCGGCATCGTCGCCTTGGTGCGCTCCCCCGCCAAGGCCGTCGACCTGGGGGTCGAGGCCCGCGAGGCCGACTACGGCAACCCCGACGCGCTCGCCCGCGCGCTTGCCGGCGTCGACACGCTGCTGCTGATCTCGTCGAACGAGATCGGGCAGCGGGCGGCGCAGCACCGCAACGTCGTCAACGCCGCGAAGGCGGCGGGCGTCGGGCGGATCGTCTACACCAGCCTGCTCCACGCCGACCGCTCGCCGCTGAGCCTCGCCGGGGAGCACCGGGAGACGGAGGAGGAACTGAAGGCGTCGGGCATCCCCTTCACGATCCTGCGCAACGGCTGGTACACCGAGAACCACACCGGTTCGGTCGGCGCGGCGCTGGCCGGGGGCGCCTTCATCGGCAGCGCCGGCGACGGGCGGATTTCCTCCGCTACGCGCGCCGATTACGCCGACGCGGCGGTGGCGGTGCTGACCGGCACCGGCCATGACGGCAAGACCTACGAGTTGGCCGGGGACGAGGCGGTGACGCTGGCCGACCTTGCCGCGGAAATCTCCCGCCAGTCCGGCAAGGACATCCCCTACCGGAACCTGCCGGAGGCGGACTACGCCGCCATTCTCGCCGGCTTCGGCCTTCCCGAGGCCTTCGCGAAGGGCATCGCCTCCTGGGATGCCGATGCGTCGAAGGGCGCGCTGTTCGACGACGGGCGTCAGCTGTCGGCGCTGATCGGGCGTCCGACCACGCCGCTGTCCGCCGCCGTGGCCGCCGCCTTGCCCCGATAAAGGCAGGCCGGCAAAGAAAAAGCCCCCCTCGCCATGCACAGGCGAGAGGGGCTTTTTCTGAGAGGCTACGGTCCGACGACGCTTACTGCGAGGCCGCCGCGATCTCCCGCGCGCGGCGGGAGACCGACGCCGCGTAGTGGTCCTTCGCCAGCACGGTGTAGACCGCCGGCAGGACGAACAGCGTGAACAGCGTGCCGATCAACATGCCCGACACGATCACCAGACCGATGGAGAAGCGGCTGGCCGCGCCGGCGCCGGCAGCGGTCAGCAGCGGCAGGAGGCCCACCACCATCGCCGCCGTGGTCATCAGGATCGGGCGCAGGCGGACGCGGGCCGCGTGCTCGATGGCGGTGCGGCGGTCCACCCGCTCGTTGATCTGCATCTCGCGGGCGAACTCCACCATCAGGATGCCGTGCTTGCTGATCAGGCCGATCAGCGTCACCAGACCCACCTGCGTGTAGATGTTCATGGTGGACAGGCCGAAGAACAGCGGCAGCAGCGCCCCGCAGATCGACATCGGCACCGAGATCAGGATCACCAGCGGGTCGCGCAGCGATTCGAACTGCGCCGCCAGCACCAGATAGATGACCACCAGCGCGAAGACGAAGGTGACCATAAGCTGGCTGCCCTCCGTCACGTACTGGCGCGACTCCGACAGGTAGGAGTGGCCGAAGCCGGCGGGCAGGATCTCGCGGGCCTGCCGCTCCAGGAACTCCACGGCCTGGCCCATCGTCACGCCCGGCATCGGCACCGCGGAGAAGGTCGCGGAGGGAAGCTGGTTGTACTTGGTCAGGGCGTTCGGCTCCGTCGCCATCTCGATCGAGACGACGGTGGACAGCGGGATCTGCGCGCCGTTGCCCGCCGTGACGTAGTAGCGGGTCAGCGTCTCCGGCGTCAGGCGCTTGTCGCGCGGCACCTGCGGGATGACCTCGTAGGAGCGGCCGTTCAGGTTGAAGCGGTTGACGTAGTTGCCGCCGACCAGGACCGCCAGCGTGTCGCCGATCGACTGCATGGACAGGCCGAGGTCCGCCGCCTTCGACCGGTCGACGTGCAGCCGGACGACCGGGCTGTTGAACTGCAGGTCGCTGTCGGTGACGATGAACATGCCGCTTTCCATGGCGGCGGCCTTGATGCGCTCCATGGCGTTGAAGATGGTCTGGTAGTCGCCGGGGCTGTTGATGACCATCTGCACCGGCAGACCGCCGGTGGAGCCGGGCAGGGCCGGCGGCGACACCAGGAAGACCTGCGTGCCGCTGACGTTGTTCAGCTCGGCCTGGACCAGCGGCTGCAGTTCCTTGGCGCTGCGGGTGCGCTCGTCCCACGGCTTCAGGATCATGCCGGCGAAGCCCTGGGTCAGGGTCGGCAGGCCGTTCAGCACGAAGCGCGTGTCGGTCTCCGGATAGTGGGTGAACACCTCGTCCATCTCGCGGCCGTAGGCGTCCATGTAGTCGAGGTTGGCGTACTGCGGCCCCTTGGTGATGCCAAACAGGATGCCCTGGTCCTCCTCCGGCGCCAGCTCCGACATGGTGTTGGCGAAGAGGAAGCCGACGCTGAGCAGAACGCCGAAGCCGAACAGCAGGGTCGCCGCCCGGTAGTCCAGCGCGCCGGCCAGCCGCCGCCCATACCAGCCGGATAGCCTCTCGAAGGTGCGGTCGACGAAGCGGGCGAAGCGGCCCTCGTTCATGTCGCGGGTCAGCAGGAGGGAGCACATCATCGGCGACAGCGTCAGCGCCACCACGCCGGAAATGATGACCGCCCCCGCCAGCGTGAAGGCGAACTCGCGGAACAACGCGCCGGTCAGCCCGCCGAGGAAGCCGATGGGGGCGTAGACCGCGGCCAGCGTGATGGTCATCGAGATGATCGGCCCGATGATCTCCCGCGCGCCGATCAGCGCGGATTCGACGGGCGACTTTCCCTCCTCCAGGTGGCGGTGGACGTTCTCCACCACCACGATGGCGTCGTCCACCACGAGGCCGATGGCCAGCACCATGGCGAGCAGCGTCAGCAGGTTCAGGCTGAAGCCCATCGCCAGCATGATCGTCGCCGCACCCACGATGGACAGCGGGATGGTCACGATGGGGATCAGCACCGAGCGGAAGGAGCCCAGGAACAGGAAGATCACCACGATGACGATGCCGACCGCCTCCAGCAGCGTCTTCTGCACCTCGTCGATGGAGGCCTGGATGAAGCGGGTGGAGTCGTAGACGATCTCCATCTTCAGCGACGGCGGCAGGTTGCGCTCCAGTTCCGGCACCAGCTTGCGGATGTCCTCCACGATGGTCAGCGGGTTGCCGGTCGGCGTGGAGTTGACGCCGATGAAGATCGCCTGCTGGCCGTTCATCGACACGCTGGCGTTGGAGCTTTGCGCGCCCAGCTCGATCTGGGCAATGTCCTTCATGCGGACCAGCGCGCCGTCCTTGGACTTCACCACCATCTGCCGGAACTGCTCGACGTCGGTCAGGCCGGTGTTGGTGGTGATGTTGGAGACGACGAAGACGCCCTTCGTCTGCCCGGGGGCGGACTGGTAGTTGTTGGCCTGGATCGCCGCCCGCACGTCGGCGGCGGCGATGTTGCGCGCGGCCATCCGCTCCGGGTCGAGCCAGACGCGCATGGCGAAGGTCTGCCCGCCCAGGATCTGCGCCTCGGCGACGCCGGACACGGTGGACAGCAGCGGCTGCACCACGCGCGTCAGATAGTCGGAGATGGCCGCGCCGGACAGCTCCGGGCTGGCGAAGCCCATGTAGAGGATGGAGGTCGTCTCGCCCGTGGACTTCAGAATCACGGGGTCGTTGGCCTCGCGCGGAAGCTGGTATTTGACCTGCTGCACCTTCGACATCACGTCGGTCATCGCGACGTTGGGGTTGAAGTTCAGCCGGATGTAGGCGGTGACGAGGCTCACCCCCTGGGTGGAGGAGGAGGTGATGTAGTCGATGCCTTCCGCCGTCGCCACCGCCTGCTCGATGGGCGTCGTGATGAAGCCCTGCATCAGGTCGGGGGAGGCGCCGGCGTAGGAGGTGGTGATGGTGATGACGGTGTTCTGCAACTCCGGATACTGCCGGATCGGCAGATCCGTCAGCGAGCGGACGCCGACCAGCAGGATCAGCAGGCTGACCACCAGCGCCAGGACCGGCCGTCGGATGAAGATGTCGGTGAATGACATGGCCGGGTCCTCAGTTGCGCGGAACGGTCTGCGGCGGCACCAGCGCGCTCGCTTCCGTCGGCACCACGGCGGCGCCGTTGTTCAGCTTGAGCTGGCCGGAGGAGACCAGCCGGTCGCCGGGCTTCACCCCGTCGAGGATCTCCACCTTGCCGTCGAAGCGGTCGCCGGTCTTCACCGGAACGCGATTGGCGACATGGCCGTCCTTGCCCTCGGCGTCCTTCTGGGCCGCGACGACGAAGACGCTGTCGCCATAGACCGTGTAGTCCACCGCGGTTTCCGGAACGACGATGCGGTTGTGGGCCGGCGGCTGGACGACGCGGATGTTGGCGAACATGCCGGGCAGCAGCTTGCGCTCCGGGTTCTGCAGCGTGGCGCGCACCTTGATGGCGCGGGTGTCCGGGCTGACCTGCGGCTCGATGGTCGAGATCGCCGCGTCGAAGTTGGCGCCGGGGGCGGCGTCAGCGGAGATCAGCACCGGCTGGCCGATGCGGATCTGGCTCAGCGCCTGCTCGGGCAGGGTGAAGTCGACGAACAGGTTGGTCAGGTCGGTCAGCGTGACGACGGGGCCGCCGGCGCTGACATACTCGCCGACATTCACCTGCCGGATGCCCAGCTCGCCGTCGAAGGGGGCGCGGATCAGCTTCTGGGCGATCAGCGCCTCGGTCTTCTTGATGTTGGCGTTGGCCTCGTCGAGCTGGGCCTGGTTCTGGTCCACGGTGACCTGCGGGCCGGCCTGGTTGCGCAGCAGGTTGCGGGCGCGCTGCAGGTTGTTCTCGGCCAGCTTCGCCTGGGCGCGGTAGGCCAGCAGGTCGGCCTGGTCCGGAGCGTCGTTGAGCTGCACCAGCGGTGCGCCGGCCTTCACGCGGGCGCCCGATTCGAAGAAGATCTGGGTCACGCGCCCGACCACCTCCGGCGCCACGGTGACCTGCCGGCTGGCGGTCAGGGTGCCGATGGCGGTGGTGTATTTGGGAACGGACTGCGCCGTCGCCTCGGCGACCGAGACGGGGGTCGGCGGCGGCTTGTTGCCGGCGAAGAAGTCGGCAATGGCCTTGTTCCGGAAATTGTTGAAGGCGTACAGGCCGCCGAACAGCACGGCCAGGATGACGGCCATGATGATGATCCGGAACGCCAGCCGCCCGCGGGTGACCGGACGGCGTGCGGTGGTCCGCTCTGGCGCGTGAGCGGAATGGTCGATGTCACTCGTCACGATCAGCCTCTCTCGAACAGGTCGATTCTGGTTCTGTTGATTGGGTGCAATGCAATGATGGCGTGTAAAGAGCCACCGCTTCTTCCCTCAGGCCGAGGCCGCGCAGGATGAAGGCGACCGCGTCGCGAACGGTGCGCCGCGGCTCGGCCAAGGAGGGGACGAGCGGCGTCGGCGGCAGGTGAATGGTGGCCAGGGTGGAGCCCAGCATCTCCGCCAGCCAGAAGGCGTTTTCCGACACCGGGGCCGAGGGGATGAGGTCCCCCGCGTCTCGGGCGGCGCGCAGCGAGGCCACGAAGGGCGGAGCGATGTGTTCCGACATCCAGCGGCGCACCATGTGGGCGAACTCCCCGTCCTCCAGCAGGCTCATGAAGTAGAGCCGGTAGCGGGGGAGCATGATGTCGCGGTCGCTGGGCAGTTCGCTGACGTAGCAGCTCACCATCGCCTGGACGTAGGCGGCGAGCGTCTCCGTGCTCGGCGGCATCGCCAGGAGCTTCGCGAGATCCTCGTCCCCATCCACGCAGGAGCGGAAGATCGCCTCGTACAGGGCGGCCTTGCTGGGGAAATGCTTGAAGATCAACGCCTCCGACACGCCGGCGGCCTGCGCGATCTCCTTCGTCGTGGTGGCGGCGAATCCCTTGCGCGCGAACAGCGGCAGGGCCGCGTCGATGATCGCTGCGCGCCGGGCCGAGTTGTCCAGCCGTCCCATGATTAACCCTATTCCATAAGTGAGCACTAACTCACCTTGCTGGGCCGGAGATATCACGGCGCGGTCAGGCTGTCCAGAGCGGGCTCCCTACAACCACTGGCGTCAGCGCGAATTTGCGCTTGACCTTCCCGCCGCTGGAAGGTGGAGACTGTGAGCCGTGATGCCGATGCAGGAACGGGAAACAGCGATGGCGCGGGGTGGGTGCACCCTTGGCGGGATGATGTCGATCAGGCGGCTGCTGACGGGGCTGCTGATGCTGGCCGCGCTGGTGCTGTTCGCTCCGTCCCCCGCGCAGGCGCATGTCCATTCCGGCGCCCATTCTCAAGGCCATGCCGCATCCTCGGCGCCAACGCCGGCCGCGAGCGTTTGGGTGGGCGATGCCGACCACACGCCACCGGCGGACGACGCCTGCGCGGGCAGGAACGGGCTGTCCTGCGGCGGCGCCTGTCCGATGATGCTGTCGGGTATCGCCACCACGGCGGCCTTTCCGACGCCGCCGCTCCGTGCCGCCGCGCCCTTCGGGCCCGCCGGGTTGCTACCGGAGGGAATCGGCCCGCCACCGGTCCTCAGACCACCGCGCATGGCCGTTTGACCGGACTCCATGCCCGAGTTGCGCCTTCACCGCGCGCTCTGGGCCGGCATATCGCAAAAACGGACCATCGCATCATGACGATTCTTCAGACCCGCCGCCGTTTCCTGGCGTCCGCGGCTTCGGTCGCCGCGCTGGGCGGCCTTTCCACCCTTCTTCCTGCAGCCGTGCGCCCCGCATGGGCCGCGGCGCCCCTCCGTCTCGCCGTTGAGCGGCGCGTGCTGGAGGTGATGGGCAAGCCCGCCTCCGTCTTCGGCATCCGCCAGCCGGACGGCACCTCCGGCCTGTTCCTGGATCCGGGGCAGCGCTTCCTGGTCGATCTGGCGAACCGGGCCGGGGAGGACGCCGTCATCCACTGGCACGGCATGACCCCGCCCTACGCCCAGGACGGCGTCGCCGACGCGAACCGCCCGCTGATCCGAGACGGCGCCAGCCAGAACTACGATTTCGAGCCGCGGCCCGGCACGCACTGGATGCACTCGCACCACGGCCTCCAGGAGCAGCGGCTGATGGCGGCTCCCCTGATCGTCCGCACCGCCGAAGACCGGCGCGCGGACGTCCAGGAGGTCACCGTGCTGCTGCACGATTTCACCTTCAAGGACCCCGCCGAGGTCCTCGCCGGGCTGACCGGCGGCACCATGAATCATGGCGGGATGGATCACGGTGGCGGGCATGGCGGGGGCCATGGAGGCGGTCACGGCGGCCATGGCGGAGCCATGCCGATGATGAACCATTCCATGGACATGAAGGGGATGGGGGACAGGAAGGGCATGGGCGGCATGGCCATGGCCGCCATGGACCTCAACGACGTGGAGTATGACGCTTATCTTGCCAACGACCGCACGCTCGACGACCCGGAGGTGGTGCGGGTGGAACGCGGCGGGCGGGTCCGGCTGCGGCTGATCAACGGGGCGACCTCCACGGCCTTCCACATCGACCTCGGCGCCCTCGATGGCACGGTGGTCGCGGCGGACGGCAACCCGGTCCAACCGGTGAGCGGGCGGCGCTTCGGCATGGTCATGGGACAGCGGCTGGACATCCTCCTCCAGCTTCCCGCCGAAGGCGGCGCCTTCCCCGTCCTGGCGCAACGGGAAGGGGAGCGTCAGCGCACCGGCATCGTCCTCGCCACCCCCGGCGCCACGGTGGGCAAGACCGCCGGCCTCGCGGACGGCGCCGCCGGGCCGGTGGACCTGTCGCTGGAGCGGCGGCTGACGGCACTCGCCCCCCTGGCCCCGCGCCCCACGGATTCGGCCTTCACCATCCGGCTGACCGGCGGCATGGCCCCCTATGTCTGGACCATCGACGACCGCCCCTTCGGCGAGCACCGGCCGCTGACGGTCCGCAAGGGCCAGCGCGTGACCGTCACCATGGTCAACGAAAGCCCGATGGCCCACCCGATGCACCTGCACGGCCAGCATTTCCAGGTGACCGCGCTCAACGGGACGGCGCTGGCCGGGGCGGTGCGCGACACGGTGCTGGTGCCGATGAACGGTTCCGCCACCATCGCCTTCGACGCCGACAATCCTGGGCGCTGGCCGTTGCACTGTCACAACCTTCTGCACATGGCGACCGGCATGATGACCGAATTGGTGTGCGAACAAACCATATGAACACGAAGATTCCGGCGCGGCCCGACCGCGCCGGAACGGGTACCGCAAAAGCCCCGCGCCGGTTCGGACGGATGAAACCGGCAAATCCAGACGCATTCCTTTGGGAGCGAACTTTCACGCATCACTCCCATTCACATTGGACGGGGACGTGTCACTTCTCTTCCATCTCCGGGGGCGGCGACCAATGTTCCGGAACCAATCTTCTGCGGGGGCGGCCATTGGCCATGGATACGTGGTGTTATGACGGCGGTGCCGGGGGGCGCTCGTCCAGAGAGTCCGTTGGCGGGTCTGGTGGTGGGTCTGCCGGCGGTGCCGCCGGTGCGGCGGACCTCTGGCTGGACCCGGACCTTGCGGCGCTGGAGGCGCTGTCGCTGCGGGTGCGGGACTCGGTTCTGCCGCATCTGGGCAGCGGGCCGGCCGTCTATGCGGACATCCCGGTCCATCTGAACGTCGGGGATCTGCTGATCAACCAGGGGGCGGAAACCCTCTTCACCGACGGTGGGGTGGATATCCGGGAGCGGGTGACGCTGGGCAACGCCCGGCGCCTGCTGCGCCGCCAGCGCGATGGGCAGGCGGCGATCCTGCTGCACGGCGGCGGCAATTTCGGCGACCTCTACCCCCATCACGAGACGTTCCGGCAGAAGGTGCTGGAGAGCTTTCCGTCCAGCCGCGTCGTGCTGCTGCCGCAGACCGTCTACTACCGCGACCACGACCGGCTGCGCCATGACATGAAGCGCTGGGCGGCCCACCGCAATTTGGTCTTCATGGCGCGCGACGCCCCGTCGCTCGATCTGGTGCGGCCCTTTCTGGGGGAGCGGGCGATCCAGGTGCCGGACCTCGCCCATTACCTGACGCGCTACCCGACGCGGCTGACGCCGGTGCGCCCGGCCCACGACACCACCCTGCTCGTGATGGCCCGGCGCGACCAGGAATGCGCGGGGCGCCACTGGCTGCGCCAGGACTCGCCGGTCTTCGACTGGGAGGATCTCTGCGGGCCGGAGGATTTCGCCGGCTTCGCGCTGGCCGCCCGGCTGATCCGGCTGGACGACGCGGTGCCGCTTCCCGCCGATCCACTGCGCGGCTGGTATCCCATCCGCGACCGGCTGGTCCGCAAGGCCGTCGCCCATTTTGGCGCGGCCAACGCCGTGGTCACCAACCGCCTGCATGGGATGCTGCTGGCCCTGATGATGGGGCTGCCGGTGCAGGTACGCGACAACTCCTACGGCAAGCTGACCAACTACATCGACAGCTGGCTCGCCGATTGGAAACGGTAAGGACCGCGGGAACGATTGCGGCCCGTATCCGTCTGTCATCCCGGAACACGGGCTGAAGAGGGCGTCGGCGGGCATGGCGGGCAAGGGGCTGCACATCGGATTCGAGGAGACGGCGAGCGGCGGTCTGGTCCGCCGCACCGTTCTGCTGTCCGAGGACGGCGCCCGCCGCCGGGACCGCGTGGTCTACGAGTTCGAGGATCCGGCCGGAACGGCGGACCGGCCGATGGACGGGGCGGTCATGGCCGTCCTGTTCCACGCCATGCAGCGGGGCCTTCCCGTCCATGTCCACGGGTCGCTGACCCGGACGGCGCTGCACAACATCGACACGCTCCAGGGGGTGTGGCGGCGCTGGCGTCCCGACCGCTACCGGACGGTGGAGATCATCCCGGAGACGGTGGTCGACCGCAACGCGCCCAAGCCGGGGCGCCGGGCCATCGCCGCCTATTCCAGCGGGCTGGACAGTACCTTCACCATCCTGCGCCACCGGTTTCTCCTGCCGCCGGAACGCCGCCACCATGTCGGCGCGCTCCTCATGGTGCACGGCTTCGACGTGGAACTGGACCGGCCCGAGGATTTCGAGCGGCTGGTCGAGCGCACCCGGTCCTTCCGCGAGCTGGTCGGGCTGGACCTGCGCGTGGTGCGTACAAACAGCAAGGAGCTGCATCTCCAGAACTGGCAGGATTCCCACGCGGCGGAGTTGGCGGCCTGCCTGCACCTCTACGCCGCGGAGTTCGAGTTCGGGCTGATCGGCAGCACCAAGCCCTACGACGCGCTGGTCATCCCCTACGGCACCACGCCGATCGCCGACCATCTGCTGTCCGGCGACGGTTTCTCCATCGTCCATGACGGGGCCGCCTATTCCCGAACGGAGAAGGCGGCGGCGGTCGCCGCCTATCCGGAGGCGGTGCGCTCCCTGCGTGTCTGCTGGGAGGGGGCGGAGCAGTTCCGGAACTGCGGCGTCTGCGAGAAATGCGTGCGCACCCGGATGAACTTCGCCGCCGCCGGGGTGGCCGCCCCGGACTGCTTCGACGGGCCGCTCGACCCCGCGCGCATCGCCGGCATCCCCGTGCGCAACGAGCCGCAGGCGGCGGAACTCCGCTCCATCCTCGATTACGCCCGCCAGCACGCGGTGGAGGGGGAATGGCTGGAGCGGCTGAAGGAGCGGGTGTGCGCCATCCAGCCGGACTTTGGCCAATCCGATCCTGGTTCTCCCGAGCCTCGGCATATCCGGGCGATGAAGGGCACCGCCGCCTCGCTGCGGCAGGCGGCGGTGGCGCTGCTCGACGCGATGGAGCTGAAACAGCCGCTCAAGCGGGTCCGCAACCGGCTGCGGACCCGCGGCTGAGCCATCCGTTGGCCCGGTCCCTTTGGGGGTCAGGCCACCAGTGCCTCAAGGGCGCCGCGCATGCCGCGTTCCTCGATCACCGCCAGATGGATGGCGGTGCGGTGGGCCAGACCGGGGATGCGGGTCAGATCCTCGCCCCACAGAGTGGCGTTGGACAGTACGGAGTCGACCAGCGCCGCCGGGTCGCCGTCCTGCGCCGCCCAGGCGCCGGCCAGCGCCGTCAGAACCGCGGCGTCGTCGCGGATGGGGTAGGGGCCGGCGTCGCGGCTGCCGCTGCAGGCGCCGTCCGCCGCCAGCGTGCCCTTGTAGAAGCGCAGCAGGGCGGCCAGCGAGAAGGACAGGCCGTCCGGCGCCTCGCCATGGGCGGCGGCGTAATCCTTCAGGCTGGGCAGCACGCGCACCTGCCACTTCGACACCGAGTTCAGCGCGATGGCGATCAGCTCGTGCCGGATGTGGGGGTTGCCGAAGCGCTCCATGATGGTGCGGGCGTAATCCTGGCGCTCGGCGTCCGGCAGGGGTACGAAGGGCACGATCTCCCCGAACATCACCGTGTTCAGGTAGGCGGACAGGGTGGCGTCATCCATCATGCCCTTCACCGTGTCCACCCCCGCCACGAAGGCGGCGAGCGCGCTGGCGGTGTGGGCGCCGTTCAGGATGCGCACCTTGCGCGTGCGGTAGGGCTTCAGGTCGTCGGTCCAGACCACGTTCAGCCCGGCCTTGTGCAGCGGGAACTCCTCGGCCAGGGCCGCCGGCCCTTCGATGACCCAGACATGGAAGGGCTCGCCGGCCACAGCCAGCGGGTCCTCATAGCCCCATTTGGCGGCGAGTGCCGCGGCCTCGTCGCGCGGGTAGCCGGGGACGATGCGGTCGACCAGCGTGTTCAGGAAATGGTTGTGCGCCTCGACCCAGGCGGCGAAGCCGGACTCCAGGCCCCAGCGCTTGGCGTGGGCCAGGACGATCCGCTTCAGCTTGGCGCCGTTGGCCTCGATCAGCTCGCAGGGCAGGAGGACGAGGCCGCTCTCCGGCGTGCCGCCCAGCGCGGTGAAGCGGGCGTGCAGCAGCGCCGCGACCTTGGCCGGGAAGCTCTGTTGGCAGGCGCCGGGGGTGTAGGGCTCCGCCACGTCGGCGATGCCGGCTTCCGTCGTGTTGGACACCAGGAAGCGCAGCGCCGGGGCGGTGGCCAGGGCCAGCATGCGCTCCCACTCCGCGTAGGGGTTCAGCGCCTCGGACACGCAGCTCACCACCCGGCGGGATTCGACTTCCTTGCCCTGCTCGATGCCGCGCAGCAGGACGGTGTAGAGTCCCTCCTGCGCGTTCAGCAGGCCGGCGACGCCCTGGTCCAGCGGCTGGGCGACGGCGACCCCGGCGCTCATCAGCCCGGCGCCGTTGGCGACGTCCACCATCCAATCGACGAAGCCGCGCAGGAAGTTGCCGTCGCCGATCTGAAGGACGGTGACGGGCAACCGCGGGGCGCCCGCCGTGTGCGCAACCGTCGTGTTAGCAATGGCGAAGGCCCCGGCGGCGAGCGATTCACGGGAGAGAAGAGGCATGACGGAAGGTCCTTTGAGAATCGGAATGCGCTGGCAGCGGGTTCAGGCGACGCCGAAGCGGTAGACGATGCGGCCCGTGCACCACTGGCCGGGGGCCAGCGTGGTGGAGGGGAAGGACGGGATGTTGACGGCGTTGGGGAAGTGCGACGGCTCCAGGCAGAAGGCGCTGTGCCGGGTGTAGAGCGTGCCGCCCTTGCCCAGGTCGCGCGGCGTCTGACCGTCCAGGAAATTGCCGGTGTAGACCTGCACGCCGGGTTCGGTGGAGAGGACCTCCAGCACCCGCCCGCTGCCGGGGTGGACGACGCGGGCGTGCAGCCCCAGCGCGCCCTCCGGCTTGTCCACCGCGTAATGCAGGTCGTAGCCCTTGCCGAGCGCCAGCATCGGGTGGTCGGCGGCGATCCGCGCCCCGAAGGCGACGGGGCCGCGGAAGTCGAGGGGCGTGCCGGTCACGTCCACCAGCTCCCCGGTGGGGACCGCGGTGGCGTCGAGCGCCAGATAGCGGCTGCCGTTGACCGTCGCCACATGGTCGAGGATGGAGGACCCGGCGTCGCCCGACAGGTTGAAGAAGCTGTGGTCGGTGAAGTTCGCCACGGTTGCCTTGTCCGCCGCCACGGCGGTCCAGGCGATGGTCAGGGCGTTGTCCTCGTCCAGCGTATAGACCAGCCGGACGGGCAGGGTGCCGGGGAAGCCCTCCTCCCCGTCCTGGAAGACGTAGGTCAGTTCCAGGCTCGTCTCGTCCAGTTGCCGAGCGGCGAAGGTGCGGAAGCGGGAGCCGCGCTGGCCGCCGTGCAGGGTGTTGGGCGGCGCGTTGACGGCGGTGCGGTGCTCCACCCCGTTCAGCGTGAAGCGTCCGCCGCCGATGCGCCCGCAATAGCGCCCGATGAAGGAGCCCATGGAGGGCTGCCCGGCCATCGTTTGCTCCAGCGTCTCGTAGCCCTGCACCACGTCGCCGAGGGCGCCGTCGCGGTCGGGCGCCAGGATCTGGACAATCTTGCCGCCGTAATTGGTGATGCGGACGGCCATGCCCCGGCGGTTGCGCAGGGTGAACAGGTCGGTCGGCGTGCCGTCGATGGTGGCGCGGAAATCCTCGCGCCGGAGGTCGGCATAAGGCGTCATGGCGTGGGTGCCCCTTGGACCGGAAGGATGTTGGATATATTAATATATCAGTTATGAAGGCCGGAAGGAGAAAAGCGCCCGCCGCCGGATCGGGCGCTTTTGCCGCACGTCGAATGTTTGGAGGTGTCAGCGGGCCAGGGCTGCGCCCAGCGCCGCGACGTCGATCTGGTGGGTTCGGAGAGTCGTGTGCTCAGCGTAGCCGAGCTGGTGGTTGATCGCCAGCATCGGCCCGTTCGTCGCCGCGTTGCGGGTGATCATCAGCCGGACGGAGGGCCGGGCGAAGCGGAGATGTCGCAGCAGGGCGGCCTTCAGCCCTTTGCCCACCCCCAGCCCGCGCCGGTCGCGGCGCACGCCGGTGACGATCTGATGGACCCGGTCGGTCATCTCCGGGTGCCAGAAAACGTCGCTGAAGCCGATCACCGACCTGTCGGCGTCGCGCAGCACGACCATGTGATGCTCCACCTGCTGGAACTGGATGTTGTGCTTCCATTCCAGGACCATCGCCATCGTCACCGGGATGAGCGGCTGGTCCAGCCGGTCGCGCGGCAGGTCGGGCAGCAGGGCGTTGTGCAGCGGCAGGATCGCTTCGAACTCCGCGTCCGGGACCTCGCCGGCATGGATGGTTTCCGTCAGACCGGGAAGCGCGCGGCGCATCGCCGCGTACCAGCCCTCCACCATCGCCCAATCGACACCGTCCAGCGCCAGCCGGCTGTCCACCGACCGCAGTCGTTCTTCGGCTCCGATGGCGCTCAGGAAGGCGTGGCCGTCCGCATCGTCGGTGACCAGGGTCAGCATGATCTTCCCATGCACAACCATTAGGCCGTGGATTTCCGCCAGCAGCCGCCGGCCGATCCCCTGGCGCCGCCACTCCTTCAGCACGAAGCCGTCGGCGTGCAGGTGGGGCAGCGCCGCCTGGATGTCCGGTTGGTCGGGGTTGGGCAGGAAGGCGCCGACGATGCCGACGATTCGGCCCTCTGCCCGTGCCACCCAGTGGACATTGCGCCCGAAAGCGCTCGGCTGCCGTTCGATCGCTTCGAACCAGGCGTCGGAGGGCGGCAGATCGTCCGCGCCGGACTGCGCGTGCCGCGCCCGGCGGAAAACGTGCCGTTCCGCCCACAGCTCCGGCGGGGCGCTGTGCGGGTCGAAGGGGAGGATTTCGAACACGGGCAGAGCGGTCATGAACGCCCTCGGTTGGAACGGTACACGGACTGCGGGAGTGTGCGGCGTTTCTCCACGCTCTCGGGCTGTGTCTGATCGTCGCAACCCGAGGGTCGTCGATGGTCGGAGTCACGTCCGTTCGGGCGTCTCACCTTCTGCGCGATGGCCCGATGATGCCGGCAAGGCGACCATTGAGGGTTGCCGGGGCTCCGTGAACCGGCGGGCGGGACTGGGGAGGACAGCCGTGACCACCCTCTTTCACGACGCTCTGCACGAGGATTTCGGCACCTGGCCCGTCGCCTATATTCCCTATGGCGGGGCGGAGTTCGGCGAGATCAAGGCGGTCGCCGAGGCCATCGGCGACGGTGACGACGGCGCCTATTACGACGCCTGGACCGCGGCGGGCAACCGGCTGGCGCACGAGGCCGACATCGCCCTGGCCAAGGGCCACAAGGCGACCGCCCGCGCCCTCTATCTGCGGGCAAGCGCCTTCCACAACGCCTCGTTTCACCCGCTCTACGGCGCGCCCGTCGATCCGCGCCTGATCGCCGCGTTCCGCAAGGGGACGGCGGCGCTCGACAAGGCGCTCTCGCTCGGGCCGCGCCCGGCCATCCCGCTGGCCATTCCCTTCGGCGGGATGGCGATGCCCGGCCGCTTCATTCCGGCAGAGGGCTTCGAGACCCGGGTCCGCCCGCTGATCGTCTTTACCAACGGCTACGACGGCACCATCGCCGACATGTATTTCGCGTCGGCGGTGGCGGCCTCCCGGCGCGGCTATCACAGCCTGCTGTTCGACGGCCCCGGCCAGGGGGCCATGCTCTACGAGCACGGCGTCCCGCTGCGCCCGGACTGGGAAACGGTGATCGCGGCGGTGGTCGATTTCGCCGAAACCCTGCCGCTCGTCGATGCGGCGCGCATCGCGCTCAGCGGCTGGAGCCTCGGCGGGCATCTCGCCCCGCGCGGCGCGTCGGGCGAGCCGCGCATCGCGGCGCTGATCGCCGACCCCGGCACCTGGAGCATCGCGGATGGCTTCCGCGACGTGGTCGTGCACAAGCTCGGCGTCGCGCCGGAGGCGGCGGCTGATCTTGGCGCCCTGGACCAAGCGGTCATCGACCGCATGGACGCCTTCATCCGCAGCCACCGCCAACTGAACTGGAAGGTTGTGCAGCGCGGCTTCTGGGTGCATGGCGTCGCGGACCTGCGCTCCTACCTCGCCTCTGTGGAGTTGTTCACCATGCGGGGGCGGGCGCATCTCATCGCCTGCCCCACCCTGATCACCCAGGCGGAGAACGACACGCTGTCGGCCGGCGCGGGCGCCTTCTTCGACGCGCTCGGCTGCCCGAAGACGCTGATGCGCTTCACCGCCGCCGAAGGCGCCGACGGGCATTGCGAGATGGGCAACCGCTCCCTCCTGAACCTCCGCGTCCTCGACTGGCTGGATGACCGGTTCGCGGGCGGAGACTGACGCGCCGCACCGCCGTTCCGTCAGTGGTTGTCGCGCGGGATGCCCATGGTCTGGGCGACGCGCTGGTACTTGACGGCGGGCTTCAGCACCATGCCCTCGTCGAGCTGGTCGACGATGCCGCGCTGGATCTCCTGCCAGGGGGTCTGCGACGGCGGGATGGGGTAGCCGCCCGCGGCCTCCAGAGCGGCGCGGCGGTCGGCCAGTTCGCCCTCGGAGATCAGGATGTCGGCGCTGCCGCGGCGCAGGTCGATGCGCACCCGGTCGCCGCTGCGCAGAAGGGCCAGCCCGCCGCCCGCCGCCGCCTCCGGGGACGCGTTGAGGATGGAGGGCGATCCCGAGGTGCCGGACTGGCGGCCATCGCCGATGCAGGGAAGGGAATGGACGCCTCGGCGGATCAGCGTGGCGGGGGGCCGCATGTTGACCACCTCCGCCGCCCCCGGATAGCCGATGGGGCCGGTGCCGCGGATGACCAGGATGGTGTAGGCGTCGATGCCCAGGCTGGGGTCGTCGATGCGGTGATGGTAGTCCTCCGGCCCGTCGAACACGACGACCTTGCCCTCGAACGCCTCCGGGTCCTGCGGGTTGGACAGGTAGCGTTCGCGGAACTCGTCGGAGATGACGCTGGTCTTCATGATGGCGGCGCCGAACAGGTTGCCGCGCAGCACCACGAAGCCGGCGCTGGGCATCAGCGGCTCGTCGATGGGGTGGATCACCCGCGTGTCGAGGATCGGCTGGTGGCGGCAGTTCTCGCCGATGGTCCGGCCGTTGACGGTGGGCGCCCCCTCGCGGATCAGCCCCTTGCCCATGAGCTGGGCGACGACCGCGGGCACGCCGCCGGCGCGGTGGAAGTCCTCGCCCAGATACTCGCCGGCCGGCTGGAGGTTGACCAGCAGCGGCACGTCGTGCCCGTGGGTCTGCCAGTCTTCCACCGTCAGCGGCACGCCGATGTGCTTGGCGATGGCGTTGATGTGGATCGGCGCGTTGGTCGAGCCGCCGATGGCGGAGTTGACGACGATGGCGTTGAGGAAGGCGTCGCGGGTCAGGATGTCGGAGGGCTTGAGGTCCTCGCGGACCATCTCGACGATCCGCTTGCCGGTCTCGTAGGCGGCCTGCTGGCGCTCGCGGTAGGGGGCGGGGATGGCGGCGGAGCCGGGAAGCTGCATGCCCAGCACCTCGGCCAGCGAGTTCATCGTGGAGGCCGTGCCCATCGTGTTGCAATAGCCGGTCGAGGGCGCGGACGACGCCACCAGCTCGATGAAGCCCTGATAGTCGATCTCGCCGGCCGCCATCATCTGCCGCGCCTTCCACACGATGGTGCCCGAGCCGGTGCGCTCGCCGCGGAACCAGCCGTTCAGCATGGGGCCGACCGACAGGGCGATGGCCGGGATGTTCACGGTGGCCGCCGCCATCAGGCAGGCGGGGGTGGTCTTGTCGCAGCCGATGGTCAGCACCACCCCGTCGAGCGGGTAGCCGTGCAGCACCTCGACGAGGCCGAGATAGGCGAGGTTGCGGTCGATCGAGGCGGTCGGCCGCTTGCCGGTCTCCTGGATCGGGTGGACGGGGAACTCGATGGCGATGCCCCCGGCGGTGCGGATGCCCTCGCGCAGCCGTTCGGCCAGGACCAGATGGTGCCGGTTGCAGGGGCTGAGGTCGGAGCCGGTCTGCGCGATGCCGATGATCGGCGCGCCCGATTGCAGCTCCTCCCGCGTCAGCCCGAAATTCAGGTAGCGCTCCAGATAGAGCGCGGTCATGTCGGGGTTGTCGGGGTTGTCGAACCACGCGCGCGACCGCAGCCGCCGGCCGGAGCCGATTTCCGGGTGCTGGGAGAAGGGTTTCGTATCGGACATATCGGCACCAATTCGGGTTGGGGGCGCGGACCGGGGGCGGCCGGCGCCGGATTTGTTCGGAGCCTCGCTCGAAGTCTCAGGGGCGGTTCGCCCTGTGTCCTACCAGTGAAAGGCCTCGGTGGTGCGCCAGCGCCCGACCAGACAGGCGTCGGCGACCAGTTGCAGCGGACGGGCGTCCACATCGCCCGCCGCGTCCGCGATCAGGTGGTGGAAGCGGCGATAGATGCCTTGGTACTCGGTGTCGGGCTCGGCCAGCACGGGCACGCCGTCCACGCTCAGCCGTGTCCCGCCGTGGATCAGGTCGAGCCGCCCACCCTCCGCCCCGATGCCGTCCGTCTCGATGGCGATGGTCCAGGTCTGCTCGCCCTCCTGGAGGAAGTCGAAGGCGGCTGTCACCGTCCCGACGGCGGAGCCCGCAACCCCCTCCATGCGCAGCGTCGCGGCGATGGGCGTGTCGCGGTTGGCGGGGACCCGCAGCTCGGCGTCGCGGACGACGACGGGGCCGGGCAGGATCTCGGTCAGGATCGACAGGGCGTTGATGCCCGGATCGAAGACGCCGAAGCCCCCCGCCGCGAAGATCCAGTCCTGGCCGGGATGCCAGCGCCGCACGTCCTCCTTCCAGGTGATGGCGACGTGGCGGACGGTGGCGCCGGCCAGCCGCCGCCGCGTCTCCTCCACCGCCGCGTTGAAGCGGGAGTGCCAGGCGGCGAACAGCGTGCGCTTGGCCCCCTCCGCCGCGTCGAGCAGCAGGCGCAGCTCGGTCAGGGTGGCGGCCGGCGGCTTCTCGATCAGGACATGCTTGCCGGCGCGCAGCGCCTCCACCGTCAGGGCGTGGCGGACGGCGGGCGGCGTGCAGATCGCCACGGCGTCGAGGTCGGGCAGGGCGGCCAGCATCTCCCCCTGGCTGCGGAAGACCGGTACGTCGCCGAGCCCGGTCTCTTCGGAGGGGGGGCCGTGCGGGCTGACCACCGCGGCGAGGCGGAACAGGCCGGTGGCGGCGATGGCCGGGACATGCTGGTCGCGGGCGATCTTGCCGAAGCCGACGATGCCGAGCGTAAGAGGGGCGGGGGTGGAACGGGTCATGACGGCCCTCACGCTTTGTTCTTGTTGTAGACGTCGATGGTGACGGCGGCGAGCAGCACCATGCCCTTGATGACCTGCTGCCAGTCGATGCCGATGCCCAGGATCGACATGCCGTTGTTCATCACGCCCATGATGAAGGCGCCGATCACCGCACCGGTCACCCGGCCCACCCCGCCCGAGGCGGAGGCGCCGCCGATGAAGCAGGCGGCGATCACGTCCAGCTCGAACGAGACGCCGGCCTTCGGCGTGGCGGTGTTCAGGCGCGCGGCGAAGATCAGCCCGGCCAGCGCCGCCAGCACCCCCATGTTGACGAAGGTGTAGAAGCTGAGCCGCCGGGTGTCGATGCCGGACAGCTTGGCCGCCTTCTCGTTGCCGCCCAGCGCGTAGACGCGCCGCCCCACCGTGGTGTTGCGGGTGACGAAGCTGTAGAGCGCGATCAGCACGCTCATGATGATCAGCACGTTGGGCAGGCCGCGGTAGGAGGCCAGCAATTGCCCGACATAGATCAGCACGGCGGCCAGCGCGACGTTCTTCGCCACGAACAGCGGCAGGGGCTCCTGCTCTATGGCGACGCTCTGCCGGCGCAGGCGCGCCCTGGTGTTCATCGCCACCATCGCGGCGGCCACGGCCGCGCAGAGCAGCAGACTGGTCAGGTGGAACTTGCCCAGGCTGAAGGCGTCCAGCGCCAGGACGTCCGGGATGAAGCCGGAGCTGAGGCGCTGGAACTCCACCGGGAAGGGGCCGACCGACTGGCCGGCCAGCAGGATCAGGCACAGGCCGCGGAAGACCAGCATGCCGGCCAGCGTCACGATGAAGGACGGGATGCGCAGATAGGCGACCCAGAAGCCCTGCACCGCCCCGATCGCCGCCCCGGCCAGCAGGCACAGCAGCGTCGTGGTGACGATGTCCAGGTGGAGCCGCACCATCAGCGTCGCCGCCAGCGCGCCGATGAGGGCGACGACGGAGCCCACCGACAGGTCGATGTGCCCGGCGACGATCACCAGCAGCATGCCCAGCGCCATGATGACGATGTAGCTGTTCTGCAGCACGAGGTTGGTCAGGTTCAACGGCTGCAGCAGCGTGCCGTCGGTCATGTACTGGAAGAACAGGACGATCGCGACCAGCGACAACAGCATGCCGTAGTCGCGCATGTGCGCCTTCACGAACCGTCCCATGGACACCCGCGGACCGCGGGCCGGAAGGTTGAGTTCGGCACTCATGGCAGAGCCTCCCCGGACATCAGCGTCTCGCCGGAGCGCATGATCGCCCCCATGATCCTCTCCTGGCTGGCCTCGGCCGCCGGCATCTCGGCGACCATCGCACCCGCGTTCATCACGTAGATGCGGTCGGCGACGCCCAGCAGCTCTGGCATCTCCGAGGAGATCAGGACGACGCCCCGGCCCTCGGCGACCAGCTGGTTGATGATGGTGTAGATCTCGTACTTGGCGCCGACGTCGATGCCGCGGGTCGGCTCGTCGAGGATCAGCACCTGCGGGTCGGCGAACAGCCACTTGCTGAGCACGACCTTCTGCTGGTTGCCGCCCGACAGGTTGACCGTCTCCTGGAACACGTCGGCGCAGCGGATGCGCAGCCGGCGCCGGAACTCCTCGGCCACCTGGACCTCGCGCTCATGGTCGATGACCCAGCGCCTTGCCACCCCTTTGAGGTTCGCCAGAGTGACGTTGTGGCGGATGTCGTTGTCGAGCACGAGGCCGAGATGCTTGCGGTCCTCCGTCGCGTAGGCGAGGCCGTTCGCCATGGCCCGGCTGATGGTGGAGACGTCGATCTCCCGCCCGTTCAGGAAGGCCCGCCCGCGGATGTTCTGGCCGTAGGAGCGGCCGAACAGGCTCATCGCGAATTCGGTGCGGCCGGCGCCCATCAGCCCGGCGATGCCCACCACCTCGCCGCGGCGGACGGTCAGGTTCACGTCGCGGACGACGCGCCGGCCGGGATGGGCCGGGTGGTCGGCGCTCCAGCCCTTGACCTCGAACAGCACCTCGCCGGGGACGGTGGTCCGCCTGGGATAGCGGTCCGACAGGGCGCGCCCGACCATGCCGCGGATGATGCGGTCCTGGCTGACCACGGCCTCGCGGCAGTCCAGCGTCTCCACCGTCGTGCCGTCGCGCAGGATGGTCACCCGGTCGGCGACCTTGGCGATCTCGTTCAGCTTGTGCGAGATGAGGATGGAGGCGATGCCGCGCGCCTTGAATTGCAGCAGCAGCTCCAGCAGGGCGTCGCTGTCGCTTTCGTTCAGGCTGGCGGTCGGCTCGTCCAGGATCAGCAGCTTGACCTCCTTGGACAGCGCCTTGGCGATCTCCACGAGTTGCTGCTTGCCGACGCCGATGTCGGTGATCAGGGTCTCCGGCGGGTCGTGCAGCCCGACGAGGCGCAGCAGCTCCCGCGCCCGCAGGGTGGCGGCGTCCCAGTCGATCACTCCACGGCGCGCCTGCTCGTTGCCGAGGAACAGGTTCTCGGTGATCGACAGCAGGGGGACGAGCGCCAGCTCCTGGTGGATGATGATGATGCCCAGCCGCTCGCTGTCGGCGATGCCGCGGAAGGCCTGGGGCTGGCCGCGGAAGCGGATCTCGCCGTCGAAGCTGCCCTGCGGGTAGACCCCGCTCAGCACCTTCATCAGCGTCGACTTGCCGGCGCCGTTCTCGCCGATCAGCGCGTGGATCTCGCCCTCGCGGACCGACAGGTTGACGTCGTCCAGCGCCTTCACGCCGGGAAACGTCTTGGTGATGCCCGTCATTTCCAGGATGGCGCCCATGAACACCTCCGAGAAACCTGCAATCGCTCCGCAGGGTGATCGCACTTGAAATCCCCTCTCCCCTCTGGGGAGAGGGTTAGGGTGAGGGGGATGCGCTTTTGCCGAACGCATCTCCACGCGCATCCCCCTCACCGGCCCTCCGGGCCACCCTCTCCCCAGAGGGGAGAGGGTTATGAAAGCCGAATGCGCCCGCCCCGCGCCGCATCACTTGAACTGGGCTTCGGTGTAGTAGCCGCTGTCGACCAGCGTGCTCTTCCAGTTGGAGGCGTCCACGCTGACCGGCTTCAGCAGGTAGGCCGGGACGACCTTCTTGCCGTTGTCGTAGGTCTTGGTGTCGTTGACCGGGGGCGTGCCGCCACCCAGCACCGCGTCGACCATCTCCACCGTGACCCGCGCAAGCTCGCGGGTGTCCTTGAAGACGGTGGAGCGCTGCTCGCCCGCCAGGATCGACTTGATCGAGGGCACCTCGGCGTCCTGGCCGGTCACCACCGGCATCGGCTGCGACGGCGAGCCGTAGCCGACCCCCTTCAGCGAGGAGATGATGCCGATGCTGATCCCGTCGTAGGGCGACAGCACGGCGTCGACGCGGCGGTTGCCGTAGAAGGCGCTCAGCAGGTTGTCCATGCGGGCCTGGGCGGTGGCGCCGTCCCAGCGCAGGGTGGACACCTTGTCCATTCCCACTTGGCCGCTGCCCACCTTCAGCTTGCCGCTGTCGATGTGGGGCTGCAGCACCGACATGGCGCCGTTGTAGAAGAAGTAGGCGTTGTTGTCGTCGGGGGAGCCGCCGAACAGCTCGATGGTGAAGGGACCCTTGTCGTCCTTCAGGCCCAGCGCGTCGACGATATAGCTGCCCTGGAGCACGCCGACCTGGAAATTGTCGAAGGTCGCGTAATAGTCCACATTCTCCGACCCGCGGATCAGCCGGTCATACGCGATGACCTTCACGCCGCGGTCCTTGGCCTGCTGAAGCACGTCGGTCAGCGTCGTGCCGTCGATGGCGGCGATCACCAGAACCTTGCTGTTCTTGGCGACCATCGTCTCGATCTGGGCGAGCTGGTTGGGGATGTCATCCTCGGCGTATTGCAGGTCGGTCTTGTAGCCCTTGGCCTGGAACTGCTTGACCATGTTGTTGCCGTCGTCGATCCAGCGGGCCGAGGACTTGGTGGGCATCGCGATGCCGACGGTGGGTTTGTCCTGCGCCAGTGTCGGTGCGGCGGCGACGGTGAGGGCCAGCACGCCGACGGCCATCCCGGCCAGTGTGGTCGCGAATGAAGATTTGGGCCGATAAGACATGGGCCGATTTCCTCCCCCTTCTGCGGCACCGGGTTGGCCACACCCGCGGCTCTTGAACGGGTGTCGGGTGGCGCAATGTTTGTAGGTCTAGCAATCGGCCGAAATACCATAACTGTCAAATACGATTATTGGCGGAATCCATACACATTTCGATATCACTTGGCGGGTCGATATCACTTGAGGGGCTGGGCTGCGGCGTTTCCAGCGCGCGGCGCATCTTGGCGTCGGACGCCGCCCGCAAGGCGGCCAGGGCGGTTCGGGCACCCGGCGACAGCGGACGGTCCTTCAGCCAGAAAATGCCGTAGGGCTCGACGCTGAAACGCTTGTGGAAGGGCACGATGGTGCAGCAGCCGGTGGGCGAGAACACCTGGGCGAGCGCGCGTGCGAAGACGGTGACCGAGTCGTTCTCGGCGACCATCGCCAGGGAGATGACCGGGGAGGCGCTTTCGATCACCTTGCGCGGCGGCGGAACCCCCTCGGCGCGGAACAGCGCTTCGACCCGGCTGCGCAGAAGGCTGCCCAGCGGCTGGAGAATCCAGGTGGCGTCCACCAGATCGGCGGCGGTCAGCGGGCGGCCGAGCCGCAGCAGCGGGTGGCCGTCGCGGCAGACGAAGCACAGCTCCTCGCTGCTGATCTCCTGATAGTCGAAGCACGCGGCGTCGACATGGCCGGGCAGGCGGCCAACCGCGAAATCCATGACGCCCTGCTGCACCCGCTCGGCCAGCACGTCGCTGGTCTCCACCGCCACGGCGATCTTCAGGTCGGGGTGATCGCGGGTCAGCGTGGTGATCACCGGCACCACCAATTCGACCGCCGGGGCCATCACCGTGCCGATGGAGACGCTGCCGCTGTGGCCGGCCAGCAGGTCGTTCAGCTCCTCCCCCGCCTCCTGCAGGCCGCTGAGGATCATCCGTGCGTGGCGGATCATCAGGCTGCCGTACCAGTTCGGCTCGACGCCGCGGCCATGGCGTTCGAACAGGGTGACGCCCAGCGACTCCTCCAGGTCGCCCAGCAGCTTCGAGGCGGCGGGCTGCGACATGGTCAGGCTGGCGGCGGCGCGGTGCAGGTTGCGGTGCTCGTCCAGAGCCACGAAGAGTTGAAGATGGCGCAGCTTCAGCCGGGCCTTGAGGAACCAGTTGGCCGGGAAACGGTGCGGGGTCACGGGCGGGGGCCTCCGGTCTGGCGATAGCACCGACATACGGAATCTCGTATCGCCGGCGCCGATATTCGTATTGGACGCGTATCAGAACGCCCTCTATTGTTCGCATGGTCAACAAAATTCGGAACGGGACCGCGAGGGGGAGGCGAGACGGCATGCCGCAGGAGGTTCGTTGCGTCTGGCCCGCCCGGGCGCTCCTGGGCGAAGGCCCGCTGTGGTCGCCGGGGCAGGGCGCCGTCTTCTTTGTCGACATCCACGGCTCGCGGATTCTGCGCCACGGGCTTGATGACGGGACCCGAATGGACTGGGCGCTGGAGGACGCCGCCTGCTGGCTGGTGGAATGCGCCGATGGTGACGGCTTCATCGCCGGGCTGCGCTCGCGCCGGGTGGTCCGCCTGCGGCTGGAGCCGGGCCGTGCGGTGATCGCCGGGGAACTGGCGTGGATCGACCCCGACCGGCCGGGCAACCGGCTGAACGACGCCAAGGCCGACGCGCAGGGGCGCCTGTGGATCGGCAGCATGGACGACGGGGAGGAAGCGCCGTCCGGCGCCTTCCACCGGCTCGACCCCGACGGGGCGATCGCGCGTGTGGACGAAGGCTACACCGTCGCCAACGGACCGGCCCTGTCGCCGGACGGGCGGACGCTCTACCACACCGACAGCGCGGCGCGGACGATCCACGCCTTCGACCTGGACGGCGAGGGGCGGTTGTCCGGCAAGCGCGTCCACATCCGCTTCGCCGAGGCCGACGGCTATCCCGACGGCATGACCTGCGACGCCGAGGGCGGCCTGTGGGTGGCCCATTGGGACGGCGGGCGGGTCAGCCGCTTCCGGCCCGACGGCACGCTGGACCGCGCGATCGCGCTGCCGGTCTCGCGCGTCACCTCCTGCGTCTTCGCCGGCCCCGCCCTCGACCGGCTGTTCGTGACCACCGCGGCGCATGGCATCGGCCGCGATGGCCGCCCCGACGAACCGCTGGCCGGTGCGCTGTTCGAGTGCGATCCCGGCGGCGTGCGCGGCCTGCCGCCCGGCCGTTTCGGGCACCCGCCGGGCTGACCCTGCCCCTCCGCATACCCGACAGAAGGACCCCAACGGCCATGGCCCCCAGCGCTCGCCCCTACCGGGGAGTGTTCCCCGTCGTTCCCACCATCTTCACCGAGACGGGGGACCTCGACCTCGCTGGGCAGACGCGCTGCGTCGATTTCATGATCGACGCCGGCTCCGACGGCCTGTGCATCCTCGCCAACTTCTCCGAGCAGTTCGTGCTGACGGACGCCGAACGCGAAGTGCTGATGGAGACCATCCTCGGCCACGTCGCCGGCCGGGTGCCGGTCATCGTCACCACCACCCATTTCAGCACCGCCGCCTGCGCCGCGCGCAGCCGCCGCGCCCAGGAACTGGGGGCCGCCATGGTGATGGTCATGCCGCCCTACCACGGCGCCACCATCCGCGTGCCCGAAGCCGGCATCACCGCCTTCTTCCAGCGGGTGTCCGACGCCATCGACATCCCGATCATGATCCAGGACGCCCCGGTCAGCGGCACCGCGCTGTCGGCGGAACTGCTGGCGCGCATGGCGCGGGAGATCGCCAACGTCGCCTATTTCAAGATTGAGGTGCCGCAGGCCGCCGCCAAGCTGCGCCGGCTGATCGAGCTGGGCGACGACGCCATCGAAGGGCCGTGGGACGGCGAGGAGGCGATCACCCTGCTGGCCGACCTCGACGCCGGGGCCACCGGCGCCATGACGGGCGGCGGCTATCCCGACGGCATCCGCCAGATCATCGACCCCTTCCTGGCCGGCGACCGCGAGGCGGCGGTGGCCGCCTACGGGCGCTGGCTGCCGCTGATCAACCACGAGAACCGCCAGTGCGGGCTCGCCACCGCCAAGATCCTGATGAAGGAGGGCGGCATCATCGCCTGCGACGCCGTGCGCCACCCGCTGGCCGACCCGCACCCGGCCAGCCGCGCCGGCCTGCTCGACGCCGCCCGCCGCCTCGACCCGCTGGTCCTGCGCTGGGCGCGCTGAGGGCGCCGCCACCACGACCCGCCAAACCGGGAGACCTATGATGACGACCATCACCGGCGAGATGCTGATCGGCGCCCACAGCCACCGCGGCTCCGACGGCGCCTTCCGCGCCATCGATCCCGCCGCCGGCGCGGAGCTGGAGCCGGTCTTCGGCGGCGGCGGAGCGGCGGAGGTCGAGCGCGCCTGCGCGCTGGCCTGGGCCGCCTTCGACGCCTTCCGCGAGACCGGGCTGGAGGCGCGGGCCGCCTTCCTGGAAACCATCGCCGCGAACATCCTCGACCTCGGCGACGAATTGATCGCCCGCGCCATGGCCGAGAGCGGCCTGCCGCGCCCGCGGCTGGAGGGGGAGCGGGGCCGCACGGTCGGCCAGCTCCGCCTGTTCGCCCAGACGGTGCGCGAGGGCGGCTGGCTGGAGGCCCGCATCGACCCGGCCCAGCCGGAGCGCCAGCCGCTGCCACGCCCCGACGTCCGGCAGCGCCACATCCCGCTTGGCCCGGTTGCGGTGTTCGGCGCGTCCAATTTCCCGCTGGCCTTCTCGGTGGCCGGCGGCGACACCGCGTCGGCGCTGGCCGCCGGCTGCCCGGTGGTGGTCAAGGGCCATTCCGCCCATCCCGGCACGTCGGAACTGGTCGGCCGGGCCATCCGGGCGGCGGTGGCCTCCTGCGGACTGCCCGAGGGCGTCTTCTCGCTGCTGTTCGGAGTCGGCAATCCCATCGGAACGGCGCTGGTCACCGACCCGCGCATCAAGGCGGTGGGCTTCACCGGCTCGCGTGGCGGCGGCTTGGCTTTGATGCAAGCGGCGGCCCGCCGGCCCGAACCCATCCCGGTCTATGCGGAGATGAGCAGCATCAACCCGGTTCTCCTGATGCCGGCGGCGCTGGCGGCGCGGGCCGAGGCGCTGGGCAAGGGCTTCGTGGCCTCGCTGACAATGGGCGCCGGCCAATTCTGCACCAACCCCGGCATCCTGCTGGGCGTCGACGGGCCGGACCTCGACCGCTTCCTGGCCGCCGCGGTGGAGGCGCTGGGCGGCAGCACCGCCACGACCATGCTGACCCCGGCCATCCACGCCGCCTATGATTCGGGGGTGGCGCGGCTGTCCGGCAGCGCCGCCGTGGCGACGCTCGCCCGCGGGCTGGCGTGCAGCGGCCCGAACCAGGCGCAAGCCGCATTGTTCGGGACGACGGCCGATGCCTTCCTCGCCGACCCAAGTCTGCAGGATGAAGTGTTCGGGGCGGCGTCCCTGCTGATCCGCTGCCCGGACGTGGCGGCGATGCGGACCGTCGCCGAGCGGCTGGAGGGCCAGCTCACCGCGACCGTGCAGATGGACGCGGCGGACGGCGACGCGGTGGCCGTACTGCTGCCGACGCTGGAGCGCAAGGCGGGCCGCATCCTCGCCAACGGCTGGCCGACCGGCGTCGAGGTCTGCCACGCCATGGTGCATGGCGGCCCGTTCCCGGCGACCTCGGACAGCCGGACCACCTCGGTCGGCACCTTGGCGATCCGGCGCTTCCTGCGCCCGGTCTGCTACCAGGACATTCCCGCCGCCCTGCTGCCGGAGGCGCTGCGCGACGGCAATCCGCTCGGCCTGTGGCGGCGGATCGACGGCGTGCCCGGACAGAGGTGAGGGAAGGACCGGCAACGCTCTGCCCGCATCGGGCGATCATGCCGGTTTCGGTATCGCTTCGGTCGAGAATCATATTGGACAGATATGGTTTTCGATGCCTAATGTTGGCCCAACGAACAGATGCGAGCGGGCGCCGCCCGGATCGATGACAAGACACCCAGGGGAGTGAAACGGTATGTCCAGGACATGGCTGATCTCCGCCGCTGCCGCCGCGGCCTTGTTGATCGGGCTCGGCGGTGCGCAGGCCGCCGACAAGAAGCTGGTCGTTGGCTTCTCGCAGATCGGCTCGGAATCGGGCTGGCGCGCCGCCGAGACCAAGACCGCCAAGGCGGAGGCCGAGAAGCGTGGGATCGACCTGAAGATCTCCGACGCCCAGCAGAAGCAGGAGAACCAGATCAAGGCCGTGCGCTCCTTCGTCGCCCAGGGCGTGGACGCCATCTTCATCGCCCCCGTGGTGGCGACCGGCTGGGATTCGGTGCTGAAGGAGGCCAAGGAGGCGAAGATCCCCGTCGTCCTGCTCGACCGCCAGATCGAGACCCGGGACCCCGGCCTCTACATGACCGCCGTCACCTCCGACACGGTGCTCGAAGGCCGGGTCGCCGGCGAATGGCTGGCCAAGCAGACCGGCGGCACCTGCAACGTGGTCGAACTCCAGGGCACCGTCGGCTCCTCCCCCGCCATCAACCGCAAGAAGGGCTTCGACGAGGTCGTCGCCAAGAACCCCGGCATGAAGATCGTCCGCACCCAGTCCGGCGACTTCACCCGCGCCAAGGGCAAGGAGGTGATGGAGAGCTTCATCAAGGCGGAGAACGGCGGCAAGGGCATCTGCGCGGTCTACGCCCACAACGACGACATGGCGGTCGGCGCCATCCAGGCGATCAAGGAGGCCGGGCTGAAGCCGGGCAAGGACATCCTGGTCGTGTCCATCGACGGCGTGCCCGACATCTTCAAGGCGATGGCCGAGGGCGAGGCGAACGCGACCGTGGAGCTGACGCCGAACATGGCCGGCCCGGCCTTCGACGCGCTGATCGCCTTCAAGACGGACGGCAAGGCGCCGCCGAAATGGATCCAGACGGAATCGGCGCTGTTCACCCCCGACACCGCCAAGGCCGAGTACGAACGCCGCAAGGACGCCTACTAACCCGGCGTCCCGACGCATCGCCGGCGAGGCCCCCGCATGACGGACCCCACCCCCACCGCGTCGCCGCCGCTGCTGGCGGTGCGCGGCCTGTCCAAGGCCTTCCTGGGTGTCCAGGCGCTCGACGGCGTCGATTTCACCGTGCGCCATGGCGAGATCCACGCTCTGCTCGGCGAGAACGGCGCCGGCAAGTCGACGCTGATCAAGACGCTGACCGGCGTCTACCAGCGCGACGCCGGCACCGTGACGCTGGAGGGGCGGGCGATCGCCCCCCGCCGCGTGGAGGAGGCGCAGCGCCTGCACATCGGCACCGTCTATCAGGAGGTGAACCTGCTGCCGAACCTGTCGGTGGCGGAGAACCTGTTCCTCGGCCGGCAGCCCATGCGTTTTGGTCTGGTCGACCGCGGCGCCATGCGGCGGCGGGCGCGGGCGGTGCTGATCCCCTACGGCCTGTCCATCGACGTGACGGCGCCGCTCGGCCGCTTCTCGGTGGCGACGCAGCAGATCGTCGCCATCGCCCGCGCGGTGGACATGTCGGCCAAGGTGCTGATCCTCGACGAGCCGACCGCCAGCCTCGACGCGCAGGAGGTGGCGGTCCTCTTCAAGGTGATGCGGACCCTCCGGTCGCGCGGCATCGGCATCGTCTTCGTCACCCATTTCCTCGATCAGGTCTACGCGCTGTGCGACCGCATCACCGTGCTGCGCAACGGCCGTCTGGTGGGGGAGCGGCGCACCGCGGAGCTGCCGCGCCTCGACCTCGTCGCCATGATGCTGGGGCGGGAGCTGGAGGCGGCGGCCCACCGCATCGCCCTGCCGGTTGACGACGGGGAGGAGGACGCCCGGCCGCCGCTTGTCCGCTTCCGCGGATACGGCAAGGCGCGCAGCGTCGAGCCCTTCGACCTCGCCATCCGCCCCGGCGAGGTTGTGGGGCTCGCCGGGCTGCTTGGCTCCGGCCGGACGGAGACGGCGCGGCTGGTCTTCGGGATGGACCGCGCCGACCGCGGCGAGGCGGCGGTGGACGGCCGGGCGGTGCGGCTGCGCGGGCCGCGCGACGCCATCCGGCTCGGCTTCGGCTTCTGCCCGGAGGACCGCAAGAAGGAGGGCATCGTCGGCGCGCTGTCGGTGCGCGAGAACATCATCCTGGCGCTCCAGGCGCGGCAGGGCTGGCTGCGGCCGATCCCGCGCCGCCGCCAGGAGGAGATCGCCGACCGCTTCATCCGGCTGCTCGACATCCGCACGCCGCACGCCGAGCAGCCGATCCAGCTCCTGTCCGGCGGCAACCAGCAGAAGGCGCTGCTGGCCCGCTGGCTGGTGACCGAGCCGCGCCTGCTGATTCTCGACGAGCCGACGCGCGGCATCGACGTCGGCGCCCATGCCGAGATCATCCGCCTGATCGAACGGCTGTGCGCCGACGGCATGGCCCTGCTGGTGGTCTCGTCCGAGCTGGAGGAGATCGTCGCCTACAGCCGCCGCGTCGTCGTGCTGCGCGACCGCCGCCACGTGGCGGAGCTGAGGGGAGGGGAGGTCGCCGTGGACCGCATCGTCGCCGCCATCGCGTCGGAGCCCGTTCCCGAGGAGCCGCGCCCATGACGCGGTCGCTTCCCGGCCCGTCGCGCAACCTGCCGCAATACGGCGCTTTGGCCGCCGTGCTGCTGGCCAACTGGCTGCTCTTTCCCGACTTCTTCTCCATCCGCCTGCAGGACGGCCGGCTGTTCGGCAGCCTGATCGACGTGCTGAACCGCGGCGCTCCGGTGGCGCTGCTCGCCATCGGCATGACCATGGTCATCGCCACCCGCGGCGTCGACCTGTCGGTGGGCGCGGTGATGGCGATCTCGGGCGCGGTCGCCGCCACTTTGACCCAGGCGGGCTGGGGCTTGGCGCCGGTGCTCGCGGCGTCGCTGGGGGCCGGCCTGCTCTGCGGCCTGTGGAACGGGTTGCTGGTGGCGGTCCTGCGCATCCAGCCGATCGTCGCCACCCTGATCCTGATGGTCGCCGGCCGCGGCATCGCCCAACTCGTCACCGAAGGGCAGATCGTCACCTTCACCAGCCCCGGCCTCGCCTTCATCGGCAGCGGGTCCTTCCTGACCGTACCGATGCCGGTGGTCATCACCGCCGTCCTGCTGGGGGGGACTGCGCTGCTGGTCCGGACCACCGCGCTGGGGTTGATGATCGAGGCGGTCGGCGTCAACCGGCTGTCCAGTGCCGGGGCGGGCGTCAACACGCCGGTCGTGCTGATCGCCGTCTATGTCTGGTGCGGCCTGTGCGCCGCGGTCGCCGGTCTGGTGGTCGCCGCCGACATCCGCGGCGCCGACGCCAACAACGCCGGCCTGTGGCTGGAGCTGGACGCCATCCTGGCGGTGGTGGTCGGCGGCACCTCGCTGCTCGGCGGCCGGTTCGGGCTGCTGCTGTCGGTGATCGGGGCGCTGATCCTCCAGGCGATGAACACCGGCATCCTGCTGAGCGGCTTCAAGCCGGAGTTCAACCTGATCGTCAAGGCGGGCGTCCTGATGGTGGTCCTGCTGCTGCAGTCGCCGACCCTGACGCTGTTCCTGCCGCGCCCGGCCGGCCACCGGCCCGCCCAGCCGCCGGTCCGGCCGCCGACCCCGCCACGGGCCAAGCCCGAGAGCCCAAGCCCGAGCGCGGGAGCGTGACGCCATGATCCACCGCTTTCTGCCCCTGCTGGTGACCAGCACCGTCCTGGTGGTCGGCTTCCTGCTCTGCGCCGCGCAGTTTCCCAACTTCGCCTCGCTGCGGGTCGTCGGCAACCTGCTGACCGACAACGCCTTTCTCGGGATCACCGCGGTCGGCATGACCTTCGTGATCCTGTCGGGCGGCATCGACCTGTCGGTGGGGGCGGTGATCGGCTTCACCACCGTGCTGCTGGCCGTGCTGATCGAGCAAGGCGGTTGGCACCCCGTCTCCGCCTTCGCGGTCGCGCTGGCGGTGGCCGGCGGCTTCGGCGCGGCGATGGGCGCCGTGATCCACGTCTTCCAGATGCCGCCCTTCATCGTCACGCTGGCCGGCATGTTCGTCGCCCGCGGCCTCGGCTTCGTGCTGAGCACCGATTCCATTCCGATCAACCACCCGCTCTACGCGGAGCTGGGCGATCTGGCGCTGCGCTTCGACGGCGGTGGCAAGCTCACCCTGCCGGCGCTGCTGATGCTGGGGGTGGTCGCCGCCGCGGTGGTCTGCGCCCACTGGACGCGCTTCGGCGCCAACCTCTACGCGCTGGGCGGCAACCGGCAGTCGGCGGAGCTGATGGGCGTGCCGGTGGGCCGCACCACGGTGGCGGTCTACGCCCTGTCGGGGCTGCTGGCCGGGCTGGCGGGCATCGTCTTCTCGCTCTACACCGGGGCCGGCTACTCGCTGGCGGCGACGGGGGTGGAGCTGGACACCATCACCGCGGTGGTGATCGGCGGCACCCAGCTGACCGGCGGCTACGGCTACGTGATCGGCACCTTCATCGGCGTGCTGATCCAGGGCTTGATCCAGACCTACATCACCTTCGACGGCAGCCTCAGCAGCTGGTGGACCAAGATCGCCATCGGCGTTCTGCTGTTCGTCTTCATTCTGCTGCAGAAGGGGCTGCTGGCGGTATGGACCGGCCGCGCCGCCGCTCCGGCGGAGGCGTGATCCGGTCCTCGACGGCGGCCCGGTGTTGATTCCACCGCGTCATAAACACGGTGTTCGCTCACAGTGTGTGTCGGGCGCCTTGCGGCGACGTTCGGCCACTTTCTGAACAGCCTTGAGACCCTCGCCACCTTGCAGCCCCGCTCCCCGGACCCTATAAGGACGCTCGTCCTTTCTTTCGGTCCGGCGGCAAGGAAAAGCGCATGATCGTGGTCACCGGTGGGGCCGGTTTCATCGGCTCGAACCTCGTGGCGGCCCTGGCCGCGCGCGGGATCACCAACGTCGCGGTGATCGACCGCTTCGGCGACGGGGAGAAGTGGCAGAACCTCGCCAAGCGGGAACTCGCCACCCTCGTCGCGCCGGAGAACGCGCTCGCCTTCCTCGACCAGCACGCGGCGGAGATCGACGTGATCTTCCACCTCGGTGCCATCTCGGCGACGACGGAGCGCGACGTGGACCGGATCGTCGCAAACAACGTGGCGCTGACGCTGGACCTCTGGCGCTGGTCCTCCTGGCGGGGGGCTCGGCTGATCTACGCCTCCTCCGCCGCGACCTACGGCGACGGCTCCGCCGGCTTCGACGACGACGGGTCGCCGGAGGCGTTGGCGACCCTGCGCCCGCTCAACGCCTACGGCTGGTCCAAGCATCTGATCGACCGCCGCGTCGCCCGCGTGGTGACGGAGGGCGACATCCTGCCGCCGCAGTGGGCGGGCCTGAAGTTCTTCAACGTCTACGGCCCGAACGAGCGGCACAAGGACGACATGATGAGCGTCGTCGCCAAGCTCCACCCCAAGCTCAAGGCCGGCGAGCCGGCGCGGCTGTTCAAGTCGCACCGCCCGGAGTTCGAGGACGGCGGGCAGCTCCGCGACTTCATCCATGTGGACGACTGCGTGGCCGTGATGCTCTGGCTCTACGACAACCCGCAGGTCAGCGGGCTGTTCAACGTCGGCACCGGCAAGGCGCGCAGCTTCAAGGACTTGGCGCTCGCCACCTTCGCCGCGCTGGGGCTGGAGCCGCGCGTCGAGTATTTCGACATGCCGGCCGAGCTTCAGGGCAAATACCAGTATTTCACCGAGGCGCGCACCGAACGCCTGCGCGCCGCCGGATTCGACCGGCCCTTCACCGAGCTGGAGGAGGGCGTGCGCCGCTACGTCCAGGATTTCCTGTCGCAGCCCGACCCCTACCGCTGACGGTCCCGCCTCCCCCGCCGACGGGGGAAACGCCCCAACAAGGGCCCAAACAACAAAAGGCACCCGCTGCGCATGCTCGCCATCGCCTTCCCCGCCATCGACCCCGTGGCGTTCGAACTCGGGCCGATCGTCATCCGCTGGTACGCGCTGGCCTATCTGGCGGGCTTCGTGCTCGGCTGGCGCTATTGCCTGGCGCTGGCCCGCAGCACGCCGGGCCGTCCCTCGGCGGAGGATTACGACGACTTCCTGACCTGGGCCGTGGTCGGCGTCATCCTGGGCGGGCGGATCGGCTATGTGCTGTTCTACAACCTGCCCTTCTACCTGCAGAATCCGCTCGACGCGCTGATGGTCTGGCACGGTGGCATGTCCTTCCACGGCGGGCTGATCGGCGTCCTGGGCGCGATCCTGCTGTTCTGCTGGAAGCGCGGCCTCTCGCCGCTGGCCTTCGGTGATCTGATCGCGGCGGCGGCCCCCATCGGGCTGTTCTTCGGCCGCATCGCCAACTTCATCAATGGCGAGCTGTACGGCCGCCCGGCGCCCGACGTGTCCTGGGCGGTGGTGTTTCCGCGCGACCCGCTGCAGGTGCCGCGGCACCCCAGCCAGCTCTATGAAGCCTTCCTGGAGGGGGCGGTGCTGTTCGTCCTCCTGGCCATCCTGGTGCGGATGCCCGCCGTGCGCGGGCGGGCGGGGATGACGGCGGGCATCTTCTTCATCGGCTACGGCCTGTCGCGAATCATCGCGGAGTTCTTCCGCGAGCCGGACGCGCAACTCGGCTTCCTCTACGCCGGGGCGACGATGGGACAACTTTTGTCGGTGCCGATGGTTCTGTTCGGTGTCTGGCTGGTCGCCCAGGCCCGCCGCCGCCCCGCCGCCGTCTGAGGTCGGAAGGTTCCGTCATGAGTGATGCCGCCCCGGACAGCCTCGCCCATCATCTCGCCCGCCGCATCCTGATGGACGGGCCGCTGTCGGTCGCCGCCTTCATGGCGGAGGCGCTGGGGCATCCGCGCTTCGGCTACTACATGCGCCAGGACCCCTTCGGCGTGTCCGGCGACTTCACCACCGCCCCGGAAATCAGCCAGATGTTCGGCGAGTTGGCCGGGCTGTGGTGCGTCGACAGCTGGGCGCGGCTGGGCGGCCCCGCCCCCTTCCATCTGGTGGAGTTGGGGCCGGGCCGCGGTACGCTGATGCAGGACGCCCTGCGCGCCGCCGCGCTCGTCCCCGCCTTCCGCGAGGCCGCCCGGGTGCATCTCGTGGAAACCAGCTCGACGCTGCGCGCCCGCCAGCGCGAGACTCTGGGCGCCCTCCCGGTGACGTGGCACGACCGGCTGGAGGACGTGCCCGAAGGCCCGACCCTGATCCTCGCCAACGAGTTCTTCGACGCCCTGCCCATCCGTCAGGTCCAGAAGACCAGCCACGGCTGGTTCGAGCGGCTGGTCGACATCGACCCCGCCGTGCCCGCCGACACGCCCCGCTTCCGCTTCGTCCTGGAGGCCTTCGGCAGCGCCGGCGCCCGGCTGATCCCACCGGCCCTGCGCGACGCGCCGGAGGGCAGCGTGGTCGAGGTTTCCCCGGCGTCCCAGGCGGTCGCCCGGCTGATCGGGGAGCGTCTGGCCGCCCACCCCGGCGCGGCGCTGGTGATCGACTACGGTTATCGCGGCGGGCCGGCAATCGGCGACACGCTCCAGGCGCTGCGGCGCCACGCCTACGCCCCGGTGCTGGACGCGCCGGGCGAGGCCGACCTGACCGCCCATGTGGATTTCGCCGCCATCGCCGCGGCGGCGCGCGAGGGTGGGGCGGAGAGCTTCGGCCCGGTGGACCAGGGCGACTGGCTGATCCGGCTGGGCATCCAGCCGCGCGCCGCCGCGCTGAAGCGCAGCGCCACGGCGAAGCAGGCTACGGACATCGACTCCGCACTGGCCCGCTTGATCGCGCCCGACCAAATGGGCACCCTCTTCAAGGTGTTGGCCCTCGCCTCGCCCGGCTTGGGGCCTCCGGCGGGCTTCGAAAGCCCGGAATTGGCATCCTAACAAGAGACCGCGACAGCAAAGGGACGGGTTCGTGATTACGCTTGGCGCGCTGAACGACATCACCCACATCCGACACGCCTTCTTCACCCGCACCGGCGGCGTGTCGACGGGGCTGTACGCCTCGCTGAACGTCGGCTTCGGGTCCGGGGATGCGCCCGCCGCCGTGGCGGAGAACCGTGCGCGCGCCGCGGCCCGCATGGACGTTCCGCCGGAACGGCTCGTCACCTGCTATCAGGTGCACAGCCCGACCTGCGTCGCCGTCACCGAGCCCTGGACCCCCGATCAGGCGCCCCACGCCGACGCCATGGCGACCGACCGTCCGGGCATCGCGTTGGGCATCCTGACCGCCGACTGCGCCCCGGTGCTGTTCGCCGACGAAAAGGCCCGCGTCATCGGCGCCGCCCACGCCGGCTGGAAGGGCGCCAAGGGCGGCGTGCTGGAGGCGACCATCGAGCGCATGGAGGAACTGGGCGCCAAGCGCAACCGCATCGTCGCCGCCATCGGCCCCTGCATCGCCCAGCGCTCCTACGAAGTCGGGCCGGAATTCCCCGCCCCCTTCCTGGAAGAAGACCCGCGCAACCGCGACTATTTCGCGCCGGCCCGCCGCCCGGATCATTTCCTGTTCGATCTGGCCGGCTACATCACCCGCCGCCTGGGCGACACCGGGGTGGAGATCATCCAGCGCTGCCCCAACGACACGGTGGTCGAGGAGGACCGCTTCTTCAGCTACCGCCGGTCCTGCCTGCGTGGCGAAAAGGACTATGGGCGCGGCCTCTCGGCCATCGTCCTTCAGGGCTGAACAGGATGGAAAAGTACCCACCCGAAATTTGTTCTTACCTCTGACTGATTGCGATACGACCCATTTCGGGTAAGATTGATTCTCAGGGGTGAGGGCACTCCGGACAGGGAGACGCCGGCATGACGATGGACGCGCACCGGGAAGACACGCATCGGGGCGACGGGCGGGGCGATTGGCGCAGCGCGCGGATGGTGCTCGACAACGGCGGGCTGGACGCCGACCACCGGATGCAGCACGAGCTGATCCGCCGCTTCGTCGCCCTGCCGGGCGAGGAATCCGAGCGCAAGCCGGCGCTGGCGCTGCTGAATGAGCTGCGCCGCGTCTCGGTCCGCCATTTCCTGCGGGAGGAGCGGGTCCAGGCTTCGATGCGCTACCCGCATCTGGAGGAGCACCGGGCGCAGCACCGCCGGCTGGCCACCCTCCTGGACGACATCGTCGGGCAGGTGGACGCCGAGGAGTCGGCCTTCGAATACAGCTATGTGAAGGCCAAGGCGGACGAGCTTCTGCAATTCTGGTTCTTCGACCATTTCGTGAAGGCCGACCTGCCCATGAAATCGCACCTTGCGAAGTTCGCGGTGCGGTGATGCGCGGGCGGCCCTCGCCCACCGCCTGCCGCCACGCTTGCGCCATGCGGGAATCGCAGGGCCGGCTGGCTGCGGCGTCTTGAACCGCCCGTCATGGAACGTTTACATAGGTGCGCCCCTTTGTTATGGTCCGCCGCGTTTTCAAGGGGCGGCGTCGGCAAGGGACTGACGGGCGCACCGGAACCTATTCCCTGCAGAGAGAGCCGACTGCGATGAAGGTGCTTGCCGGCAACAGCAACCGTCCGCTGGCCGAGGCCATCTCCACCTGTCTCGGCGTGCCGCTGACCAAAGCGAGCATCCGCCGTTTTTCGGACATGGAGGTGTTCGTCGAAATCCTGGAGAACGTGCGCGGCGAAGACGTGTTCGTGGTCCAGTCGACGTCGTTCCCGGCCAACGACAACCTGATGGAGCTGCTGGTCACCATCGACGCCCTGCGTCGCGGGTCGGCCCGGCGCATCACGGCGGTCCTCCCCTACTACGGCTATGCGCGTCAGGACCGCAAGACCGGCCCGCGCACGCCGATCTCGGCCAAGCTGGTCGCCAACCTCATCACCCAGGCCGGCGCCAACCGCGTGCTGACCATGGACCTGCATGCGGGCCAGATCCAGGGCTTCTTCGACATCCCGACCGACAACCTGATGGCCGCCCCGGTGTTCGAGAAGGACATCCGCGCGACCTTCGAGGACATCGGCGAGGTGACGATGGTGTCGCCCGACGTCGGCGGCGTGGTGCGCGCCCGCTCGCTGGCCAAGCGGCTGGACGCCGATCTCGCCATCATCGACAAGCGGCGTGAGCGCGCCGGCGTGTCGGAGGTGATGAACATCATCGGCGACGTCAAGAACCGCCGCTGCATCCTGCTCGACGATATCGTGGATTCGGGCGGCACGCTGTGCAACGCCGCGGTCGCCTTGATGGACGCCGGCGCCAAGTCCGTCCACGCCTATTGCACCCACGGCGTCCTGTCGGGCGGTGCGGTGGCCCGCGTGGCCGTGTCGCCGCTGGAGCAGCTGGTCACCACCGACAGCATCCAGGCGACCGAGGCCGTGCGCGTGTCCCGCAACATCCGCCAGCTCACCATCGCCCCGCTGCTCGCCGACGCGATCACCCGCATCAGCGAGGAGCGTTCGGTGTCGAGCCTGTTCTCGTAACGGCGCCGGCCTACCACGCGAAAAGCCCTTCCCCTTCGCAGGGGAAGGGCTTTTTTCATTGGCGCCATCTTTTCATAAGGACCATCCGGGAGTTTCCGGACTCTTTCCTTGACGCCGCGCCCCGCATGGCTTAATCACCGCGCCCACGCGTCAGCACCCCTGGAGGCTGGCGCTTTTTTCCGTTCAAGGAGTTCTTCCGATGACGCAGATCGTTCCGCTCAGCGCCGAAGCGCGCGACCGGGCCGGCAAGGGGACCGCCCGCCAGACCCGTCGTGATGGCCGTATCCCGGCCGTGATCTACGGTGGCAAGCAGGCCCCCATTATGATTTCGCTGGAGAAGTTCACGTTCACCCGTGTTCTGAACCAGGCGGGCTTCTTCACGCACCTGTTCGACGTCACCGTCGATGGCGCCACCCACCGGGTCCTGCCGCGCGACGTGCAGTTCCATCCGGTCACCGACGTCCCGCTGCACGTCGACTTCCTGCGCGTCTCCGCCGAAACCCGCACCACCGTGCAGGTTCCGGTCGAGTTCGTCGACCAGGAGAAGTCGCCGGGCCTGAAGCGTGGCGGCGTGCTCAACATCGTCCGCCACGAGTTGGACGTGACCGTCTCCGCCGGCAACATCCCGGAGCAGATCACGATCTCCTGCGAGGGCTACGACGTCGGCGATTCGATCCACATCTCTTCGGTGAAGCTGCCGGAGGGTGTCGCCTCGACCATCACCGACCGCGACTTCACGATCGCCACGATCGTCGCCCCGTCGGGCCTGAAGTCCGAAGAGGCCGAGAGCACCGAGGCCGCCGCTTCCTGATCGGAAGCCGCCTTTGGGGTTGCGACAGGGGGCTTCGGCCCCCTGTTTCGTTTCCGGCCTACGCTGTTTCGAGATGAGGAGAATGCGCCATGCTGCTGCTGGTGGGATTGGGCAACCCTGGCGCCGAGTACGCGCGCAACCGGCACAACATCGGCTTCATGGCGGTGGAGGAGATCGCCCGCCGCCACGGCTTCGGCCCCTGGCGCAAGCGCTTCCAGGGCCAGACCGCCGAGGGCATGATCGGGGGCGAGAAGGTGACCGCCCTGGAACCGCTGACCTTCATGAACCTGTCCGGCCAGTCGGTCACCGCCGCCGTTCAGTTCTTCAAGATGAAGCCCGAGGACGTCGTCGTCATCCATGACGAGCTGGACCTGCCGCCCGGCAAGATCCGCGTCAAGAAAGGTGGCGGCCATGGCGGGCACAACGGCCTGCGCTCCATCGACGCGCATCTCGGCAAGGAGTACTGGCGCATCCGCCTGGGCATTGGCCATCCCGGCGACAAGGACCGGGTCAGCGGCTATGTGCTCCACGACTTCGCCAAGGCCGAGCAGAGCTGGCTCGACCCGCTGATCGACGCCGTCGCCGACGCCTTCCCGCTGGTCGTGAAGGGACAGGCGGAGAACTTCATGAACAAGGTCACCCTGGCGACCGCGCCCGCGAAATAAAGTGCCTTGCCAGCTTTTGGTGGTGTTGTGTCAGCCGGGCTGTGGAAGGCGGGACGCCGGTGAGGGCGGTGCGCGGCAGGCTGTGCCAGGATGCGGAATAGGGACCGCTCACATCGCGCGCCGTCGCGCCTCCTCCTCGTCGAGCAAGGCCTTGCGCGACAGCTTGCCGATCATCGTCTTGGGCAGTTCGCCGCGGAATTCGACCGCCTTGGGCATCTCGATGGGAGAGAGCTTGTCCTTGAGGAAGTCGATCAGTTCCTCCCGCGTCAGGGTCTTGCCGTCGTCGACGCGGATGTAGGCCTTCACCGTCTGGCCGCGATACTCGTCGGGCAGTCCGGCGACCACGCATTCGGCGACGGCGGGGTGCAGATAGATCGCTTCCTCGACGTTGCGCGGGTAGACGTTGAAGCCGCTGCACAGGATCATGTCCTTGATGCGGTCGACGATGTGGGTGTAGCCGTCCTCATCCATATAACCGACGTCGCCGGTGTGCAGGCGCCCCTCCACCAGGGTCAGCGCCGTTTCCGACGGCTTGTTCCAGTAACCCTTCATGACCTGCGGGCCGCGGATGCACACCTCGCCCTTCTCGCCGACGGGCAGGACGCGGCGCGGCTCCTCCAGGCTGACGATCTCGATCAGCGTGCCGGGCAGGGGCAGGCCGATGGAGCCGGCCTTGTTCAACCCGGTTATCGGATTCGCGGTGGCGACGGGGGAGGACTCGGACAGGCCGTAGCCCTCCACCAGGACGCAGCCGGTGTTCCGCTCGAACGCCTCTTTGACCTCCACCGGGAGGGGGGCGCCGCCCGACAGGCAGTAGCGGATCGAGGAGAGGTCGTATTTCTCCAGATGCTTGTGGTGATTGATCGCCGTGTAGATGGTCGGCACCGCCGGGAACAGCGTCGGCTTCTTGGCGTGGATGGTCTCCATCACCTGGTCCAGCTCGAAGCGGGGCAGCATGACGATCTCCGCCCCGATGCGGATGCTGAAGTTCATCACCACGGTCATGGCGAAGACGTGGAAGAAGGGCAGGACGCCCAGCATCCGCTCCTCCCCCTGCCGCGCGCCGACGAACCACAGGCTGCACTGCTCGGTGTTGGCGTAGAGGTTGGCGTGGGTCAGCATGGCGCCCTTGGGCACGCCGGTGGTCCCGCCGGTGTATTGCAGCACCGCCACGTCCTCCGCCGGGTCGATGGCGACCGGCTTCGGGGCGCCGTCGTTGGCGACGAGCCGGCGGAAGGACAGGTGGCGGTCGTCGGCGGGGATGCGCGCGACCTCCGCGCGCTTCACGATGGGGAACAGCCAGTTCTTGGGGAAGGGCAGGATGTCGGCCATCGGGCAGATCACCAGCCGCTTCAGCCCCGATTCGGCGAGCATCCGCGCCATCTTGCCGTAGAGCACCGTGAGGTCCAGCGTGACCATCAGCTCGACGCCGCTGTCGGTGATCTGGTGGTGCAGCTCCCGCTCGGCGTAGAGAGGGTTGAAGTTCACCACCGTCCCGCCGGCCTTCAGGATCGCGAAATAGCAGATCACGAAATAGGGCGTGTTGGGCAGAAACAGCCCGACGCGCACGCCCTTGCCGACGCCGATCGCCTGGAAGCCGCGGGCGGCGCGGTCCACCATCCGCGCCACCTCCGCGTAGGTCGAGCGCTTGCCCATGAAGTCCAGGAAGGGACGCTCCGCGAAACGCGCCGCCGCGTCCTCAAGCAGCGCGGTCAGCGGTTTCACCGGAATCGGCGCGTTCCAGTCCACATCGGGTGGGTAGCCCAGGGTCCAGCTCTGGTCCGGCAGTGTACGGGCCGCATCCCCCATCATCGTTATCCCTCCCATGATCGGTTCTTGTTTGTTCGGGCTTGTTTGCGGGCCTTTGGCGCATTGTAGCCCTTTTTGTAACCCCTCATCCGGAGAAATGGTCCCTGTGACGGTGCTGTCGCCAGAGGCAAACGGCGGACGTGAAGAAAAAATTACGCTGGAAACCCTATTTTCCGTGTGGCTAAATTCGTGTTCGGCGGACGATCCGCCTTCCGCGCTTGCGCCTTGACCGAAAGGATCGGACCCTTGCCTTCAGCCGATTCGCATCCCAGCGACGTTCTGGATGTTCCCTCCTCAGGCGAAGCGGCTCCGCTCCGCGTTTCGGTAAAATGGTTCGATCCGATCAAGGGTTTCGGCTTCGCAGCACCGCAGGATGGGACGACCGACGCCTTCCTTCACATCTCCGTTCTGAACCGGGCCGGGCTGCACGAGATCGGCGAGGGGGCCGAGCTTCTGTGCCGGGTGCTTCCGGGTGGCAAAGGGCCGCAGGTGGCCGACATCCTGGAGGTGATGAGCACCGGTACCCCCACTGAGAGCCGCAACGCGCACCGCAACGCGGCATCAGGCCCCGAGGAAGAGCTGACGGGCACCGTGAAGTGGTTCAAGCCGGAGCAGGGTTTCGGGTTCGTCACGGCGGACGACGGAGCCAAGGACGTCTTCGTCCACAAGAGCGTCCTGCGCCGCTGCAACCTGACCGGATTGGACTCCGGGCAGCGGGTGCTGCTGCGGGCGCGCGCCGCGCCGAAGGGGCGAGAGGCGTCCTGGGTCGTTCTGCTGTGACGCAGCCCCCGGGGCCGACCAGGGCGGCGGGGCATACGGACTTGTTGTATTTTCTTTAAGTACCACGGGCTACCATCGTCGACGTTTCTGCTCCTTCGAGGCTGACGGTGATGCCTCTGTCCGGACCGCTTCACTTCCAATCCTCCGCTGGATTCGACCGCCGTGGTGCGGAAGGCGACGGGCCGCGCGCGGACGGCAGCTATCTGGACCGCGAGTTCGGGGCCTATGTGGTGCCGGTGGTGCTGGGTCATCACCGGATCTCCGGTCGCGACGACGACATGCTGGTGACCACGCTCGGCTCCTGCGTCGCCGCCTGCATCAACGATCCGGTCGCCCGGATCGGCGGCATGAACCATTTCCTGCTGCCCGGCTCCCCGTCCGGCGGCGAGGGGTATGGGGTGGCGACCCGCTACGGCAGCGTGGCGATGGAGTGGCTGATCAACGACCTGCTGGAGCGCGGCGCCCGCCGCGAGCGGATGGAGGTCAAGCTGTTCGGGGCGGCCCGCGTCATCGACACCAGCCTGGACGTCGGCGCCGCCAACGCCGCCTTCGCGGTGGATTATGTGCGGCGGGAGGGGCTGACGCTGGCCGTTCAGGATCTCGGCGGGGACAAGGGGCGGCGCGTCCATTTCTTCCCGGCCACCGGGCGGGCCTTCCGCCGTCTGCTGCGCCCCGAGGCGGAGCGGGAGACGGTGCATCAGGAGATGGACTATCTCCAGGCGTTGCGGCGCACCCCGATGGAGGGCGAGATGGAGTTGTTCGAGCGGCGCTGACGGAAATCACTCGCGCAGGATTTCCGCGGCCTCCACGGTCATCCATTCCGCCTGGTCGTTGTCCTCGCCATCGGTGAAGAGGGCGACGGTCACCGGCTCCTCCCCCGGCCTGCGGGCGGGGAAGTGATAGGCGCAGGCCGATCCGCCCGGCCCACCGCCGGTGTGTCCCCAATAGGGTCCGGCCTGCCCGTCGCGCTCCACCATCAGGCCAAGGCCGTAGCCCGGCTCCACCCAGGGGCGCCCGCGCATCGTCCCCGGCACCGGGAAGGAGTCCTGCATCCGCGCCGCCTGGGCGTCGGGCAGCAGGCCGTCCGCGAACAGCGCGTGGAGAAGGCCGGCGATGTCCTCCGCCGTCGCGGCCACCACGCCATGGGCCACCCAGCCGGGATGGTAGAGGGCGGCCACGTCGGCGGGCGGACCGTCCTTGCCGCCGAGATAGGGGCTGGGGCCGGTCCATAGGCCGGACAGGTCGTCGCGTTCCGTCGGCACCGACCAGCCGGTCAGGCCGAGCGGGCGGAACAGCTCGCGGTCGAGGGCCTGGGCGAAGGGCAGGCCGGTGGCCCGCTCCAGCACCCGCTTCGCCAGCAGATAGCCGATGTTGGAGTATGAGAATTCTCGCCCCGGCGGGGCGAACAGGTCGGCGGCGCGGCAGCGCTCCAGGAAGCCGTCCTCGCTCCACGGCTCTTCGCCCGCTCGCACGGCGGCGTGGTAGGCGGGGCTGCCGCCGTAATTGCGCAGGCCGGCGCGGTGGGCGAGCAGTTGGGCCAGGGTGATCCGGTCGGCCGCCGCGAAGTCCGGCAACCAGCGGTCCAGCGGAGCGTCGAGGTCGATCCGGCCCTGTCCGCACAGGCGCAGCAGGGCGGCGGCGGTCAGGGTCTTGGTGATGCTGTAGACGAGGAAGCGGGCGGTGACCGGCGGAGGTGCTGCGCCGCCGCGGGCGAAACCGGCGGTCCAGAAGCGCGGACCCGAACGGACCGCCACCACCGCGGCGCGGGCCGCGGCGGAGCCGTCGCCCTCGTCGAGGCAGGCGACGAGACGGTCGGTCAACCGGTCGATGTGTGAGGTCGGAAGGGCGGGGTCAGTGTCCACGGAACCATCCCTCAAAAAACGAAGGCCCCCAGGGGTGGGGGCCTTCGCGTCGTCGGGTACCGGTCAGTCGCGCTTCACCGTGTCGGCGTCGAGCGCCGCCTGGGCGGCGGCCAGACGGGCGATCGGCACGCGGTAGGGCGAGCAGGACACGTAATCCAGCCCGACCTTCTCGCAGAAGGAGATGGAGGCCGGGTCGCCGCCATGCTCGCCGCAGATGCCGAGCTTGATGTTCGGACGGACCTTGCGGCCGCGCTCCGTGGCGATGGCGATCAGCTCGCCGACGCCGTCCTGGTCCAGCGTCTGGAACGGGTCGTGCTCCAGGATGCCCTGGCGCTGGTACTCCGGCAGGAAGGCGCCGGCGTCGTCGCGCGACAGGCCGAAGGTCGTCTGGGTCAGGTCGTTCGTGCCGTAGGAGAAGAACTCCGCCGTCTCGGCGATCTCACCGGCCTTCAGCGCGGCGCGCGGCAGCTCGATCATGGTGCCGACCATGTATTCGAAGCTGACGCCGGTCGAGTCCATGACCTCCTTGGCGACGCGGTCGACGACGGCCTTGAGGATGTCCAACTCCTTCTTGGTGCCGATGAGCGGGATCATGACCTCCGGCATCACCGTCTCGCCCGTGGTCTGGGAGACCTCGGCGACCGCGCTGAAGATGGCGCGGGCCTGCATCTCGTAGATCTCGGGGTAGGTGATGCCGAGGCGGCAGCCGCGATGGCCGAGCATCGGGTTGGCCTCGTGGAGCTGCACCACGCGGTGGTTCACCTTGAGCTGGTCGGTGCCGGTGGCCTTGGCGACCTCCGCCATCTCCGCCTCGGTGTTGGGCAGGAACTCGTGCAGCGGCGGGTCAAGCAGGCGGATGGTCACCGGCAGGCCCGACATGATCGTGAACAGCTCGGCGAAGTCCTTCTTCTGGAAGGGCTCCAGCTTGGCGAGCGCAGCGCGGCGGCCGGCCTCGCTCTCCGCCAGGATCATCTCGCGCACCGCCAGGATGCGGTCCGGGTCGAAGAACATGTGCTCGGTGCGCGAGAGGCCGATGCCCTCCGCGCCGAACTTCCGCGCGGTGCGGGCGTCCAGCGGGGTCTCCGCGTTGGTGCGGATCTTCATGCGGCGCAGCGAGTCGGCCCAGCCCATCAGGGTGGCGAAGTCGCCCGACAGTTCCGGCTGGATCGTCGGGACCTGGCCCAGCATCACCTCGCCGGTCGAGCCGTCGATGGTGACGATGTCGCCTTCCTTGATGGTGACGCCGCGGACCGACATGATCTTGGACTTGTAGTCCACGCGCAGGTCACCGGCGCCCGACACGCAGGCGCGGCCCATGCCGCGGGCCACCACGGCGGCGTGGCTGGTCATGCCGCCGCGGGTGGTCAGAATGCCGCGGGCGGCGTGCATGCCGTGGATGTCCTCAGGCGAGGTCTCCACGCGGCAGAGGATGACCGCCTCGCCCTGGCCGGCCAGCGTCTCCGCCTCGTCGGCGGTGAAGACGACCTTGCCCGAGGCCGCACCCGGCGACGCCGGCAGGCCCTTGGCGATGACCTTGCGCTCCGCCTTCGGGTCCAGCGTCGGGTGGAGGAGCTGGTCGAGCGAGGCCGGGTCGATGCGGCGCACGGCCTCGGCCTTGTCGATCAGTCCTTCGCTGGCGAGATCGACGGCGATCTTCAGCGCCGCCGGGGCGGTGCGCTTGCCGTTGCGGGTCTGCAGCATGAACAGCTTGTTCTGCTGGACCGTGAATTCGATGTCCTGCATGTCGCGGTAGTGCTTCTCCAGCGTGAGGCGGACCTCGTTCAGCTGGTTGAAGACCTCCGGCATGACCTCTTCCATGGCGGGCAGGTCGGACTTGTTGGCCTCCTTGCCGGCGATGGTCAGGTGCTGCGGCGTGCGGATGCCGGCCACCACGTCCTCGCCCTGGGCATTGACGAGGTATTCGCCGTAGAAGGCGTTCTCGCCGGTGGACGGGTTGCGGGTGAAGGCCACGCCGGTGGCGCAGTCGTTGCCCATGTTGCCGAACACCATGCACTGCACGTTGACGGCGGTGCCCCAGTCGGCGGGGATGTCGTGCAGCTTGCGGTAGGTGATCGCGCGGGCGTTCATCCACGAGCCGAACACGGCGCCGACGGCGCCCCACAGCTGCTCCTGCACGTCCTGCGGGAAGGGCTTGCCGAGTTCGTGCTCGACGGCCTTCTTGTAGTCCTCGATGACGGCCTGCCAGTCGGCGGCGCTCAGGTCGGTGTCGAGGTTGTGGTTCTTGTCGCGCTTGTGGTTGTCCAGGATCTCCTCGAAGTGGTGGTGGTCAACGTCCAGCACCACGTTCGAGTACATCTGGATGAAGCGGCGGTAGCTGTCGTAGGCGAATCGGGCGTCGCCCGAGCGCTTGGCGAGGCCGGCGGCGGTCGCGTCGTTCAGGCCGAGATTCAGCACCGTGTCCATCATGCCCGGCATGGAGGCGCGGGCGCCGGAGCGCACCGAGACCAGCAGCGGGTTGGCCGGATCGCCGAAGGTGGCGCCCATGGCCTGCTCTAGCCCCTTCACCGCGGTGTCCACCTGGGCCTTCAGCTCCGGCGGATAGTTGCGGCCGTTGGCATAGAAATAGGTGCAGACCTCGGTTGTGATGGTGAAACCCGGAGGAACCGGGAGGCCCAGATTGGCCATCTCGGCCAGATTGGCTCCCTTGCCGCCGAGCAGGTTCTTCATGTCTGCCCGGCCTTCGGTGGCATCGGCACCGAAGCAGTAAACCCACTTGTTCTCGCCCTGGCTCGCCATCGTGAAATCCTCGTTCACCTCTATGGTCGTCCGGCCGTCGGCTGTGCGGGGAACCGGTGAAGATCCGTCCTGCGAACGGGTGTCCTTCTGGTATGACCGCGCAACCGCATCCGATGGAGCCCCTTCTAGCCCCCCGCGGAAGGAGAACACAAGACGATCCGTTGCATAGCGTGAGCGCGACGGTGCTGATCCCATTTATGCCACGGTGCGCGAAAGGGGCAGGCCGGACGGAAAACTACCCCTTATCCTTTGCGCGAAAAGGGAAATCCGCCGTGGCCATCACGGACCGCGGGCAAGATCCAGCACGGCGTCGGTGGCGGGCGGGGGCGGGCGTTCGCGGTCGGCGCCGCGGCGGCTGCGGAAGGTCCGGAAGGCGATGGCCATCCAGGTGCCGTGAAAGGCGAGGCCGCAGAGCAAGACGATCTCCCCCGGCACCGGCCCGATGGTCGCCCGTGCGAACAGCTCGTCCAGGCTCGACAGCGGCACCGGATGGATCATCAGCTTGCCCAGATAGGCCACCACCTGGATCAGGAAGATCCAGCCGTAGTTCCGCCGCAGCCGGCGGCCCACCGCCTCCAGGTAGGTGATGTGCAGGTTGGGGTTCTGGTAGTCCTGGAACAGCGTCTCGTTCCAGCCCCGGGCGAACTGGTCGCCCTGGCCGCGCAGGATGGGGCCGAGAAAGTACAGCTCCAGCACATGGGCGCGGATTCGCCAGAAGTCGAAGAAGCGGTAGCGCCGCGCCTCGATGTAGAGGAACACGGCGACCAGAAGCCCCACCAGCACCAGCGGCAGGGGGGAGGCGGTGGCGCTGCTGAAGGTCAGCGACAAGGCGATGCCGGTGGTCACCACCGCCCAGTTGGTGGTGGCGTCCAGCCGGGTCCGCCAGACGGTGCTGCGGTAGATCTCGGCCCTGTAGAGATGCGACAGGGCCGTGACCTCGGCCGAGGTGTAGTGGGTCTTGGGTGCTTTGGCGGCGATGTCGTCCATGCTCGGCGTCCTCCCCCTTGGCGTTTCTTGCGCAGGGGCCGGGGACGCCGGCGCGTCAGTGGGCGCTGCCGTCGGCCTCCAGCCCCAGCCGGTCGAACAGCCGCCGGTCGGCCTCATGCTCCGGATTGCCGGTGGTCAGCAGCTTGTCGCCATAGAAGATGGAGTTCGCGCCCGCGTAGAAACAGAGCGCCTGTCCCTCGTCGCTGAGCGAGCGGCGCCCCGCCGACAGACGGACGTAGGAGCGCGGCATCAGGATGCGGGCCACCGCGATGGTGCGGATGAACTCGAAGGCGTCCAGCGTGTCCACGCCGCCGAGCGGGGTGCCCGCGACCGACACCAGCTTGTTGATCGGCACGCTCTCCGGCTGCGGCGACAGGTTCGCCAGGGTCTCCAGCAGGCCGGCGCGGTCGGTGCGGCTCTCCCCCAGCCCGACGATGCCGCCCGAGCAGACCTTCAGCCCGGCGTCGCGGACGTTGGCCAGCGTGTCCAGCCGGTCGCGGTAGCTGTGGGTGGAGACGATCTGCTCGTAGAACTCCTCCGACGTGTCGAGGTTGTGGTTGTAATAGTCGAGCCCGGCGTCCTTCAGCGCGTCGGCCTGCGGGCGGGTCAGCATGCCCAGCGTCATGCAGGCCTCCAGCCCCATCTCCTTCACGTCGCGGACGATGTTGGCCAGCTTCTCAACATCGCGGTCCTTCAGCTCGCGCCACGCCGCGCCCATGCAGAAGCGGCCGGCGCCCGCCTGTTTGGCCTTCTCGGCGGCGGCGCGCACCTGGGCGCGGTCCAGCAGCTTCTCGGCCTCGACGCCGGTGTCGTACTTCACGCTCTGCGCGCAGTACTTGCAGTCCTCCTGACAGCCGCCGGTCTTGATGTTCAGCAGGGTGGAGAGCTGGACCTTGTTCGGGTCGTGGTGCTGGCGGTGCGTCTCGTGGGCGCGGTGCAGCAGCTCCATGAAGGGCAGCTCGAACAACGCCAGGATGTCCTCGCGGGTCCAGCGCCGGGCGATGGTGGAGGTGGTGGAGTCCGCGGTCTGCATGGCGGTGTCGGGCATGGTCGGTCCTCGGGAAAAACGAATCAGAGAAGGGTATCGGCGGCGTCGCGGATCGCGGCGTAGGCGCGGTCCAGCTGCCCGTCCGTCACGCAGTAGGGCGGCAGCAGGTATATCACGGGGCCGAGCGGGCGCAGCAGCAATCCCCGCTCCAGGAAGAAGCGCTTCAGCGTCTGCCCCACCGCGGCGGTGTAGCCCTGCGCGTCGGTCACCTCGATGGCGGCGATGGTGCCCAGGACGCGCCCGCGCGACAGCTTCGGGTGGCCGGACAGGTCGGCGATGGCGGCGCGGTGCCGCGCCTCGATGCGCGCGAGGTTGGCGGCGGTCTCCGCCGAGGTGGTCAGGTCGAGCGAGGCCAGGGCGGCGGCGCAGCCCAGCGGGTTGGCGGTGAAGCTGTGGCCGTGGGCGAAGGCCCGGTCGAAGCCGGCGCCGAGGAACGCTTCGTAGATCGAAGCGCCGCAGGCGGTGACCGACAGCGGCAGGAAGCCGCCGGTCAGACCCTTGGACAGGCAGATCAGGTCCGGAGCGACTCCGGCCTTGTGGCTGGCGAACAGGGCGCCGGTGCGGCCGAAGCCGGTCATCACCTCGTCGAAAATCACCAGCGCGCCCGCCGCCCGCACCCGCGCGGCCATGGCCCGCAGGAACTCCGGGCGGCAGAAGCGCATCCCGGACGCGCCCTGGACCAGCGGTTCGATGATGACGGCGACCATCTCCGCGCCGTTGGCGGACAGCCAGCGGTCGAGCCAGTCCAGCGCCGCCGCCTCCTTCGCCTCGACCTCCGGGTCGCCGTCCCAGGTGGCCGGGTAGGGCATGCGGTCGACGGCGAAGAGAAGCTCCTGGAACGGCGCGTAGAAGCCGGAGCCGACGCCCGCCGCCATGGCGCCGAAGGTGTCACCGTGGTAGCTGCCCTCGAAGGCCAGGAAACGGCGGCGCTGGCTCTCGCCCTTGTTGCGCCAGTATTGCCAAGCGAGCTTCAGCGCCACCTCCACCGCGGTCGAGCCGTTGTCGGAGTAGAAGACGCGGTCGAGGCCGCCCGGCAGCACCTCGGCCAGCCGGGCGGCGAGGCGGGCGGCGGGACTGTGAGTGAAGTCGGCGAAGATCACCTGCTCCAGCCGGTGCGCCTGCTCCGCGATGGCCCCGGCGATGGCCGGGTGGGCGTGGCCGTGCAGGTTCACCCACCAGGAGGAGATGAGGTCGAGGATCTCCCGCCCGTCCTCGGTGAACAGGCTGACTTCCTTGCCGTGGATGACGGCCAGCGGCTCCGGCGCGGTCTGCGCCTGGGTGAAGGGATGCCAGACGTGGCGCCGGTCGAGAGAAACGGTGTCGGTCATGGAAACACGCTGTTGAATGAAGGGATGAGCGCCGCCGCTTCGGCGACGGTTTCGGCGTCGAGCCGGGGCAGGGTGGGAATCTCGGCCAGCACGCGCACCTTGCCGAACCGCTCGATGGCGGCGCGGTTGCCGGGGTTGGGCGGGCCGTTCAACACCACCCCGGCAACCGCCAGCCCGCGCGCCCGCAGCGCCTCCAGGCTGAGCAGCGTGTGGTTGATGGTGCCGAGCGTGCTGCGCGCCACCAGCACCACCGGCAGGCCGAAGCGGGCGATCAGGTCGATGATGAAGACGTCCTCCGTCACTGGCACCATCAGCCCGCCGGCCCCCTCCACCACCAGCGGTCGGCCGGTGTCGGGCAGGGACAAGGCGCCGGGGTCGATGGCGATGCCCTCCAGTTCCGCCGCGGCGTGCGGGGACAGCGGCTCGGCCAGCGCATAGGTCGGTGGATGCACGCGGTCCGCGGGCAGGGCGGCGAGGGCGGCCACGGTGGGCGTGTCGCCGGCCTCGTCCTTCAGGCCGGTTTGCAGGGGCTTCCAATAGGCGGCGTCCCAGGCCCGCGCGAGGCAGGCGGACACCAGCGTCTTGCCGACGCCGGTGTCTGTGCCCGTGACGAACACCCCGCGGGGCTGGGCGCCGTCCTTGCGGAACACGTCCTTGCGGAACAGGCCGTAGGCGATGTGGTGGGTCATGGTCACTCCTTCCGGCCGTTCCAGCCGGCGCAGCACGCGGCGCAGGGCGCCCGGCGGCAGGGGGCGGCGGCCCTCCGTCGGCAGATGGGCGCCGATGCCCTTCAGTTCGGCCAGGAACTCCAGCCCGTCGGGGTGCTGGCGGAGCAGCCGTTCCTCCTCCACCGACCCCGCGCCCCCGGCGGGCCACAGCCGGTCGAGGGTCTGGCGGGTGGGGTAGGTGGGCACTCCGGCCTCAAGCCCCAGCGCGTGGTGGGCCTCCCGCCATTCGAGGAAGCTGTCGGCGGCGAGCGTGGCGACAGCGATGCGCCCGCCCGGCGCCAGCAACTCCGCCCAGCGCGCCAGGGCGGCGGCGGGGTCGCGGAACCATTGCAGGGCGAGGCTGGAGACGATGAGGTCGAAGGGGCCGTCGAGGTCCGGCTGTTCCCCGTCCACGATCCGGAACTCGGAATCGGTCGGGTCGCCCAACGCGGCGCGGCAGCGCACCAGCATGTCCGGCGACAGGTCGGTGAGCAGCCAGTCCGCCGACCCGATCCGCTCGCGCAGGGCGCGGCTGAGGAAGCCGGTGCCGCAGCCGATCTCCAGCACGCGGGGGCGGGACGGCAGGGGGAGGTGGGCGACGCGCTCCGCCAGACGTTCCGCCGCAATGCGCTGCACGGCGGCGTGCTCCTCGTAGCGGGGGGCGGCCTTGCCGAAGGCGGCGGCGATGGCGGCCTTGCGCGGGTCGGCGGTCATGCCGTCAGTCCGGCGGTGAAGGCGGCGATCCGCTCAGCGCACCAGCCCGGCGCGGTCAGCGGCAGCAGATGCCCGCCCTCGGGGTGCCACTCGACCAAAATCTGACCGCATCCATCATCCCCTCTCCCCCCTGGGGAGAGGGTTAGGGTGAGGGGGTTGCGCAATGCCTGATCGTCCGGTCCCCCGAGAACCCCCTCACCCGGCGCCTTCGGCGCCACCCTCTCCCCAGAGGGGAGAGGGGTAAGATGGCCGCGAAACGCCTGTTCGGTCATGGCCGGCGGGACGATGGGGTCCTGCGCCCCCGCCAGGGCCAGCGCCGGGCCGGTGAGCGCAGCGCGGGTGTCCCAGTCGCGCAGCGCCCGCAATGCCTCGCCCAGCCGGGCCGCATGAAGGCCCTTAGGCAGCGGGGCCTCGCAGCCGCAGCGGCGCAGGAAGTCCCCGGTCACCGCCTCCGGCGCGGCGTCGAAGCGCGTGATCATGCGGTCCAGCAGCCGGCGCGGCGTGGCGGGAGCGAAGCCGTCGCCCTCGGTGAAGCGCGGGAAGCCGTTGACCAGCACCAGCCCGTCCCAGGCGAAGGGCCGCTCGTGCAGCAGCCACAGCCCCCCGAAGGAATGGCCGACCGCGATGACGGGGCGTCCGGCGGGAAGCTCGGGATACGACGGCGGGCCGTAGAAGCCCAGATCCATCGCCACGCTCTCCCACTTTGGAAGGGCGTTCCGCACACCGTCCCAGACGCCGGGGCCGAACCCCCAGCCATGGACGAAGACGAACAGCGGCGCGGTCATGCCGGCGTCCAGGCGTCGGCCACCGCGTCCATCAGCGCCTCCAGGTCGTCGTCCGCGTGGGCGGCGGACAGGGCGAAGCGCAGGCGGCTGGTGCCCGGCGGCACGGTCGGCGGGCGGATGGCGATGCCCAGGATGCCGCGCTCCTCCAGCCGCCGGCTGAGCGCCAGCGCATCCTCCTCCGCTCCGGCGATGGCCGGGACGATCTGCGTGCTCGACCCCGCGGTGGCGATGCCCAGCCCATGGAAGGCGGCGCGCAGCCGCTCGGCCATGGCCTGGAGCCGGGCGCGCTCGGCGTCCAGCGCCGGCACGAGGTCGAGCGCCGCGTCCATCGCCCCCAGCACGGCGGGCGGCAGGGCGGTGGCGTAGATCAGCCCGCCGCAGCGGTTCACCAGATAGTCGCAGAGCGCCTTCGACCCCGCCACATAGGCGCCGAAGCCGCCCAGCGCCTTGCTGAAGGTGCCCATGGCGAGGTCCACGCGCCCGCTGCCCAGCGCCGCCAGCCCCATCCCGCGTGGGCCGAGCACGCCGGTCGCGTGCGCCTCGTCGAGGAACAGGAAGGCGCCGTGCCGCTCCGCCAGCGCGGCCAGTGCCGACACGTCGGCGCGGTCGCCGTCCATGCTGAAGACGCTCTCCGTCACGATGAAGCGCGTGCCCGGCTCCCCCACGCGCTGGGCCAGCAAGGTTTCCAGATGATCGAGGTCGTTGTGGCGGAAGCGGATCTGCCGCACCCCGGCGGCGGCGCAGCCATGGTGCAGGCTGGCGTGGTTCAGCCGGTCGGTGAAGACCAGCGCGTCGCCGCCCAGAAGCTCGCGGTCGAACAGGGCGGGCAGGACGGCGGCGTTGGCCTGCCAGCCGGAATTGAACAGGAGCGCCGCCTCCGTCCCCTTCAGCCGGGCGAGCTTCGCCTCGACCTCCGCGTGAAGTTCCAGCGTGCCGCAGATGAGACGCGACGCCGTCGCCCCCGCGCCCCAGCGCCGCGTCCAGTCACAGGCGCGCTCCACCAGCAGGGGATGGGAGGCGAGGCCGAGATAGTCGTTGCTGGAGAAGTTCAGCAGCGTCCGCCCGCCGCGCCGGATGCGCCCCGCCCCCTCCGGGCGCACGGGCAGCAGGGAGCGGCGCGTGTGGCGCTGGTCGAGGCGGTCGAGATGCTGGTGGAACAGCGGGTCGAGCAGGGACATGATCCGGGCGTGATAGCAGAGCGCGCCACTGGGGTGAAAGGCCCGATTAGCACAGGTGCCCCGACGCTTCGGCAGCGGTAGACTGGCGCGGCCATGCTGTCCGATCCGCATTTCCACGACCGCCCCGACACCCTGCCACCCGAGCCCGGCGCCTATGCGCTGCTGATCGCCCTGGAGCGGGATCTGCCCCTTCGCCTGCCCGGCAAGCCGGAGCGCGTGCTCGCGCCGGGCCGCTATCTCTATTGCGGCAGCGCGCGCGGGCCGGGGGGGCTGCGGGCGCGGGTCGGGCGCCATTTCCGCCGGGACAAGACGGAGCGCTGGCACATCGACCGGCTGACCGCGGCGGGCCGGATGCTCGGCGCCTGGATCGTGCCCGGAGGCGACGAATGCGCCCTGGTGGCGACGCTGTCCGGCCTGCCGGTGCCGGTCCCCGGTTTCGGCAGCAGCGATTGCCGCCGCTGCGCCAGCCATCTGCTGCATTGGCCGGATGGAACGCCGATTCCGTTTCCAAGGCCGCCCTTTTTAAGGCTACAGGCGGGCTCCGGAATGGGAATTGAGGCGAATTGCTTGGTTCGACCGCCTTCCGGAGGTTATAGTCTCCCGTCATCGGGAGGCGGGCATGAAGACATTGATCCCTAACCGCCGGGTCCCTAACCGCCGGGACGTCCTCAGGGCTTTCGGAGGCGCCTTCGGGGCCGCGGCCATGCTTCCGACGGCGTCCCAGGCGTTTGGGCAATCGGCATCCTCGGCACCGTCCGCCCTTGGTATCGGCGTCCTCTATTGCGGCGACCGCGCGGATTTCGGCTTCAACCAAGCCCATGCGGAGGCCGCCCGCGCCTTGACCGGCCTGCCCGGCCTGCGGCTGGAGGAGCGTGAGCACGCCGCCGGCACGCTGGCCGCCACGGCGGAGGAACTGGTTGGTCTCCAGGGCTGCCGGGTCGTCATCGTCACCGCCGCGGGCGACGCGCTGCCGGGGCTGCTGGCCCAGGCCGACGCCCACCGCGACACGGTGTTCCTGTTCTCCGGCGCGCCGCTGGACCGCGACCGCCTCCCCATCAACACCGGCTTCTTCGAAGGCTATCTCGACGAGGCGCAGCACATCTCCGGTCTTGTCGCCGGCTACGCCAGCCGTGCCAAAACAATCGGCCTCGTCGCCTCCCACCCGGCGCCGGACGTGCTGCGCTGCGTGAACGCCTTCGCGCTGGGCACCCGGCGCGCCGATTCCGCCGCCGCGCTGCGCGTCGCCTTCGTCGGCGAGACGCCGACGCCGCGGCAGGTCGCGGAGGCTGCCCGCGCGCTGGCCGATGGCGGGGCCGACGTGCTGGCCGCCCAGCTCGACGGAGCGCGCCCGGTCTGCGAGGTGGCGGAGGCGCACGGCATCCTGTGCTGCGGCCTGCACACCGACCTGTCGGCCTTCGCGCCGCAGGGCTTCCTGACCGGGGCCGAATGGGCCTGGGAGAAGGCCTATGCCGAGACCGTCGCGCTGATCGCCGCGGGAAAGCCGTGGAAGCATCTGCGCCAGGGCGGCTTCGACCAGGGTTTCGTGCGCAACACCGCCTACGGCCCGGCGGTGGGGGTGGAGGCGCGGGCCCACGCCGACGCGGCGCGGATGCAGCTTGCCAACGGCAACGCCGCCGTCTTCCGCGGGCCGATCCAGGACAACACCGGACGGACGGTGGTCGCCAAGGGCAAGGCCTTGCGCGGCGGCGACGCGGAGCTTGGCCGCATGGTCTGGCTGGCCGACGGCGTCACCGAGGTCGGGCGCTGACTGTTACGTCCCGCTTTGTTCCGTCCAGCCGCAGGCGGTCAGCGCGTCCCGCATGTGCGGCGGGGGCGGCGCCACGGCGGTGACCGGCTCGCGGTCGAAGGCCATGGTGAAGGTGACCGACCGCGCCAGCAGATGCAGGTTCCCCGGAGGCACGCGCACCGGGCCGTAATAGGGCTCTCCCACCAGCGGGCAGCCGATGGCCGCACTGTGGACGCGCAGCTGATGCGTGCGCCCGGTCCGTGGCCGCAGTTCCAGCCACGCCCGCCCGTTGCCGGTTCCCAGCACCCTATAATGGGTGACGGCGGGCTGGCCGGTGGGGTGCGTCACGATGTTCCAGGCGCCGGGGATCAGCAGCTTCAGCAGCGGGAAGTCGATGACCCCCTCCGCCTCCTCCGGGATGCCCTCGCTGACCGCCCAGTAGGATTTCTCGACATGGCCGGCGGCGAACATGTCGCCCAACCGCTTCAACGCCCAGAGCGACCGCCCGAGCACGAGGCAGCCCGCCGTGTCGCGGTCCAGCCGGTGGGCCAGCCGCGGCGGCGTGCCGTCCCCCTCCGCCCCCCCTTCCGCCAGGAAGGGCAGATAGAGGTCGAGATGGTCGGTGATCCGCCCGGCCTTGTGCACGGCCAGCCCGGCGGGCTTGTCGATGATGAAGACGTCCGCGTCCTCGTGCAGGATTCGGGCGCGCAGCGTGGCGGGGGTGAAGGTGGTACCGGCGTCGCTCATGGGCGCCACCCAAGCACGGCGCGGGGGGAGGGGCAAGCCCGCCGGCGGTTTCGTGCCGCGGAACCACAGCGGCGCACGGTCTGTTGCCCAACAAGCGGCGCCGTGGACACGTCTGGACCTACGCCGCCGCGCCGCCCATCTTTACGGAATGACGAGTCACCGCGCGAAGGGATACGGGCGATGGGTGAACGCGACAATCTGCCGGCGCAGCAGCGGTCCACCCAGACCGAGGTGGACGACTTCCTGAGCCGTGTGGCGGCCCTGCCTCGGGCAACGGGGGGGCCGCGCGGGCGTCTGATGTTCGCCATGGACGCCACGGCCAGCCGCGAGCCGACCTGGGACCGCGCCTGCCAGATCCAGGGGGAGATGTTCCAGGCGACCTCCGCGCTGGGCGGGCTGGACATCCAGCTCGTCTATTACCGTGGATTCCGCGAATGCCAAGCCAGCCCCTGGGTCGGCAACGCGCAGGACCTGTTGCGGCGAATGACCGCGGTGTCCTGCATGGCCGGCCAGACCCAGATCGCGCGGGTGCTGGGGCACTGCATCAAGCAGACGCGGGACCGCAAGGTCAACGCGCTGGTCTTCGTCGGCGACTGCATGGAGGAGGACGTCGATCAACTCGCCCATCAGGCGGGCCAATTGGGGCTGCTGGGCGTCCCGGTCTTCATCTTCCACGAGCGCGGGGATCTGATCGCCAAACGTGCCTTCCAGACCATCGCGCGGCTGAGCGGCGGCGCCTATTGCCCGTTCGACGGCTCGTCCGCCCAGCAATTGCGGGACCTGTTGAGCGCGGTCGCCGTCTACGCGGCGGGCGGCCGGGCGGCTTTGGAGCATTACAGCCGCGGGCGGGGCGACGCGGTGCGGCTTCTCACCAGCCAACTCGGGAGCGGCCAGGGGGGACGCGGGGGGCAAAGCCATGCATCATAGGGCAGGATTCGGCTAGAGATGGGGCAGAGCGGGATGTTTGGGTTTTTTCTCCTGGGCATCGCGCTGGTGGCCGGCCTCGCCATGCTGGCTCGCGTCTTCGTGTCCGCGGACCCGCGGACGCTGGCCACGGCGGTGCGCTATGGCGGCATCGCGCTGGCGGCCGTGACGGTCGTCGTCCTGACCCTGACCGGGCGGCTGGGCACCGCCATGATGCTGGGCGCCTTGGCCTTTCCGCTGCTGACGCGCTGGCGGACGCTGCGCGACGTCTTCCGCCCGTCGTCCTACGGGGCTTCTGCGGGCGGCGGGCAGACCTCGCAGATCGAGACCCTCTATCTGCGGATGACGTTGCAGCACGACACCGGCGCGATGGCGGGGGAGGTGCTTCACGGGCCGTGGCGCGGGCGGACGCTGGAGTCGCTGACGCTGGGGCAACTGCTGGCTCTGCTTGAGGATTGCCGACGCGACGATCCGCAATCGGCCTCCGTCCTGGAAGCGTGGCTGGACCGTGCCCATCCCAGCTGGCAGACCACCGAAGAACAATCCGTTGGCGGCGCGAACAATTCCGGGTCAAAGGACAGTGGTGGCCGCCGCGCCGGCGGTTCTATGACCCGCGACGAAGCCTATGATATTTTGGGGTTGTCGCCCGGAGCCACACCCGAACAGGTAAAGGACGCTCACCGACGGCTGATGATGAAAGTGCACCCAGATCATGGGGGGTCCACCTATTTGGCAGCCAAGATCAACCAAGCGAAGGATTTGCTGCTGCGCAACTAACCTTTTGCCGGGTTACGGAAGGGGAGTTGCGCCACCGAATTCTCTGTGGCAGAAAGCTGGACGAGCGTTTTGCAAACCTGCGAATCGTCTCCATATTCGAAGTATTTCCGCAAGCAACCACAAGAGAACCCCAATGCGAAAGCCTGTGCGCAAGGTGGTGTTCCCCGTCGCCGGTCTCGGTACGCGCTTTCTGCCGGCCACCAAGGCGATTCCGAAGGAAATGCTGCCTTTGGTCGACCGGCCTCTGCTTCAGCATGCCGTGGAAGAGGCGCGGGCCGCCGGCATCGAGGATTTCGTGTTCGTCACGGGCCGCAGCAAGCGCGCCATCGAAGACCATTTCGACACCGACACGGAACTGAACCGCACCCTTGAGGAGCGCGGCAAGCAGGATGCCCTCGATGTGGTGCGCCACAGCGAGATCGCGCCGGGCCGCTGCTTCTACACGCGCCAGCAGGTCCCGCTGGGCCTCGGCCACGCGGTGTGGTGTGCGCGGGCGGTGATCGGCAACGACCCCTTCGCCATCGTCCTGCCCGACGACTTCGTCCAGGGCGACACCCCCTGCCTGAAGCAGATGGTCGACGCCTACAACGAGGTGGGCGGCAACATTGTCGCCGTCGTGGACGTCCCGCGCGAGCGGACCAGCAGCTACGGCATCCTGGACGTGGAGAAGGACGACGGCCGTCTGGCCACCGTACGCGGCCTCGTCGAGAAGCCGAAGCCGGAAGAGGCGCCCTCCACCCTGTCGATCATCGGCCGCTACATCCTGCAGCCGGAGGTGTTCGACCATCTGGAGAAGCAGCAGCGTGGTGCCGGCAACGAGATCCAGCTCACCGACGCGATGGCCAAGCTGATCGGCGCCCAGCCCTTCCACGGTCTGCGCTTCGAAGGCACCCGCTACGACTGCGGCGACAAGGTCGGCTTCATCGAAGCCACGCTGGCCCACGCGCTGAAGCGTCCGGACATGGCGGACAAGGTCCGCGAGATGCTGCGCAAATACTGCTGACGCGGATGGTCCGCGGGGAGGGCGGTGCCTTTTCCCGCGGGCCAGTCGTCTTCCGCCGGGCCGTCGGTGTCTGTGTCAACGGCCGCCGGCGGCTCGGCGGGGAGGCCGCGCGGCTTCCTCCGGCGGGGCGGAGCGGCGGAAGGTGCTGAGTTCGGGGATGCGGTTCACCGACAGGCCGGCAACCCGGCAGGGCACCACCTCCAACACCTGGAATCCGGCCTTGCGCGGGTAGCGGGCGCTGACGCGTTCGCGCACCTCCCGTTCCGTTTCGGCGGTCAGCAGACATCGGCGGATGCCCACCCAGCCGCGTTGCCCGGTCATCACGGTGGCTTCGCTCGGCAAGTGACGCACCGCGGCTTCCCAGAACCGGCCCGGACGAGGCTCGGAGCGGTCAAACACGTGATAGCGCACGATCGGCGCCGCCTGCCTCGCCTCCAGCTCGTTCAGGGCGGCCTGCATGTCCTGTTCGGCCTTCAGGGCGCGTTTCTCGGCCTCGGCGTGCTTTTGGGTGACCTGGGAATAGGCGGTGGCGATGTCCTCCACGTCCTTCCCAACCTCCTCCATCTTCTCGCGGATGCGCAACTGGGCCTGCCGCAGACCTTCCAGTTGCCGCCGCCAATAGCGGTTGGACAGCACCGTCAGCACCATCAGCCCAAGGCTGAGATAGAGCATCATCCCGGTCATGCTGCCGCTCCTTCCGCGTCGGGGTCGGGCGCCTGGGCGAGCGGAACGACCAGGGTCGGCAGGACGCCGTTCTTCACGGTGAAGGAGACGCGCGCCATCGCCGCCGCCTGATCGACGGAATAGGTCCAGACATGGGCGACGTTGGGGTAGCTCCAGATCTGGCGGGCGAAAATCACGTCACGCCGTTCGATGGCGGGGAATTCGTCCTGCACGGTCAGCCGGGCCCAGAAACAACCGGCCTCCTCGCCGTCGCCCAGCTCATGGACGAACTCCACCTTGGTGAGTTCCAGCGCCCGGATTTCCGACAGCGCCTTCTGCCGTCGCCCGTTGCATTCGGTGGTGCGGGCCTGGAAGGCGGTCATTTCCTCCCGCCGCTGCTCCAGCTTGCGAGTCCATTCGCTCAGCGCCGTCTTCTTCCGGTCGTGCTGGCGCATCATCATGGTCTGGCGCGCTTTCTCCGACGTGATCTGCCCGACGTCGATGACGATGGACAGGCCGAGCGCCGCGGCGCTGGTGACCAGCAGAAGCATGCCCAGGAACTCGGCCGATAGAACCATTGGTGTACCTTCTGGTTGCGGCAGAAGCTTCGCGTCTCCTTTATTGAGGACCGGGTTTCACGGCTTGGCATTGCGGTATTCCGTCGCATGGCACGCCGGATGCAGACGGGAATATGTCCTGCGGTTGCAACAACCGGTCGACCGGCCTGGATTCCATTGATCTTTTCTGACCCATGCGCAAGCGTTCGGCCACAATGTCGCAGCGCTTGGACACAGTCCTGAAATGTTGCCCCCGTCCGGTAACAGGACGGTCATTTCCGCCATTCGAAAGGGAGGACCCATGCTGGACCTGTTGACTCGCAGCGACGAGGCGCTGGACATCATCCGCCGCACGTTTCCGGTGGCGCTCGGCGACTACGCGATGCCCGCCGGGGGCACCGGGCTGGTGATCATCGACGAGGTAAAGGGATTCGCCGCCGTCGGCTGCGGTCCGCTCGCCCCGGCGGCGCCGAACGCCCAGGTCGACCGCATGATCGCCGAGACGGACCGCTTGGCCCGCCGCTTCGCCGGTGCCGGCTGGCCGATCTGCGTCTCGCTGGATCGCCACGCCCCGGACAGGCCGGAGCCGCCCTATCCCCCGCACTGTCTGGCCGGCACCGGCCATGACGAGCTGGTCTCCGAACTGGCCTGGCTCGAGTCGGAGCCGTCGGCGACCCTGATCGCCAAGGACTGCATCAATTTCTTCATCGGCGCGACGGAGACGGACGGCGCGGGAAAGGCGGGGCGCAACCGGCTGGTGGACTGGGTGAACGGCAACCGGCTGGTGTCGGTCGTCACGGTGGGCATCTGCACCGACGTGTGCGTGATGGATTTCGTCCTGACGCTGCTGTCCGCGCGCAACCACGGTATGATGCCGACGCTGAGGGACGTGGTCGTTTATGAGCCGGGCTGCGCCACCTACGACCTGCCGGCGGAGATCGCGGAGGAGCTTGGCCTGCCGGAGACGGCCGCCCACCCGCAGGAGCCGGCGCACCACCTGGGTCTCTACATGATGGCGTCGCGGGGCGCGCTGCTGGCCGACACGCTGCGCTGAGACACGCCGGATCAGGGCTTTCGCTTTTTTCCGGCGGTTCTGGTAGCATCCCTGCGTGGCAAGGGTCCCGATCGTTCAACCGGCGTGCGATGCCGGCAGCAACGGCTGGACGGCGCGGAGACGTCGCACGTGGAAGAGCGGTATCTGAGGGCGATCCGCAACGCGCTGGTCAAGCATCAGCAATGGCTGACGCGCGACCCCAGCATGAAGGGACGCTGCGCCGACCTCAGCTTCCACAACTTGTCGGGCCTGGGGCTGCGCCGCATCAACCTCAGCAGCGCCAAGCTCAGCGGGGCGAGCCTGAACAGCGCCCGTCTGAACGGTGCCGTTCTGTCGCGCACCGACCTGTTCGGCGCCGATCTGTCCAAGGCCGACCTCACCGGTGCGTCGCTGGAAGGCGCCGATCTGCGCGGCGCGCGGGTGGAGGGCGCCATGATGGAGGAGGCCAACCTGCGCGGCGCCGACCTGCGCAAGGGCATGATGCTGGGGGCGGACGAACGCAAGCCGGCGGGCAACGCCGACGGCAGCACCACCTTCATCGGGTCCAAGATGGCCCGCGCCATCCTGTCCGACGCGCGCTTGGCGCAGTGCGACTTTTCCGGCTGCGATCTCTGCGGCGCGACCTTTTCCGGCAGCGACATGACCGGAACGATCCTGATCGGCGCCAATCTGATCGGTGCGGTGATGGAGCGGGTGGAGATGCAGGGCGCCTTGCTGTGCGGCGCCCGGCTGGACGACGAATTGCGCCAGACGCTGGAGCGGCGCGGCATCGACGTCGACGGCACCGGGCTGGTCAGCCTCGCCGGGCGGATGGCCGACAGCATTTCCGCCCACCAGCTCTGGGTCGAGCGCAACGCCGCCGCCGGCTTGCGGCTGGAGATGCAGCGCGTCGACCTGCGCGGCTACAACTTCGCCAACCAGCTCCTGGCCGGCAGCGTGATGCGTTTCTGCGGGCTGCGCGGGGCGGATTTCTCCGGAGCGAAGCTGGTCATGGCGGACCTGTCCTACTGCGACCTGCGCGAGGCGGACTTCACCAGCGCCGACCTGTCCGGTTGCAACCTGCGCGGCGCCAATCTGGCGGGGGCGAAGCTGTGGCGGGCGCGGCTGCGCCCGGTGGATCTGGCCGGGGACGGCAGCCGCCTGTGGCCGACCAACCTTGCCGAGGCCAGCCTGACCGGCGCCGACCTGCGCGACACCAGCCTCGCTCGCGCCATCCTGCACGGCACCGACCTGACGCGTATCCGCGCCACGGCCGAGACCCTGCGCGGCGCCGATGTGAGCTTCGCCGTCGGGGTCGAACCGCAATACGCTTGAGACAGCCTTACGCGGCGTCCCGCACGCGGATGTGTCCCTGAATGATCGCCGCGCGCGCCTCCTCCAGCCGGTCGCGCATGGCGGGTGTGACCAGCGCGCGGTTGTTGTCGTCCAGCGCGTAATCGACGCCGCGCTCGGCCAGCCCCAGGGCGCGCGAACCGGGAGTCCAGGCGCCGCTGCGTCCCTCCCCGAAGGCGCGCTCCACCGCAAGATCGACGCGTTTCAGCATCGAGGTCAGGATGGTGCCGGGGTAGAGGTGGTTCTGGTTGCTGTCCACCCCGATGGCGAAGCGTCCTGCGTCCTTGGCGGCGGCGAAGATGCCGAAGTTGGACACGCCCGCCCCGGCGAACACCACGTCGGCGCCGCGCTCGAACTGGGCCTTCGCCACCTCCGCCCCGGTGGTGGGGTCGTTGAAGGCGGCGGGGGTGGTGCCGACGAAATTGACCAGCAGGCCGATGTCCGGGCGGGCGTGGCGGGCGCCCTGCTGGAAGCCGGCGATGAATTTGCGGATCAGCGGGATGTCCAGCGCCCCGATGAAGCCGACGGTTCCCGTTCGCGAGGCCATGGCCGCCAGCATGCCGACGAGGAAGGACCCCTCCTGCTCCTTGAAGGTCACGGACTGGACGTTCGGCGCCTCCACCACCGCGTCGATGAGGGTGAAGCGGACGGCGGGATGCTTCGGCGCGAGGCTGGCCAGAGGGGCGGCGTAGTAGAAGCCGATCAGCGCGAGGTCGGTTACGCCGCGGCGCAGCAGGGCGGCCACCGCCTGATCGAACTGCGCCGTGCTGGCCGGCAGATAATCGCGGTAGGCGATCCCGGTGGCCTCCTTGAACCGCTCCGCCCCGGTAAAGGCGCCCTCGTTGAAGCTCTTGTCGAACTTCTGCCCGACCGCGTAGAGCAGCCCGGGCGCGAAGTCCTGCGCCCGCGCCGGAGCGGCGAGCGTGGCGAGGCCGGCGGCGCCCAGCGCCAGGACGGAACGGCGGGACAGCGGCTGGGGCATCGGGCGGGCTTTTCCAAAAAGGAAGGGCAAGCGCAGTCTAGACGGGAAGGGTGCGTTAACGCATAGGTCAATTGAATGACCAATGCGTATGGACGGCGTCCCGGGGATGTGTGGTAGCATCGCCGACAACGGACCGGCTCCGGCGGCCGGTTCCGGTGGAAGAACCATGGGGAGGGGAGCGACATGACGGACGCGCGCACACTGACGGGCAAGACCCTGTTCATCACCGGTGCCAGCCGGGGCATCGGCAAGGCGATCGCGCTGCGCGCCGCCCGCGACGGCGCCAACGTCGTCATCGCCGCCAAGACGTCGGAGCCGCACCCCAAGCTGCCCGGCACCATCTTCTCCGCTGCGGAGGAGGTCGAGGCCGCCGGTGGCAAGGCTCTGCCGGTCCTCTGCGACATCCGCGACGATGCCCAGGTGGCCGAGGCGGTGGCCCGCACGGTGGAGGCGTTCGGCGGCATCGACATTCTGGTCAACAACGCCAGCGCGATCAGCCTGACCGGCACGCTGGACACCCCGCTGAAGCGCTGGGACCTGATGATGGGGGTCAACGGGCGGGGCACCTTCGCCTGCTCCCAGGCCTGCCTGCCGCATCTGCTGAAGGCTTCGAACCCGCACATCCTGACCCTGTCGCCGCCGCTGAACCTCAATCCGCGCTGGTTCCAGCACCACACCGCCTACACCATCGCCAAATACGCGATGAGCCTGTGCACGCTGGGCATGAGCGCCGAGTTCCGCGGCAGGGTCGCCGTGAACTCCCTGTGGCCGCGCACGATCATCGGCACGGCGGCCATCGCCATGCTGAAGGGCGCCGCCGAGTTCGACAACTGCCGCAAGCCGGAGATCCTGGCCGACGCCGCCCACGCCGTCCTGACCCGCGATGCTCGGACTTGCACCGGCCATTTCTTCATCGACGACGAGGTGCTGGCGGAGGAGGGCGTCACCGACCTGGAGCCCTACGCGGTCAAGCCGGGCGCCCCGCTGGCGCCGGACATCTTCCTGGATTGAGCGCGGTCTGAAGGACCCGCGCCGCGCCGGGGGTGGCCATGCCGGGGCTAACCCTTTTATTGCCTGTGAACGCGCTTGGTGCAGGGCAGCGTTCCCACGATATCACAAGCATCGGCCGCCAAATTCCGTTACACTACGGTTTGTTTGCTCCCCAAATCGAAAGGGACCCTTTTCGCCGATCGGCTGATCCCCGGCTTATCCGCCATCCGGCAAGTGTCCGCACGTCCCTTTCCAGCTTGTTTTCATACACCGTCCGGTTGGGGCGGAGCGGATGCTCGAACAGCGTCAAACACTGAGCTTGTCCCAGAACAATCGGTTCATTCCGGAGCTCTTATGACCATCGAGCTGCACACCTTTACCGTCACCCTGAATCAGTCGGAAGCAACAGCGTACAAAAGCTTGGCCGAGCATCGGGCCTGGGTCCGCACCGCGGTGTCCGACCTGTCGGAGGTGCTGCGCACCGCCGGCATGGGCGCGGAGGCCCGCCTGCGCGGGCACGACCGCTGCGGTCACCTCGTCGTCGAGGCGACCGACACGGGGGCTGACTTCCTGCGCACCCTGCCGGCCATCGTCAGCGTGGAGGTCCACTGACGGAAACCTCTGAAGCACCCTCCTGGAAGAACCCTCTCCCCTCTGGGGAGAGGGCTGGGTGAGGGGGCGTTACGCCCGGTAGGGCGGATTAAAACTCCTTATGCGCAAGCGGAGCGCCTTCGGCGCCCCCCTCATCCTAACCTTCTCCCCAGGGGGGAGAAGGGACGTCATCATAGGCCTTTCTTCGCGGCGTCCTTCAGCCGGTGCAGGAAGCGCTCGGCGCGGGCAAGTTCGCTCAGCTCCACATACTCGTCCGGCTTGTGGGCCTGTTCGATGTCGCCGGGGCCGCAGACCACGGCGGGGATGTTGGCGATGCTGGTGAACAGCGCGCCCTCCGTGCCGAAGGCCACCTTGCCGTGGCCGTTCTGCTCGGCGAGGTTCTTGACCAGCGTCACCTCCTCCGAGTCCGGCGGGGTGTCGAGCGCCGGGCTGTCCGACAGGGTTTCCCAGGAGAAGCCGGCGTCGGGGCGGACGGCGCGCATCTCCGGTTCCAGCGTCTTGGCGAAGTCCCGCAGCTCCTTCAGCATCGGGGCCACGGGATGGTCGGCGAGATGCCGGATCTCGAACTCGAAGGAGGCGTCGGAGGGGACGATGTTGCGGGCCGTGCCGCCTTCCATCACCCCGGTGTGCACGGTGGTGAAGGGCACGTCGTAATCATAGTCGAACGGCCCCTGCTCGGCGAAGCGGCGGCCCATGCCGCGCAGGAAGGACACCAGCTCCGCCGCGTACTCCACGGCGTTCACCCCCTGCGGGGCGAGCGAGGAATGACAGGCGTGGCCGTGGACGCGGCAGCGCAGCGCCACCTTTCCCTTGTGGCCGACGATCACCCGCATCCGCGTCGGCTCCCCGACGATGCACAGGCGCGGCTTCACCGCCATCCCGGCGAGCTGGGTCAGCAGGCCGGGCACGCCCAGGCAGCCCAGCTCCTCGTCGTAGGAGAAGGCGTAATGGACCGGCGTCGTCAGGTTGGCGGCCAGGAAGTCCGGCGCCATGGCCAGCGCCGCCGCGATGAAGCCCTTCATGTCCGCCGTGCCGCGCCCGAACAGCTTGCCGTCGCGCTCGGTCAGGGTGAAGGGATCGCTGGACCAGTCCTGATCGTCCACCGGCACCACGTCGGTGTGGCCGGACAGGCAGACGCCGCCGCGGTCCGCCGGGCCGATGGTCGCGTAGAGGTTGGCCTTGGTCCGCTCCTCGTTGAACACCAGGGTGCTGGACACGCCCAGCGCCGCGAGATGGTCGCGGATGTAGTGGATCAGGTCGAGGTTGGAGTTGCGGCTGGTCGTGTCGAAGGCGATCAGGTCGCGCAGCAGCTCCAGCGTGCGCGGGCTGCACGCGGAAGGGCCGGCGGGATCGGGTGCGGGCATCATGGACCTGTGGTTTCGTTCAAATGGCAGGCGGACCAGCGCCGGGGCGCGATCTCGCGCAGGGCTGGGCGTTCCGCCGAACAGCGTGGCGTCGCGTGCGGGCAGCGCGGGTGAAAGGCGCAGCCCGACGGCGGGTCGAGGGGCGATGGAATCTCTCCGCGGATCGGCGCGAACCGCCGCTTCTCCACGGACACGCGCGGCGCCTCGTCCAACAGCGCCTTGGCATAGGGATGATTGGGTTTGTCGAACAGCTCCGGTGTCGGGGCCAACTCCACGATCCGTCCAAGATACATGATCGCGGTGCGGTCGGAAATGTGTTCCACGACGCCCAGGTCGTGGCTGATGAAGAGATAGGTGAGCGACAGTTCCGCGCGCAGGCGCATGAACAGATTGATGATCTGCGCCTGGATCGACACGTCGAGCGCCGCGACGGACTCGTCGCAGACCAGCACGTCCGGCTTCACCGCCAGCGCACGGGCGATGCCGATGCGCTGCCTCTGCCCACCGGAGAACTGGTGCGGGTAGCGCCGCAGATAGGCGGGGTCCAGCCCGACCTGCCGCAGGAGTGCTGCCACATACGCCTCGGCCTCCCGCGGCGGGACCAGCCCATGGACCACCGGAGCCTCCCCGACGATGTCGGCCACGCGCAGGCGCGGGTTGAGCGAGGCCATGGGGTCCTGGAAGACCATCTGGATCTTCAGGTTGGCGTGGTGGCGGTCGGCCGGGGACAGCTCCCGCAGGTCGCGGCCGCGCCAGCGCAGGGTGCCGGCGCTGGGCGGCAGGATGCCGGCGACCATGCGGCCCAGCGTGCTCTTGCCGCAGCCGGATTCGCCGACCAGCCCGACCACCTCGCCCTCCGCGATGGACAGGTCCACGCCGCTGACCGCCTGCACGGCCCGGTCGTCGATGGCCGCCCCCAGCCGACGGGCGAAGCGCTCCACCACGTCCAGCTTGCGCGAGAAGTGCTTGGTCAGCCCATCCAACTCGACAATGGGAGCAGCGGTCATGCGGCGTCTCCCCGCGCTTCGGCCGCGACGGGGTTCCAGCAGCGCCAGGCGCGGTCCTCCCGGTCCCCCACCAGTTCGGGCATGGCTGTGCAGGCCCCGGTGGCCCGCTCGCAGCGGGGGCGGAAGGCGCAGCCTTCCGGCAGGTCGAGGACGGAGGGCGTCATGCCGGGGATGGAGCGCAGCGGCACGCCGCGCCGGTTGCGGCTGGGCACCGACTCCAGCAGGCCGCGGGTGTAGGGGTGGCGCGGGCTGCCGATGATCTCCGCCACCGTCCCGGTCTCCACCACCCGGCCCGCATACATCACCGCCACCCGGTCGGCCAGCGCCGACACGACGGCAAGGTCGTGGGTGACCCAGATCAGCGCCGTCCCCGTCTCGCGGCAGAGCTTCTGCACCTCGAACAGGATCTGCGCCTGGATGGTGACGTCGAGCGCGGTCGTCGGCTCGTCGGCGACGATCAGGTCCGGGGAGTGCAGCAGCGCGATAGCGATGGCCACGCGCTGGCGCATCCCGCCGGAGAACTGGTGCGGGTAGGCGGCCAGCCGCTCGTCGGGCGACGCGATGCCGACGCGGGCCAGCGCCCGGCGGGAGCGCTCCCACGCCTCGGCCCGGCTGACCTTTTCGTGCGCGCGCACGGCCTCGACCATCTGGGTGCCGATGCTCAGCACCGGGTTCAGGGTCATCATCGGGTCCTGGAAGATCATGGCGATGCGCCGCCCGCGGATGGCGCGCAGCCGCTTCTCCCCGGCGCCCACCAGATCCTCGCCCTGGAACAGCACCCGGCCGCCGACCACCCGGCCCGGCGGATCGACTAGGCCGAGGATAGATTGCCCGGTCACCGACTTGCCGGAGCCGGACTCGCCGACCAGCCCGAGGATCTCGCCACGAGCGAGGTGCAGGCTGACCCCGTCCACCGCCTTCACGGTGCCGGCGCGGGTGAAGAAATGGGTCTTCAGCCCGTCCACACGCAGCAGGGGTTCGGTCATCGCATCGCCCCCTCTCAGTGATTTAGGCGCGGGTTGAGGACGTCGCGCAGCCGGTCCCCGACCAGATTGATCGCCACGATGGTGACCAGAAGCGCCAGACCGGGGAACAAGCTGACCCAGTAATCGCCGGAGAGCATGTACTGGTAGCCCGACGCGATCAGCATCCCCAGCGACGGCTGGGTCACCGGCACGCCGACGCCGAGGAAGCTCAGCGTCGCCTCCAGCGCGATGGCGTGGGCGACCTGCACCGTCGCCACCACGATCAGCGGCGGTAGGCAATTGGGCAGCAGGTGGCGCATCATGATCCGCCGGTGTGGCAATGCCAGGCACTGCGCGGCCTCGATGTACTCCTTGCGCCGCTCGACCAGGGCGGAGCCGCGGATGGTCCGCGCGTAGTAGGCCCACTGCACGGCGGCCAGCGCGACGATCACCTTGTCAACCCCCTTGCCCAGCAGGGCCAGCAGGATCAGCGCGATCAGGATCGCCGGGAAGGACAGCTGGATGTCGACCAGCCGCATGACCAGCCCGTCCACCCGGTCCCCCGCATAGGCGGCGAGCAGCCCGACCGCCACCCCGACGGCGAGCGCGATCAGCGTGGCGACCACCCCGACCAGCAGGCTGGTGCGCAGGCCGAAGACGATGGCCGACAGCATGTCGCGCCCCTGGTCGTCGGTGCCCAGCCAATAGGTCCAGCCGCCGCCGCCCAGCGCCCCCGGCGCCATCATGCCGTCGAGGATGTCCAGTTGCGCGAGGTCGTAGGGGTCCTGTGGCACCACCCAGCGGGCGAGCAGGGCGGCGAGCACGATCAGGACCAGCACCGCCAGCCCGGCCAGCGCCGTGCGCGACCGCGCGTACTCCCGCGCCAGCCGCAGGAAGGGCGTCTCGACCGCCGGGGCCTTGGCGGCGACGTCGCTCATGCCCGCCCCCCGCCCAGCCGGATTCGCGGGTCGAGCAGCGAATAGACCAGATCGACGATCAGGTTGATGACGACGAACAGCAGCACCGTCACGAGCAGGTAGGCGATCACCACGGGCCGGTCGAGCTGGAGGATGCTGTCGATCAGCAGCTTGCCCATGCCCGGCCAGGCGAAGACCGATTCCGTGACCACCGAGAAGGCGATGACGCTGCCCAGCTCCAGCCCCAGGACGGTGACCACCGGGATCATGATGTTCTTCAGGATGTGCACCCCGACAATGCGCGTGGGCGACAGTCCCTTGGCGCGGGCGAACTTCACATAGTCCTGCAAGGCGACCTCCCGCGTGCCGGCGCGGGCCAGCCGGATGACCAGCGACAGCTTGAACAGGGCCAGATTGACGGCGGGCAGGATCAGATGGGCCAGCCCGTCGGCGGTCAGGAAACTCCATTGAACGCCAAACAGGCTCGCCGTCTCGCCGCGCCCCCCTGCCGGCAGCCAGCCGAGAGTCACCGCGAAGGCCATGATGAGCATCATGCCCACCCAGAAGGTGGGCAACGAGAAGCCGAGGATCGAGCCGGTCATGATGACCCTCCCGGCAAGGGAGTCCGGCTTCAGCCCGGCCCACAGCCCCAGCGGGATGCCCAGCACCACCGCCACCAGCATGGCGCAGAGCGCCAGCTCCAGCGTCGCCGGGAAGCGCTGCAGCACGAGGCCGAGGGCCGGCACTCCATGGACGAAACTGGTGCCGAGGTCGCCGCCGAGCGCGCTGTCCACGAAGCGGATGAACTGCTCGTGCATGGGCTTGTCGAGGCCCAGACGGGCGATGGCGGCGGCGCGCTCGAACTCGTCGGCCTCGGGGCTGATGAGCACGTCGATGGGGTTGCCGATGGCGAAGATGCCGGCGAAGACCAGCACCGACATCGCCACCACGACGACCGCGCTCTGCGCCAGCCGCCGGAGGATGAAGACAAGCATGGCGCTCCGCTAATGTCTAACCCTCTCCCCTCCGGGGAGAGGGGAAATGGAGGACCGCTCCCCCTTCGCTACTTCGCGGGGCTCACCTTCTGCGCCAGCGTGTACTGGTCGGCGCGCGGTTCGTAGCTCAGCCCCTTCTTCATCGCCCAGACCGTCACCTCGTAATGCAGGGGGATGATGATGTCGGCGTCCATCGCCCGCTTCACCGCGGCCTGGAGCAGCTTTTCCCGCTTCGCGTCGTCCACGGTCGCCAGCGCGGTGTCCAGCATCCCGTCCAGCTCCGGGTCGGAGTAGCTGGTGTAGTTGGTGGTGCCGTAGCCCTTCTCCTTGATCGGCGTGGCGATCAGCGCCTTCAGCGGCGAGGACATCTCGCCCGAATCCGCACCCCAGCCGGCCAGGAAGACGCTGTATTCCTGCTTGTTGCGCTTGGAGAAGAAGACATTGGCGGTGGTCGCGTCGACCTGGGTCTGCACGCCAATGCGGGTGAACATCTGGGCGACCGCCTGGGCCACCTTGTCGTCGTTGATGTAGCGGTCGTTCGGCGTGCCGAGGGTGAGTTGGAAGCCCTTCGGGTAGCCGGCCTCGGCCAGGAGCTGCTTGGCCTTGTTGGCGTCGGTGGCGACGGTGACCTCCGGGTTGTTGCCGTAGAAGCCGGCGGGGAGGTACTGGTTCGCCGGTTCCGCCACCCCCATCATGATGCGTTTCACGATGGCGTCGCGGTCCACCGCCAGCGACAGCGCCTTGCGCACCTTCGGGTCCTTCAGCGGATTCTTGCCGTCGGTGCCGGTGATGGTCGGCGGGGTGTCCTGGACACCCAGCGCCAGATAGATCACGCGGTTCGATTGGGCCTGGGCCAGGGAGACGTTGGGGGCGGACTTCAGCCGCTCGATGTCCTGCACCGGGGGCGATTCGATCAGGTCCACGTCACCGGCCAGCAGGGCGGCGACGCGCGGCCCGTCGCTGGTGATCGGGCGGAAGACCACGGTGTCCCAGGCGGCCGACGGCCCCCAATAGTCGGGGTTGCGCTCCAGCACCTGCCGGTCGCCCTTGGTGTAGGACTTGTGCTTGAACGGCCCGGTGCCGATCATCAGCGAACCGTCGTTGAAGGCCTGCGTCGTCGGCCAGGAGTCGGCCTTGCACCCCGCCTTGTCGAAGGTGACGGCCTCGCCGCCCGCCGCCTTGGCGGAGATGATGCCGAAGGTCGACAGCTCCACCGGCAGCAGCGGGTAGGGTTTACCGGTCTTGATGACGAGGGTGTGCGGGTCCGGTGCCTCGATGGCCGCGATGCCCTTGGTGTAGACGGTGAAGGAGGAGGGGCTGTTGGCGACGTTCGGGATGCGGCAGACCGTATAGACGAAGTCCTGCGCGGTGAACTCGGTGCCGTCGTGGAATTTCACGCCCTTGCGCAGCTTGAATTCCCAGGTGGTTTCGTCGACGGCGCGCCAGCTTTCCGCCAGTTCGGGCTGGAGCCGCATCTTGGCGTCCATGCTGACCAGCGATTCGAACACATGCTTGCGGGCGCGCGTGTTGGGGCCGAGGTTGTGGTAGTGCGGGTCGAGCGCGCTCGGCTCCGCCGAGGTGCCGACCGTCAGGGTCGCCGCCCGCGCCGGCGCTGGAACGGCGGCCAGCAGGGCTAGGGCGGCCACCGCCGGCAGGAGTGGTTTGACGATTCCGGAACGCAGCACATCCGCAAGGCGCCGATCACGCCGATGCCGATCACGTAAGGCCATCCCTCGTCCCCCTGATTGTACGTTTGAAGTGTACCCGTGAAGCAGGCTCCCAGCCCTTGGACCACGGTTCTTGCGGCCCGATTCTTGTCGTTCGGCTCGCCGCAAGCGGGGCGGCGGCGCATATGTGTTCAACGATCAGAGCTTGAAACCATTGATCTGTCAACAGGGTCCGGTCTTCTGACCTATCCGGTTTTTCCCGATGGAAAGCTTTGGCAAACGGCGCCGGACGGGGCAGGATCGCTTCACCCGAAAACGCCAACGCAGAGAGCGAGGGGATTAGAGATGAAGACCTGCCAATCCTTCTACATCGGCGGCGCCTGGACCGAACCTGCGGCGGGCGCCACCGTGATGGAGGTGTTGAACCCGGCGACGGAGCAGGTGTCGGGCACCGTGGCGCTCGGCGGGCCGGAGGACGCTGAGCGCGCCGTGGCCGCGGCCCACGCCGCCTTCGACGGCTATTCCCGCACCCCGCTGAACGAGCGGCTGGAACTGCTGGCCGCCGTCTGCGCGCTCTTCGAGAAGCGCATGGACGATGTCGCCGACGCCATCACCGAGGAGATGGGCGCCCCCCTGGCGGCGTTGTCCAAGCCGGCGCAGGCCTTCATGGGGCTGGCCCATTTCAAGACGGCGCTTGAGGCCGCCCGCGAATACCCGTTCGAGCGGACCCGCGGCACCACCCGCATCCTGCGCGAGCCGGTCGGCGTCTGCGCGATGATCACGCCGTGGAACTGGCCGATCAACCAGATCGCCTGCAAGGTCGCCCCGGCGCTCGCCACCGGCTGCACGATGGTGCTGAAGCCCAGCGAGTTCGCCCCCTATTCGGCCTGGATCTTCGCCGAGATCCTGCACGAGGCCGGGGTTCCGGCGGGCGTCTTCAACATGTTCTACGGCGACGGCGCGGTGGTTGGTCCGGTCCTGGCCTCGCACCCGCTGGTCGACATGGTGTCGCTGACCGGCTCCACCCGCGCCGGGGCGTCGGTGTCCCACAACGCGGCCGACAGCATCAAGCGCGTGTCGCTGGAGTTGGGCGGCAAGTCCGCCAACATCATCTGCGAGAGCGCCGACCTGACCAAGGCTGTGACCCACGGCGTGCGGTCGATGATGTCCAACACCGGGCAGAGCTGCAACGCGCCGTCGCGCATGTATGTCCCGGCCTCCCGCCTGGACGAGGCGGAGACGATCGCGGCCCAGGTCTGCGCCCGTCTGGTGGTTGGCGACCCGCGTGGCGACCGCACCGGCGTCGGCCCGATCGCCAACCAGCGCCAGTACGAGCGGGTGCAGCGGCTGATCCAGGCCGGCATTGCGGAGGGCGCCTCCCTGCTGTGCGGCGGTCCGGGCCGTCCGGACGGGCTGGAGCGTGGCTTCTTCGCCAAGCCCACTGTCTTCAGCCGCGCCACCGACACCATGACCATCATGCGCGAGGAGATCTTCGGCCCGGTCCTGACCATCCGCCCCTACGAGGACATCGAGGAGGCGATCCGCAGCGCCAACGACTCGCTCTACGGCCTGTCCGGTTACGTCTACGCCGGCACGCTGGACGAGGCGCGCGCGGTGGCGAAGCGGCTGCGCACCGGCATGGTGCATTTGAACGGCGCCTCCATCGACCTCGCCGCTCCCTTCGGCGGCTACAAGCAGTCGGGCATCGGCCGCGAATGGGGCGAGGTCGGTTTCGAGGAGTTCCTGGAGACCAAGTCCGTCTATGGCAGCGAGCCGGCGGCGTAAGCGGCCGAAGTGACGTTGAATATCCCCTCTCCCCTCCGGGGAGAGGGTTAGGGTGAGGGGGTGCGCATCGCGGTACGTCCGGCAAATGCACACCCCCCTCACCGCCCGCTTCGCGGGCACCCTCTCCCCAGGGGGGAGAGGGCTGAACGGTCCGTCCCTTCACGCCTCCGCGGTCTTGGCGGCGGCGACGAACGCCTTTGCGTCGGTCTTGCCCAGACCGTTGAAGAACAGGTTCAGCAGGACCGCCGCGATGGTGCCCAGCAGGATGCCGCTGTGCAGCAGCGGCGACAGGAAGGGCGGCATCTTCTGGAAGATCTTGTCGGCGACCAGCGGCACCATGCCCAGGCTGATGCTGATGGCGACGATGTAGATGTTGCCGCGGTTGGACGTGTAATCGACCTTCGCCAGGATCTTGATGCCGGTCGCCGCGACCATGCCGAACATCACCAGACCGGCCCCGCCCAGCACATAGGTGGGGACGGAGGCGACGACGTGGGCCAGTTTCGGGAACAGGCCGAAGGCGACGAGGATGACGCCGCCCGCCACGCAGACCCAGCGGCTGCGCACCCCGGTGATCCCGACCAGCCCGACATTCTGCGAGAAGGAGGTGTAGGGGAAGGTGTTGAAGACGCCGCCGATCAGCGTGCCCAGACCGTCGGTGCGCAGGCCGCGGGTCAACTGCTCCGGCGTCACCGTGCGGCCGACCATCTCGCCGACCGCCAGGAACATGCCGGTGGATTCGATCATCACGACGATCATCACCAGCGACATGGTCAGGATCGACCAGAACTCGAACACCGGCATGCCGAACTGGAACGGGCGGATGACGTCCACCCACTTCGCCTGTCCCACCCCGTCGAAGCTGACCAGCCCCAGCACCATGGTCAGGGCGAAGCCCGCGATGATGCCCAGCAGGACCGAGATGTTGGCCCAGAAGCCCTTGGCGTATTTGGTCACCAGCAGGATCACCGCCAGCACGAACAGCGCGATGCCGAGATAGAGCGGATCGCCGAAATTCGGGTTTCCGGCCCCGCCGCCCGCCCAGGTGATGCCCACCCGCATCAGCGAGATGCCGATGATGGCGATGACGGTCCCCGTCACCACCGGCGGGAACAGCGGCAGCAGGCGCCCGACCACCGGGGCGGCCAGCGTGGCGAAGACGCCGGCCCCGATCACCGCGCCGTAGATGCCCAGCAGCCCCAGCGAAGGGTTGCCCGCCATGGCGACCATCGGTCCGACCGCGGCGAAGGTGACGCCCATCATCACCGGCAGGCGGATGCCGAATTTCCAGAAGCCCAGCGTCTGGATCAGCGTGACGATGCCGCAGGCGAACAGGTCGGCGTTGATGAGCAGCGCGATCTGGTCCTTGGGCAGCTTCAGCGCGCCGCCGATGATGAGCGGCACGGCGATGGCCCCCGCGTACATCACCATCACATGCTGCATCCCCAGAGCCAGCAGGCGCAGCAGCGGAAGCTTCTCGTCAACCGGGTGGGGTCGGGTTGGTGATTCCAGCGACGACATGATCCATGACCTCCGCGAATGAACAGGCGCGAAGTGCACGGCCCGTGCCACAACCGGCGGGGCGGGGAAACGCTGAGCGGCCCGCCCCGATGTGCCGAGAAAAATGGCGGTGCCGGGGAGGGATGCTCAATCCATGGGCAGCCCCATATCCCCTCTCCCCTCTGGGGAGAGGGTTAGGGTGAGGGGGTTGCGCTTGGCGGATCGTCCGGCAAAAGCGCAACCCCCTCACCGGCCCTTACGGGCCACCCTCTCCCCGGAGGGGAGAGGGCTATTTCACCGGTATTTTTCGGGCGTTCGCTCAGGGTCGCGCGCTGGACAGAGGCTGCGCCGCTTCCGCCACCACCGCCTTGCGGACGGGCAGGCCGGCGCCGCGCAGGGCTTCGGTGATGCGGTCGCCGTGGCCCTCGTCCTCGACCTCGATCAGCAGGGCGACCTCGGCGGACTTGACGGAGAAGGCGCCGAACAGGCGCTGGTGCTGCACGTCGATGATGTTGCCGCCGCACTCGGCCACGATGCGGGCCACCTGGGCGAGCGCGCCGGGCTGGTCGGCCACGTCGATGTCCAGGTTGATCAGGCGCCCGTCGCGGGCGAAGCCGCGCATCAGCACGTTGGCGAGCGTGCGCGTGTCGATGTTGCCGCCCGACACGATCAAGCCGACCCGCTTGCCGCGGAAGCGCTCGGGGTGGAAGAGCAGGGCGGCCAGACCGGCGGCCCCGGCGCCCTCCGCCACGGTCTTCTCCACCTCGATCAGCATGGCGATGGCGCGCTCGATCACCGCTTCCGGCACCAGCACCACGTCGCAGCCGTTCTGCTTCAGGATGTCCATGGGCCGGTCGCCGACGTCGCGCACGGCGATGCCCTCGGCCACGGTCGGGCCGCCGACCTTGACCGGCTGCCCGGCGAGGCGCTGCGCCGCGGCGGGGTAGGTCTCCACCTCCACGCCGACGACCTCCAGGCTGGGCCGCAGCGCGCGGGCGGCGACCGCGGCGCCGGCGGCCAGCCCGCCGCCGCCCACCGGGATGGCCAGCGCGTCGAGGTCCGGCACCTCCGCCAGCATCTCCAGCACGACGGTGCCCTGGCCGGCGATCACCGCGTCGTCGTCGTAGGGATGGACGAAGACCAGCCCGTCCCGCTTGGCGAGGTCGTGGGCGAAGGCCGCGGCCTCGGCCAGGGAATCGCCCTCCAGGATGACGGTGGCGCCGTGGTAGCGCGTGCGCTTGACCTTCACGAAGGGGGTGAAGCGCGGCATGACGATGGTCGCCGCGATGCCCAGCCGCTTCGCGTGGTAGGCCACGGCCTGGGCGTGGTTGCCGGCCGACATGGCGATCACCCCGGCCTGCCGCTCCTCCGGCGTCAGGTGGAGCAGCCGGTTGGCCGCCCCGCGCTCCTTGAAGGAGGCGGTGAACTGAAGATTCTCCAGCTTGACCCAGACCTCGGCGCCGGTGATCTGCGACAGGGTTTCCGAGCGCAGGAAGGGCGTGCGGCTGATGCGTCCGGCCAGCCGTTCGGCGGCGGCGTGAATGTCGTCGATGGTGACCGGCATGTGTCCTGTGCTTCCTCTACAAACCGCCGTTTCCGGGGGCGCTGGAGATCGCACCGTACAGGTCCGGGCGGCGGTCCGCCAGATGCGTGCCGACCCGGCGCAGGGCGGGATCCAGCTCGACGGTCAGCAAAGCCTCGCCGTCGCCGGCCCGCGCCAGCACCGATCCGTCTGGCGCCGCCACGCTGCTGAGCCCGCAATAACGCAACGCCCCCTCCGTCCCGCAGCGGTTGGCGTAGGCGACGAAGATGCCGTTCTCGAAGGCGCGGGCGGGGACGATGGTGGTGGCGACGATCTCGTAGGGCGTCATCAGCGCGGTCGGCACCAGCAGGGCGTCCACCCCGGCCAGCGCGTGGCGGCGCACCAGTTCCGGGAACTCCACGTCGTAGCAGATGACCACGCCGACCCGCAGCCCGCCGACCGCCGCGGTCGGGAAGGCGTCGCCGCCCGGCGCGAAGGAGCCGCGGTCGAGGTCGCCGTAGAGATGGGTCTTGCGTTGGTTCAGCAGGGACCTACCGTCCGCCCCGATCAGCTGCGCGGCGTTGTAAACGGCGCCGTCCGCTCCCCGCTCCGGATAGCCGTAGAGGATGGCGACACCGTGCCGCCGGGCGATGGCGGCGACCCGCGCGGCCATCGGCCCGTCCGCCGGCTCGGCCAGGGCGCGCACCGCCGCCGCGCCGATGTCGTAGCCGGTCAGGCCCATTTCCGGCCCGACCAGCAGGGCGGAGCCGCGCTCCGCCGCTTCCACCGCCGCCCGTTCCAGACGGTCGAGGTTGCGGTGCGGCGCACCGGGCTCCGCGTCCGCCTGGAACAGGCTCAGCCGCATGTCGTCAGCCTTGCTTCTGGCGGTTGGCGAGGGCGCGCACCGACAGGCAGAGGATTTCGAACAGCATCTGCGCGCCGGCATGGGCGGTGTTGGTCGTCGCGTCGTACTGGGGCGCCACCTCCACCACGTCGCCGCCGATGATGTCCAGCCCGTCGAGCCCGCGCAGGATCGCCAGCGCCTCCCGCGTGGTCAGGCCGCCGACCTCAGGCGTGCCAGTACCGGGGGCGAAGACCGGGTCCAGGCAATCCACGTCGAAGGAGACGTAGACCGGCCCGTCGCCCACCACCTTGCGCGCCGTCTCGATGACGCTGGCGATGCCGCGCTCCGGGATGTCCTCCGCGTGGATGACGGTCATGCCGCTGTCGTAGGAGAACTCCCACAGATACTCGGTGCTGCCGCGGATGCCGATCTGCACCGTACGCTCCGGGTCCAGCACGCCGTCGAGCACCGCCTGCCGGAAGGGGCCGCCATGGTGGAACTTGGCGCCCTCGTAGGGGCCGCCGGTGTCGCAATGGGCGTCGAAATGGATCATGCCCACCGGGCGCTTGCGGCCCAGCGCCTTGAGGATCGAATAGGTGATCGAATGGTCGCCGCCGACCGACAGCGGGATGACACCGGCGTCCATCACGCGGTTGTAGAAGGCCAGGATGTCGCCGTGGCAGGCCTCCAGGCTGAAGCGGCTGGACAGCGGCACGTCGCCGACATCGGCCAGTTTGCAGGAGGCCGCCGGGACCATGCGCAGGGCGTGCTCGTAGGGGCCGATGCGCTCCATCCCGCGCACCGCGCGCGGCCCGAGGCGGGCGCCGGCCCGGTTGGTGACTCCCAGGTCCATCGGCACGCCGATCAGCGCGATGTCCAGCCCGCCGAAGTCCGCCGCGTCGGCCGCGTCGGGGCGGTAGGGGGCGTCGAGCAGGGTGGACACCCCGGCGAAGGGCTGCACCCGCTTGCCGCCGGAGAACTGGAGGGCGGCCACCCGCTGGAACTCCGGATCGTGGAAGTCGTCGCCGCCGGAGCCGCTGTACTTCGTACGCAAACGATCAAGCTTCTGAGGGTCGATCATCGTCCGGATCTCTTTGAAAAAGGAAAAGGGTTATCAGTCGTTCTTGGCCCAGGCGCCGAGAAGGCGGGGCAGGTCGCCGAACCACGCGATCAGCCCGAAGACCACCGCGGTCAGCGAGACGAAGAGCACCGTCACGGCGGCCATGGTCGGGGTGTAGCCGTAGCGGAGCGCGTTGAAGATCTTGATGGGCAGCGTTTCCAGCGTGAAGCCGACCACCATGTAGGCCACGATGTACTCGTTCAGCGACAGCACGAAGGCGAAGGCGAAACCGGAGATCACGTAGGGCCGCACCAGCGGCATCACCACCGTGCGCAACACCGTCCGGTCGTCCGCCCCCATGGTCGCCGCCGCCTCCACGTAGGAGCGGTCCACCGCCCCGAAGCCCAGCGACAGCGTGACCAGCGGCAGCGTCACGAAGAACACCGCGTGGCTGACCACCACCGTCCAGGGCGACCCGTATTCGCCGACCGCCGCCCAGAAGCTGAGGAATCCCAGCGCGGTGATGACCGGCGGCAGGATGAAGGGCGTCATCCCCAGCACCTCGAACGCCCGCGCCCAGGGGGCGCGCCAGCGCCACAGGAACCAGGCCAGCGGGAAGGCGATCAGCACCGCCAGCGCCGCCGACAGGGTGGCGACGACGAGGCTGGTGATGAGGGCGCCGCGCCAGCCGGGATCGGTGAAGACCTCCGCATACCAGGCGAGCGAGAAGCCCTGCGGCGGGAAGGTCAACGCCTTCTTCTCGTTCACCGAGACGCCGGCCACCACCAGGATGGGGGCGGCGAGGACCAGGGCGATCAGGCCAGCGGCCACAGAGTTGAGCGTGCGCATCAGCATCAGGCCGTCTCCTCCCGCCGCCCGGCGAGCAGCGCCAGCCCGACGAGGGCAAGGCTGACCAGCACCAGGAAGACGGCCATCGCCGCCGCGAAGGGCATGTTGGACTGGTAGATCGCCTGATCGGTGATCAGCACCGACAGCGTCCAGTGCTGGGGTCGCCCGAGAAGCTGCGGCAGCAGGTAGGAGCCGAGCGCGAAGACGAACACCATGATCGTCGTCGCCACGATGGTGTTGCGCAGCGCCGGCACCACCACCGTGAAGAAGGCGCGCAGCGGCGAGGAGCCGAGCGTGCGCGCCGCCTCCTCCAGATAGGGGTCGAGGCGGGCGAGCGCGGGGTAGAGCACCAGCACCGTGTAGGGGAAGGCCTGATAGACCAGCCCGGCCAGCAGCGCGCCGAAGCTCGGGCTGAGCGACTGCGGCTCGGCCATCAGGCCCAGCGCCACGAACAGGTTGGTAATGCCCGCGGTGCGCGACAGCAGGGTTGACCAGGCGAAGCCGATGATGACTTCCGACAGCGACAGGATCGACAGCAGGAAGACCAGCCAGCGGATCTGCGCCCCGCGCGACAGCTTGACCAGCCGGTAGGTGAAAGGGAAGGCGATGCCCACCGACAGCGCCGCGACCAGCGCCGCCAGCCCCAGCGAGAAGGACATCACACCGCCGAAGAAGGCCGTCAGGAACCGCTCGTAATTGGCGAAGACGAGGTCCGGCTCGTAGAAGCCGCCGGGCACGCGCCGGAAGACGCTGACCGCGATCATCAGGCTGAAGGGGATGACGAAGAAGACGACCAGCATCAGCGCCGGGAAGAGGATCGGCGCGTGCTCGGCCAGACCACGGGGCGCGCGGCGGATCATCGGGCGTGCTCCGTGGCGGGCGGCAGTACGACGCAGGCTGCCGGGGGAAACTCCACCGACAGGGCGCCGCCGGGGGCGACCGGCGGGCGGTCCTGCGGACGCGACAGCGCGACGATCTCCCGCCCGGCCACGTCGATGCGGAACTCCACGCTGGCGCCGAGGTCGCGCATGAAGGACAGCGTGCCGGTCAGCCGGTTCGGCCCGTCCGTCCCCGCGGGGTGGACGATCACGTCCTCCGGGCGGACCGACAGCAGGACGCGGCCCGTCGGCGGCAGGTCGGGCAGATGCAGGGTGCCGCCGGGTATGGCGGCGGTGCCGGGGGCGGTGACCTCGCCCTCCAGCAGGTTGGTCATGCCGATGAAGTCGGCGACGAAGGCGTCGGCGGGTTGGCGGTAGACCTCCATCGGCGGGGCGGCCTGATGGATGCGGCCTTGCGACATCACCACCACGAGGTCGGCCATGGTCATCGCCTCCCGCTGGTCGTGGGTGACGACGATGGTGGTGATGCCCAGCCGCTGCTGAAGCTGCTTCAACTCGATCTGCATGGCCTCGCGCAGTTTGGCGTCGAGCGCCGACAGCGGCTCGTCCAGCAGGAACAGCTTGGGCGACAGGGCCAGCGCGCGGGCGATGGCGACGCGCTGCCGCTGCCCGCCCGACAACTTGGAGACGGGCCGGTCGGCGACGCCGGGCAGGCGGACCAGCTCCAGCAGCTCGTCGGCGCGCTTGCGCTGCTCGGCCTTCGTGGCGCCGCGGATGCGCAGGGGGTAGGCGATGTTCTCGCCCGCCGTCAGATGCGGGAAGAGGGCCAGCGACTGGAACACCATGCCGAATTCCCGCGTGTGGGCGGGGGCCGTGGTGATGTCGCGCCCGTCGATGACCAGCCGTCCGCCGGAGGGGTCCTCCAGCCCGGCGATCATGCGCAGCAGCGTCGTCTTCCCGCAGCCGGACGGGCCGAGCAGGCAGACGAATTGCCCGTGCGGGATGCGCAGCGACGCGCCGTGCACCGCGGTCACGGGACCGTATCGTTTGGTGAGACCGTCGAGGACAAGGGCTGACATGGGATGGCTTTGTTCTGATTGAACCTTTGTTCCCTCGCCCCTCTGGGGAGAGGGTTAGGGTGAGGGGGCGCCCATAGGGCGTCAACGCAGCCTCATTGCAGTGCGTGTCCGGCCTGCGGCCGCCCCCTCATCCCATACCCTTCTCCCCAGAGGGGAGAAGGGCTCACACACTCACCCGACGATCATTTCCGTCCACTTCTGGTTCAGCCAGTCGGACTTGCTCGTGTAGAGGTCGTAGCGGGGGATGATCGGCGCGATGTCGGAGGACACGGCGGCGAACTCCTGATCCGCCAGGTCGGTCAGCTTGCGGTCGATGGTCGGGGCGGTGCCGACTTTGCGCGACAGCAGGGCCTGGATCGACGGCTGGCACATGTAGTCCACGAAGACATGGGCGAGGTCGCCGGCCTTGGAGGCGCGGGTGACCGCCCAGCTGCCGGAGTCGAGGATGCCGCCCTCCTTCGGGAAGGTCGAGCGCACCGGCTGCCCGTCCGCGGCGGCGAGGCCGGTCACGTCGTGGTAATACTGGCCCATCGGAATCTCGCCGGACTTCAGCGAGGCCTCGAACTGCGCCTCGTCGCGGTACCAGAGCTTCACGTTGGACTTCAGCTCCGCCAGTTTCTTGAAGCAGTCGAGCTGCCCCTGCTCGCTGTCGAGATGCTTGGTGCCGCCGAAGAAGGTCGCCGCCGTGACCTCCAGCAGGAAGCTGTTGCTGACCAGCGCCAGCAGGCCGAGCTTGTCCTTGTTCGCCGGGTCCCACAGGGCCGCCCAGCTGTCCGGAGCCTGCGGGTAGCTCTTGGTGTTGGTGACCAGCGTGATGTACCAGGACACCGCGCCGATGCCGCTGACCTTGCCGTCCGGGTACTTGTTGACGAGGTGCGGAAGAATCTTGGCGGCGTTGGGGATCTTCGACAGGTCGAAGGGCGCCCACAGCTCCGCCGAGGCCCCCTTCAGCATCGCCACCTGCGACATCATCGAGACGTCGGCGGGCGCCTGGCGGGCGCGGGCCGCCTGTTCGAGCTGGACCAGCCAGGCCTCGCCGGTCGGCTCGGCGATCGCCTCCACCGTGATGCCGGTGGCCTTGGAGAATTCCGGGAAGATGTGCTTTTCGAAGGATTCCTTGAAGTAGCCGCCGTAGACGCCGACCTTCAGCGTCTTCGACTGGGCGCGGACGATGCTCGGAAAACCGATGGCGGCCACCGTGGCCAGCGTGCCCGCTCCGGCCAGAACGGCGCGCCGGCCGATGCCGCCGGCCAGAGCGGCGTGAAGTCCCTGCTTACCCGTCGTCTCGTTCATGGATGCGACCTTTCCTTGCGGACGAGCTTATCTGTTCGTGAGGCCAGCATTGCAGCCTGCGATCATTAGACCCCCGGCGCCGTTGCCCGAAAATCAGAAAGTTTTGTATTTTACTTCGATCCGGGTCGAAGTATCGGGCGTGCCGGACCCATCGGGCGGGGCAGGGGAGGGTGGGCGTCGTGGCGATGATTCAGCTGGAAACCGTGGATCTGCGCCTGTTGCGGTTGTTCATGACCATCGTCGAGGCCGGCGGATTCAGTGCGGCGCAGAGCGAACTGAACCTGTCGCTGTCCACCATCTCCACCCATTTCGCCGATCTGGAGACGCGGCTGGGCCTGCGGCTGTGCCGTCGTGGGCGCTCGGGATTCCAGCTCACCCCGGAGGGGCAGGCAGTCTATGACGAGGCGCGGCGCGTGTTCGACACGCTGGAGCGGTTCCGCGGGCGGGTGCGCGGCCTGCGCGAGCGGTTGACCGGCACGCTGGCGGTCGGGCTGGTCGACAACACGCTGACCGACCCGCGCGCCCCGCTGGAGCGCGTCTTCGCCCGCTTCACCGAGGCGGCGCCGGAAGTCTCGCTGATCATCAACGTGCGCCCACCGAACGAGCTGCTGCGCGACGTCATCGGTGGGCAGCTCCAGCTCGCCATCGCCAGCTTTCCGCGCATCGTGCCCAGCCTGTCCTACCAGGACCTCTACAACGAGACGATCCACTTCTGCGTGGCCGACGGGCACCCGCTGTTCACCCTGCCGGACGAGGCCATCGACCTCGACGAGATCCGCCGTTACCGGCTGGTCGCGCGCAGCTATTGGGGATCACGCGACCTGAAGATCTTCGCCATCTCGACGCCCAAGGCGACGGTCAGCGACATGGAGGGGGCGGCGCGGCTGATCCTGTCCGGCGCCTACGCCGGCTATCTGCCGGACCATTACGCGGCCCCCTACATCAAGGCCGGGCGGCTGCGGATCCTGCTGCCCAAGGTCCTGTCCTATCAGGCGCCGTTCCAGGTGGCCTTCGACGCCAACCGCTCCAAGAGCCCGGTGGTGGATCTGTTCATCGCCCTGACGCGCGAGGAGATGACCGCGCCGGAGTTCCAGAGCACCACGGTCCGGCCCTCCTGACGGAGTGCCGACGCCGCGCTGTGTAAAGCGACCTTGACAGCATACGGGCGCGATATGTAAAGCTTCCTTGTCAGCATCGGGCGGCGGATGGGAAAGGGACAGGGATGTTCAGCATCAGACGCTATGGCATTGAACTGTTCGGGGCCTTGGCTCTCTACGCGGCGCTTCTGCTCGGAGCCAACCTGGCGGAGCGCGTCTTCCAGCCCGAGGGCGGGGCGAAGATGGTGCTCGCGCTCCTGCCGATCCTGGGCACGGCCGCCGTCGCCTGGGCCGTTTTGCGGGGGCTGTGGCGCATGGACGAGCTCCAGCGCCGCATCCAGCTCGACGCGATCGCCCTGTCGTTCACGGGAACGGCGCTGGTGACCTTCGCCTGGGGTTTTGCGGAAAGTGCCGGCGCGCCGGAACTGCGGGCGTTCCATGTCTGGCCGCTCATGGCGGTGCTGTGGGTTGCCGGAGTGCTGGTCGCCCAATGGCGCTATCGATGAAAAACATCCTCAAGGACATCCGAACCGCCCGCGGTTGGAGCCAGGGTGACTTGGCGGAACGCCTCCAGGTGTCCCGCCAGACCGTCAATTCCATCGAGAACGGGCGCTACGACCCCAGCCTCCCCTTGGCTTTCGCGATTGCGCGAACGTTCGATCGGACGATCGAAGACATCTTCTTTCCTTGAGGCTTCCCGGTGCGAAATCCGCCCGGCCCGTCAGATGTGATATTCCGGCTCCGGCACGGTCTGGTCCATGGCGAGCGCCGGCACGGTGTCGCGGCACCAGCCGACGATCCGCGCCGGGACGCCGACCACGGTGGCGCAGGGCGGCACGTCCTTCAACACGACGCTGCCGGCCCCGACCTTGGCGCGGCTGCCGATCTCGATGTTGCCGAGGATCTTGGCGCCGGCCGACAGCAGGACGCCGTCGCGCACCTTCGGATGGCGGTCGCCATGCTCCTTGCCGGTGCCGCCGAGCGTGACCTCCTGAAGAATCGACACGTCGTTGCCGACCACCGCGGTTTCGCCGATCACCACGCCGGTGCCATGGTCGATGAAGACGCCGCGCCCGACAGGCACCGCCGGGTGGATGTCCACCGCGAACACCTCCGACACCCGGCTCTGCAGGAAATGGGCGAGATCGCGCCGCTCGCGCCGCCACAGCCAATGGCCGATGCGGTGCCATTCCAGCGCGTGGAAGCCCTTGTAGTAGAGGAAGGGCGTCAGGCAGTTGTCGGCCGCCGGGTCGCGCGTGCAGATGGCCTGGAGGTCGGAGCAGGCTTCCTCCACGATGCAGGGCGCGTCGGCGACCGCCGAGCGCACGAGCATCGCGAGCTGGTCGGCGGAGATGTAGGAATCGCCGAGCTTGCGAGCCAGCAGGCTGCCCAGCGCCGACGGGAAATCGTGGTGCAGCAGGATGGCGGTGTCGATGAAGGGGCGCAGCCAAGGTTCCTTGACGACCACGCTTTCCGCCTCGGCGCGCAGCATCGCCCACATGCCGTCCACGCCTTCCAGAAGAGGGGTCTCCGGACGGTCCAGTTCCCTGAGGCTCTGGTCCTTGAGGCCCTGTTCCTCGAGGCAAGGGGCGACGATGTGGTTCATGGCACAGATGTCCTGATGTTCCCGACCGGCCCGGTCGTCGGTCCGGTCATGGGTCCTTCAACAGGCCGGACCGAACCCTAGCACGCCGCTTTCCGGAAGGGGAGCCATGTCGTGGGAAATGAAGGATCACTACGAAATTTTACACATTTCTGCTCTGTGAAAACAATCCGCTTCATCCGTGCAGTGCGCGAGCTTACCACGTGATCACATAGTCGCCGGTGTAGGGGCTGGATCCCACCTGCATGTTCTTGGTGTCGAACGCTTCCTGCAAGGCGGAGGCGTTGCCGTTCACCGTGATCCCACTGGCGCTCCAACCATTGGAATCGTGGCTGACTGTGAACTCGCTCTTCGACTGCACGAGGTTCGAGTCATTCACAGCGTGTATTTTCATGGTTCCTTGTTGCGCGGCGGCAAGTTCGGCTTCGCGGCTGGCGATGATGTCTTCCCATCCGTCCTCCTTTTTCAGGGAGCCGGAGGCAAGTCCGCTTCTCATGCGGCTGATTTCATCCGGGTATGCTTCGAGAACCAGCTTCTTCCGGTCGGCCAGAGCCTGGTCCATCGTTTTCGGCATGCCGTCGTAAAGCCCCTGGAGAGACCTGACCGTGCCATAGATGTTCCTTTCCGCCTCGCTCAACTGGTTCAGCTGATCGTCATCGAGCGCAGGCAATTGGGAAAGCTGGCCGTCGCGAACCAGGGACCGGACCTGATCGTCCGCAACGGCTTTGGCGGCATTCCGGAACACATCCGACTTCGCCCATTCCTTGACGGCGGCGATGCCGTCCGACGCCTGTCCCGATGCGCTCGGCTTGGACGGCGCGCCGCTGTCGGCCCATTGCGTCATGGCCAGAGGGCTCATGGAAGCCGGGATCATGGCCGCGGAATTGCGGCCGCCCCCCGCCAGATGCGCCGCAAGTTGGCTCGCAACCGCGCGCTCCTGCTCTGCCTTCGCCATCAGCGCCTTGGCGCGATCGGACAATTCGACCTTGGAAGACGGGCTGGAACCGCTCGTGGCGGCGGTGTCGGCCTTCTTCACGAACACGTCGGTCGTCGTGTGAGGGATTGCACGAGAAGGCGGAAAGTTGCCCATCTGTGAACCGGTGGCTCTGATGGCACTCATGATTCCTAAACCCTTTCCGTTGGGTTGTGGATTACTTAACAAACTACTGGAAAACAATCAAACAGCAAGAAGTGATTCATCGAATCGCTCAAAAATTACTTCGTAATCAAATAATTTTCAATGCAGCGGCGGAGATTGAAGCGGCGGAATAGAAATCGAAGACCGTTTTTGACAGGGGCGGCCAGTCCTCTCTGGACATCGCCGATCTGGAGCGACTGACGGTGACGGCCAAGGTGGACGAGGCCGACATCAACCGCTTGCGGGTCGGGCAAGCGGTGACGGAATGGCGCGGGGGGGGAGGGGCTGGGTGGCGGCCAGGGATTGGCGTCAGCCTGTCGCAGGGCGGCGGCAAGGGCCACCTCATCGCTTTTTGGTTGCTTGCCCTTGGCGGCGCGTTAGCATTCGGGCCTCCTCCCGACCTGGTTCGGATCAACCGCCCGCGATGTCCACATCCAGCGCCACCGTCACCCGCCGATCCCTGCTGATGCTGTTCGCCGGCGCGGTGGCGCTGTTGGGAATCGTCACGATGTCGGGGTGGCTGGCGGAAAGCACGGGGCACTATTCCCAGGCCGTCGGGCGGATGACCGCAACGCGGGTTGCCGCGGGGACGCTTCTCAGCCAGCTTCAGGATGCCGAGATCGGGCAGCGCGGCTACCTCCTCACCGGGGATCGCCGGTACCTCAAGCCCTATGAGGCGGCCAACGAGGCGGTCAACGACACCATTGCGCGGATGCGCGGCTTTGCCGAAGGGGATGCCGGTGCGTCGGCCATTGTCGAGCGCCTCGCCGTTCTTGCGACGGCCAAGCGCGAGGAACTGGCGGAGACCATCGCATTGATGCAGGCGGGACGCAGGGACGATGCCTTGGCCATCGTGCGTACCGGCCACGGAATGAGGGTGATGGACGATGCCCGGCGTTCACTCGCCGATCTGATCATGCCGGCCGACGCTCAGCTCGCCGCCCAACTCGCCGCGCTGAACGGCCAGGCCGGGATGTCGCGCTGGGTGGCGACTCTGGGCGGCCTGTTCATTCTCCTGGTGGTGGGCGGGGCCGTGTGGATCGTGCTGCATCACACCCGCAATCTCGTGCAGGCGCAGCAGGCGATCCAGGCCCTCAACGATTCTCTGGAACAGCGCGTGTCGGAACGCACCGTCGCCCTGCAGAGAGCCAACGATGAAATTCAAAGGTTCGCATACATCGTCAGTCATGACCTGCGGGCGCCGCTGGTGAACGTGATGGGCTTCACCAGCGAGTTTCAGGAGGGGCTGGCAAGCCTGCGCGCCCATATGTACCGCCAGCCGGCGGGCCAGGACGACGCCACGGCGGCAGAGGCGCGCCGGGCGGCGAACGAGGACCTCCCGGAAGCCATCGGCTTCATCCGTGCGTCGACGACCAAGATGGACCGCCTGATCAACACCATTCTCGTCCTGTCGCGCCAAGGCAGCCGGACGCTGACCTTGGAGCCCATTTGCACGCGACCCTCCTTGAGAACACCGTGGCCAGCGTTCATCACCAAGCCAGCGAGTTGCGGTGCGTCATCGACATAGCCGGTTCCCTGCCCCCCGTCGTGTCCGACCGGCTCGCCCTGGAGCAGATTTTCGGAAACCTATCGACAACGCGATCAAGTATCTCGATCCGGCCCGGCCCGGCCCGGCCCGGCCCGGCCCGGCCGGATCGAGATCTGAGGATACGCCGAGGCGAAACGTCTGATCTTCGAAGTCATCGACAACGGGCGGGGGATCGCGCCGGGGGATCACGAGCGCATCTTCGAACTGTTCCGCCGCTCCGGCGTGCAGGACCGACCCGGAGAGGGAATCGGGCTGGCCTACGTCCGGACCATGGTGCGGCGTCTTGAGGGCGAGGTCACCGTCGACTCGATTCTTGGACAGGGCAGCGTCTTTCGCATAAGCCTTCCTGAAAATCCGACCCTGTCCTTGCAAAGGCTGGCTGATGAAGCGTGACCCACTGGCGGCGTGCATTGTCATGATCGAGGACGATGAAGGTCATGCCCGGCTGATCGAGAAGAACATCCGCCGGGGAGGGATGACCAATGAGATCATTCCCTTCACCAGCGGCACGACCGCGCTCACCTATCTGTTCGGACAAGACGGAACCGGCCGGGCGAGCGCGGGGCGGGCTCTTCTTATTCTGCTCGATTTGAACCTGCCGGACATGACGGGGGGCGACGTTCTGGCCAAGGTCAAAGCCAACCCGTACACGAAGCGCTTTCCCGTGGTGGTTCTGACGACCACGGACGACCGGCAGGAAGTCCAGCGTTGCTATGATCTCGGGGCCAGCGGCTACATCACCAAGCCGGTGAACTACGATAGCTTCGGCGATGCGATCCGGCAACTGGGCCGGTTCTTCACGGCCATCCAGATTCCCGAGGCGGAAGCGTGATGGATCGGGCTGTCCGCCTCCTCTACATCGACGACGACATCGCCCTGGCCCGACTGGTGCAACGGAAGCTCGGACGGCGCGGTTATGTGGTGGAGTGTGCGACGAGCGGCCAGGAGGGCTTGGCCCGAGTGGCGCAGGGCGGCATCTCGGTGGTCGGTCTGGATCACGAGATGCCGGACGCGATCGGGTTGGACATCCTTCCTGCGCTGCTGGCTGGTGCGGATGCGCCGCCGGTCGTTTATGTCACCGGGGCCGGCGATACCCGGGTCGCGGTTGCGGCGCTGAAGGCGGGCGCCTCCGACTACGTCCCCAAAGAGAACGGCGACGGGTTTTTCGATCTGCTGGTCGCCGCGATCGAGCAGGCGATCCAGAAAGCCCAGCTCCGCCGGGAGCGAGAACTGGCGGAACGGCAGGTGCGCGCCGCGCGAGACCGGGCGGAGCTGTTGCTGCAGGAGGTCAATCATCGGGTCGCCAACAGCCTGGCGCTGGTGGCGGCGTTTGTGCAGTTGCAAAAGTCCGGCCTCTCCGATCCCCAGGCCCGTACCGCCCTGGAGGGAACCCAGGCGCGCATAACGGCGATCGCCGGCATTCACCGAAGTCTTTACACGTCCGGCGACGCGCGCTCCGTCCAAATCGACGTCTATCTGAAAGCGTTGCTGGCCGACATGCACTCCGCCATGGCTTCGCACCGTCCGGATGCGTTCCTTGTCACCGCCGATCCGGTCCTGGTGCCGACTGACAAGGCGGTGTCCTTGGCGGTGATCGTCACCGAGCTGGTCACCAATGCCTGCAAATACGCCTATCCCCAAGGCCGGAGCGGCAGCATCCGTGTCCGCGCGGTGGCTGTCGAAGGCCAATTGTCGGTGAGCGTGGAGGATGACGGGGTCGGCTTTCCCGGTGGCGGCGCTCCGCAGGGGACCGGCCTCGGCACCCGCATCGTTCATGCCATGGCGTCCAACCTGGGAGCGACACTGCACCATGACCGCCAGCACACCGGCACACGGATGACGCTGACGATGCCGTTGTGATCGCTGCGCCACCATGCCGAGTCGCGATGTCCGGGCTTGTGGCCCTTGCCTCTCCGAGCGGGGGGGGGGGGCGGGTTAATCCTTAGGGGCCTTTGCCGTGGCGGCGGTATCGGTCGGATGATGACTCACCCGATCGAACGAATCCCCGGAGTCTTTCCGCCATGCCGACATCGCCGCACGGATCGCCCGACCGCGGGCTGAAGCCGTTCATCCTCGCCATTCATCGCGAAGCGCTGGAAACCGCCGCGGCCAAGGGGCTGACCGGCACTCTGGCACAGGTCGCCGCCCTCCAGGACACCGCGAGCCTCGCCTCGGCCAAAGCCGGACGCCTCGTCACGGAGGAGGAGGTGATGCGCCTGCTGCTTCGGGAGCGCCGCGGCCGCAAGGTCCATGAGGTGGTGGGAGCGGCTCCGGTCGCTCCGGTCAAGAAGCCGGCGGCGGCGCCATCCCGATTCCGTCTGGGGCGTTGGCGGGCGGTGGCGATCGGCATGGCCCGCTCGGCATCCGCCGGCCTGACGGGAAAGGTCCGGTTGTAAGAATCGGACGATCTGCTGTCCGCCGGTACCGAGTGAGTACGCCCATTGCCCTGTTGAGTGAGTTGCGGGGCGCACTGAGGCTGTCGCTTCCCCGCTGTTCGGCACGAAACACACATTGGGAGGTCTCATGTCCGTTCGCCTGGATCGCCGACAATTGCTGCTGTCCGCCGGAGCCGCCGCGCTGGTGCTGGCCGTGGCGCCGCGCTTCGTCCTGGCTCAAACTCCGGGCGGTAAGGGCTTCACGCTGCCGCCGCTGCCCTACGCGCCCGCCGCGCTGGAACCGCACATCGACGCGACGACCATGGGCGTGCATCACGGCAAGCACCATCAGGCCTATGTGGACAACCTCAACAAAGCGCTCGCCAACCACGGCGACCTTCAGGCGATGCCGCTGGCCGACCTGCTGAAGCGCGTGCCGGAACTGCCGGAAAGCATCCGCACCGCGGTGCGCAACAACGGCGGCGGGCACGCGAACCACAGCATGTTCTGGAGCATCATGGGGCCGAACGCCGGCGGCGCCCCGGACGGCGAGGTGGGTGCTGCCATCACGCGCGACTTCGGCAGCTTCGACGATTTCAAGAGCCGCTTCAACACGGCGGGGGCCGGGCAGTTCGGCAGCGGCTGGGTCTTCGTCACCGCCGACCCGTCGTCGGGCAAGCTCGCCATCGCCGCCCGCCCGAACCAGGATTCGCCGGCCATGGAAGGGGTGCCCGTGCTGATGGGCAACGACGTGTGGGAGCACGCCTATTACCTGAAGTATCAGAACCGGCGCGCCGACTATCTGGCGGCCTGGTGGAACGTCGTCGATTGGGGCGCGGTGAACCGCCGCTACGCGGCGATCCGCAAGGGCGAGCTGGTGATCTGAACGGAAAAGGGGGGGGGGGGTGTACCCGCCCCCCAGCGCCTTGGCGACGGCCAGCACGGCGAGGTCGGCCAGCGGCTCGACAATGATGACGGTCATGTAGGCGGCGCCGAAGGAGGCGACTTCCGTCATGGTCTCGGCGGTGAAGCCGTGGCCATAGAAGGCCCAGAAGGCCACCCAGGCGACGATGCCGCCCTGGTAGGCGGTGGAGAGCGCCAGCGCCTGCGAATACTTCAGGTCGACATAGGGGGTGGCGTCGGGAACGATCCGCTTCGCCAGCAGGCTGATGCCCCACAGCGGGACCAGCAGAGTGGTGACGTTCATGCCGTACTGCGGCAGGTCGAACGGCGCAAAGAACAGGCCCTGGATCAGCAGGCCGGCGGCGAGGCCGATGGAGGCCGCACCGGCACCGAACAGCAGGAGCAGCGTCGATCCGAGGATCAGGTGAACCTCCGACACGCCCACGGGGTGGTGCGGGAACACCTCGAAGAAGCTGAAGACCAGCGCGGTGGCGATCAGGCTGCGCAGCACCAGCGGCGCGACCCCGCCGTTGTTGCGGACGTCGTTGTGCGCCAGCTTTCCGGCCATCGCGAAGCCGCCGGCGGCCGTCGCGTAGCTGAGAGCGATCTTGGCGCCGTCGACGACGCCGGGTTCGATGTGCATGCTCTATGCCCTTTCCGAGTCTGCCATGCGTTTGGAGGGGCGTCGTTGCTGGCAGGCACCGGCATCGCAACCCCCTTGGTCCCCTGGATGGGCGCACCGGAGGGACGGCTTGCGGAAGACGGGCGGCCGTCGGGCCGGACATCGGCAAGCGACCACCGGGGCACCCCGCCCGAGGACGTACGTTCGGTTACGGCAGGTCTCCTGGCTTGCGGGTCAAGGCGGCATCGTCCGGCCTTCCCGGCGCCCGTTCCCGCAGGCGGCGCCAGTGACACGGAAAGGACGATGCCGCTCACCGCTCACAGTTGCGGGGGCAGCGCCGGATTTGCCGTTTCTCCCCGATCGGGGCGGTTCACCGGCTTCCCTCTTAGCCCCGCGACCGGATGGCGCGGGGAACCATAACCGGCGCCAGGGTAGGGGCGGGGTCCCCCGTCGTCAAGAGGGGGATGGCGACCCATCGGGGGAGTCGCACGGCTTCCTTGACACCGCTCCCGCGGAACCGACAAGGTCCGGCGGACTGCGCGAGGCCGGATCAACGGGCGAAGGACGGGGTTGCGGGCATGCTACCGGTTCATTTCCTGACCATCGTGCTGAACGGCGATCCCTTCATCCGCTATCACCTGGAGGTGTTTCGCCAACTGCCCTTTCCCTGGCGCTGGCACATCGTGGAGGGGGTGGCGGAGCAGGTCCGCGACTCCTCCTGGTGCGCGCAACGGGGCGGGCGCGTCCCGCAGGACCTTCACCGCGACGGCCGCAGCAGCGACGGAACCTCGGAATATCTGGACCGCATCGCCGCGGAGGAGCCCGGGCGCGTGTCGGTCTACCGCAAGCCGTCCGGTGCCTTCTGGCAGGGCAAGGTGGAGATGGTGACGGCGCCGCTGGCTGCCATGACGGAGGAATGCCTGCTCTGGCAGGTCGATGCGGACGAACTTTGGACGGCGGAGCAGATCGCCCGTGCGCGCCAAATGTTCCTTGATTCGCCATCGCGCACGGCGGCGCTGTACCTCTGTCAGTTCTTTGTCGGCCCATCCCTGGTCCTCGACAAGGTGGACCATTACGGCAATTACCGCGCCTACGAATGGCTGCGGACCTGGCGGTATCGGCCGGGGGATTTTTGGCACTCGCACGTTCCGCCCCGGCTGATGCGCCCGCAGCCCGATGGGCCGGACCTCGAACTCGGCGCGGCCAACCCCTTCCTTCACGAGGAAACGGCGGCGGGCGGGCTGGTTTTCCAGCATTTCGCCTACGCCACGCGGGAGCAGGTCGCGTTCAAGGAGGTTTATTACGGCTACGACGGCGCGGTCCGTCGGTGGGACGCGTTGCAGGTCGCGGGTCGAGCGGTCGGCAGCGGCACCCTTCCGCTGCGCGATTTCTTCCCCTGGGTGACCGACGCGGCGACCGTCGCCCGCGCCGAGTACGCCATGGTGGAGCCGCTGGCGCGCCCGGACGCCGACGGAGCCTGGGGTTTCGTGCCGCCGGCGCGGGGCGCCTCGACGGCGCCGGCGGTGGCGCTGCTGCGGGGCTCCGGTCCGGCCGTCCGCCGCCGCACGCTCGTCCCCGGCGAACCGTCGCCCTTCCCGACCGACCTGGTCCGAAACGTCGGCGTGTTCCTGCTGGACGGCATGGGTGCCGTGCTGCGGGCGTCCGGCTTCCTGCGGGAACTGCGGCGGGCCTTGCCGCTCGCCCGGATCACCGCCTTCGCGACCCCGGACGCGGAGGCGGCGCTCGCCCTCTGCCCCTACGTCAACCAGCGGGTCACCCTGCCGCCGCTGAAGGGACGGGCGCCCGACGACGCGCTGGTGACCGCCGTGCGCCAGGAGATCGGCCAGCAGTTCAGCGGCGCCTTCGACCTGACGATCAATCCCGGCCGGGGTGAGGATACCAGCTTCGCCAACCGCCTGATGCAGGATACGGGGGCGCCGCTCCGCCTCGGTTGCAGGGTCGGCCGGCCGGTGCGCGGCTATTACGCCGACGCCTTCCTGACCCACGTCGCGCCGGCTCCCGCCGGCCTGCTGGGGGCACTGACCGCCAGTGAGCCTGACCCCGCCACGGAGGTCTGGACCTCCCCTGCGGGCGAGCGGGTCGCCGTCGCGCTTCTGGCCGAGGGCGTTCCGGCGCGCTGGCGCTGCGCGGTCGGCCTGTCCGCGTCCGTCGGCACCGGCAGCCTGTCGGAGCTGTGCCGCCGCCTTGCCGCGCGCGGCGACACCGCCATGATCCTGGTCGGCGAAGAGGCCGCCAGGGGAGCCGCGGCGCGCATCGCCGGGGAGGCGGGGGGCGCCTGCATGAACGCGGTCGGGCGGCTGGGTTTCGACGGGTTGTGCGCCCTGCTGCGGCGCTGCGACCTGTTCGTCGGGACGGGCGCCCCGGCGGAGGACATCGCCGTCGCGGCCGGGCTTCCCATGGTGGGAACCGGCCCGGAGCACGGCGATCCGAGCGCCGGGGCGATGGAGAGCGCCATTACGGCTTGGCTGGCCGGCCGCACGTACTGACAAGCGTTCCCACCCGGCCTGTGAGATCCGAGAGGGGAAGCGTGGAAAAACGGAGGGACGGGCGCGCAAGGCGCTTGTGTTGGCGCGTTTGCGCCGCAATGATCCGCCCCCACCGAATCCCGGACGGCCGCAAGCGGCGCGCCGCAGCGGGGCAAAACCATGGATTGAATCCGGCGGCCCGGTAAGCACACGATGCGCAGAGCAGTCATGAAACCCCGTGCGGATTGGCGTCCGGGGCTCCGCAAATACCCCTATGGCGTCCGCGCGATGAGCGCCGGTGCCTTCTGGCGCGAAGATGTGCGGTATGAGTTCTCCGCCCATCAGATCGACCTGATCGAAAGCGTCGCCGACGAGCTGCACACCATGCTGCGCGAGGCGTTGCGCGCGACGATGGACGGGCGGGCGCTGGCCCGGCTGGGGGTCCGCGGCGGGGTGGCGCGGCTGCTGGAAGCCTCCTGGAACGATTATTGGGCCGCGGGCCGGCTGAACGAGCGGGCCGGCGCGCTGATCGGGCGGCTGACGCTGGCCTATGACGGGCGCGATTCGGTCAAGCTGCTGGCCTGCAACTACGACACGCCGGAGGGGCTGTTCGCCGCCTCGATCATCCAGCGCAACTGGCGCGAGGCCCTGATGGGCGACGCCAACCAGTTCAACGGCCTGCACGAAGGGATTGTGGAGCGCTGGGAGGAACTGGCGGCGGGCATGCCGGGCCGCGGGCTCGTCCATCTCGCCTGCGCCACCCCCGACCCGATGCGCGAGAGCGAACTGGTCTATCTGGCCGCCACCGCGGCGGAGGCCGGCATCGCCACGCATCTGCTGCCGCTGCAAAGTCTGGGCTGGGACGGCCAGCGCTTCATCGACGACGAGGGGCGGGCGGCCTCCTGGCTGGCGAAGATCTACCCCTGGCAGGGGCTGGCCGACGACGCCTTCCTGCAGAAGCTGCGGATGGGCGGCATGAGCATGCTGTCGCCGCTGTGGTGCTGGCCGATGTCGAACCACGGGCTGCTGGCGACGCTGTGGTCGCTCTACCCGCGCCACCCGAACCTGTGCCGCGCCGCGCTCGACCTCCAGGAACTGGAGGGCTGCGACGCCGTGACGGAGCGCAGCCTGTTCGGGCTGGACGACGCGGCCCAGCGCATGACGGCTCATGGCCGCACCATCTCGGACACCGGCAGCGCCGAGTATCCGGGGGGGCGGGTCTGGCTGGAAACCCCGCCGATCTTCGAGGAGGAGGGCGTCCACGCGCTCCTGCACTGTTGGATCATCGGGGACAAGTGCCTGGGCATGTCGATCCGCGAATCGGCGGACCCTCGGGTCGGCTCCGATGCGGCGATGGTGCCGCACATCTTTCGCGGCTGACACGCTTTCCTAGGGCGGGAGGAGCCCGCCCTGTCCGAAGGAGGGCAGGGCGGGCGCTTCGGCGGCGATCAACCGACAGGACTCAGCGGCTGCGGCCCGGCGCGAAGGGATTGGGCAGTGGTGAGCCGAACGCCGCCCGGCGGGCGTCTCGCCACGCAACGTCGTTGCCGACGCCGCTGTGGGTGCTGGACACCGACACCACCTGACTCTGGTGGCGCAGCCAGCCGCGCAGCTTTTCTTCGAACCGCTGGGCGTCCTGAGCGTCCGCAACCTCCAGTTCCATCGTCATCTGCAACTCGGTCTTCATGGCGTTCCTCCTCTGGACCGTTCCGTTGAACAAACAGCCGGGCGTGCCACTGGTGCCGAAAAAAACAGAAAAGGGCGGGGAACTTTCCCCGCCCTGCGCCGCAGAGACATCACCGTGACGGCCATACGATGCGATGGACGCTGCGGCTCATTTCCCTTCGGGCTTCGCCGGGCGGGCCGGCTTGGCGATGCTGGCGATCTGTTTTTGCAGGTCGTCGATCTGCTTCTGAAGCTCTTCATAGGTGTGGATGGCCGCTGCCGAGCCGGTCGGCGGAGCCGCGGAAGGGCCGGGGGCCTGGGGGCGGGGCGGGGGGGCGGGGAATTCGCCCGGCTGCCCATCCTCGGTGCCGCCGAAGGGCGAGAACATGCGCATAGCCCGCTCGAACATCGCCATGTTCTGCTTGCCGACCTCCTCCAGCCGGCCGAAGGGGAACATGCCGCCCAGCGTGTTCTGGAAATAGTCGCGCATCTGCTCCTGGTTGCGCGAGAAGGACTGCATCGAATATTCGAGGTAGCGCGGCACCATCCACTGCATGTTGTCGCCGTAGAAACCGATGAGCTGGCGCAGGAAGCTGATCGGCAGCAGGTTCTGGCCCTTGCTCTCCTCCTCCACGATGATCTGCGTCAGGACCGAACGGGTAATGTCCTCTCCGGTCTTCGCGTCATAGACCACAAAGTCGAGCCCGTCCTTGACCATCTGACAGAGATGGTCGAGCGTCACGTAGCTGCTGGTCGCCGTGTTGTAGAGCCGCCGGTTGGCGTACTTCTTGATCGTGATCGTCGCGGACTTCTGATCTTCCTTGTCGGCCATCGCTGTTTCTTTCAAGAAGGGTCGTACGGCGGGAATGTTTCAGATATAAGGACTACTCGAAGGAATGCACCCTGTCCAGTGCTGTGCCGCAGCGCTGCGACCCCAGGTGGGCGTCCCCCCGATAATTCGGGATTTGCGGCATTTTCGATCGGTCCTTCGCGGCTCTGGTCAAGGGCACCGCCTCCCCCATATACTCCCGGCCATGGCCGAATCGTCCGAATCCGACATCCCGTCCCTGGAAACGCTCGCGCAACGGTACCTCGACCTGTGGCAGGAACAATGGGCGGCCTGCGCCGCCGATCCCGAGATGGCCGATGCCGCCGCCCGCCTGTTCCAGATGATGGCGCAGGGCGCCGCGGCGATGGCGCCCTTCGTCCTGGGGCCGGGCGGCTTCGCCTACACCAGCCCGCCGGGCACTGGCTGGAATCCGACGCCGGCCCCGTCCCAGCCGACCTCACCCCGGCCGTCCTCCAAGGGAGAGCCGCGTGACCGGGGACAACGCCACGATGCCCCCGCCGCCCAATTCCACCCCACGGCCCACCCCACGGCTGGGGCCGCGGCCCCTGGCGCTGCATCTGGCGACGGTGGCGGCGACGCTGCTCAGCTCCTCCGCCGCATTGCCGCACTTGAGGAACGGCTCGCTGCCATGGAAGCCGCATCTGCGGGAGCGGGCGGAGGACCTGCGCCAGCGGATCGCCGCAACCGACGCGGACGCGTTCGCCCAGACGGTTGACCGGGCGGTCCGCCGCCAACTCGACCTCGCCCTGACGGGCATCGAGCGCTACCGCCACCACCCTTACCGCCGCGATTTGCCTGACCCGCCCGTGTTGTGGACGGAAGGGACGTCCCGCCTGCTCGACTACGGCGCCCTCGGCCCGGCGACGGGCGCGCCGGTCCTGTTCGTGCCGTCGCTGGTCAATCGCCATTACATCCTCGACCTGTCGGCGCGCAAAAGCCTGATGCGCTGGCTGGCCGCGCAGGGGCTGCGTCCCTTCCTGATCGACTGGGGCACGCCGGGCCCGCTGGAGCGGCGCTACAGCCTGACCGACTACATCGCCGGCCGGCTGGAGCGGGCGCTCGCCGCGGTGGTGGAGGCGGTGGGCCGCCCGGTTCCGGTGGTCGGCTATTGCATGGGCGGGCTGCTCGCCACCGCGTTGGCACAGCGCCGCCCGAAGGAGGTCGCCGCACTCGGCCTGCTCGCCACCCCCTGGGACTTCCACGCGGAGGACGCGGGCATGGCCCGCCGCGCCGCCGCCGTCTTCCAGCCCTTCGGCCCGCTGCTCGACGCCTGGGGGGAACTGCCGGTGGACGCGCTGCAGGGGCTGTTCGCCCAGCTCGACCCGCTGCTGGCGCTCAAGAAATTCTCGCAGTTCGCCCGCATGGAGCCGGACAGCCGCGCCGCGCTCGCCTTCGTGTCGCTGGAGGACTGGCTGAACGACGGGGTGCCGCTGGTCGCCGGGGTGGCGCGCGACACGCTGGCCGGCTGGTACGGGCGCAACGACACGGCGCGCGGCGAATGGCTGGTCGCCGGCCAGCCGGTGGAGCCGGAGCGGTTGCGCATGCCCGTTTTGGCGCTGATCCCGGAGCGCGACCGCATCGTTCCGCCCGCGTCCGCGGTGGCCTTGGCAAGATCAATCGGCAGCGCGCAAATGATCAGACCGCCGCTTGGTCATATTGGCATGGTGGTCAGCGCCGGTGCCGAAACAGGCGTCTGGCGTCCCCTGGCCGAATGGCTTAGTGCGGCAGGATAACCGCAGCCTGTCAGGTGTCTTGCATTGCGAGAAATCCGCGCATAAGGTTTTTCTCACTCCGTGCGGCACCCTGTCACGATAATAAAACTGACAAAATCTGAGGAGCGTCAACATGACCGAGGTTGTGATCGCCAGCGCAGCGCGTACTCCCATCGGCAGCTTCAACGGGGCGCTCAGCGCCGTACCGGCCCATTACCTGGGTGAGATTGCCATCCGCGAAGCGCTGAGCCGCGCCAAGACCGACGCCGCGGAGGTGACCGAGGTCATCCTGGGCCAGATCCTGACCGCTGGCCAGGGCCAGAACCCGGCCCGCCAGGCCGCCGTCAACGCCGGCATCCCGGCCTCCGCCACCGCCTTCGGCATCAACCAGCTCTGCGGCTCGGGCCTGCGCTCGGTCGCGCTCGGCTATCAGGCGATCCGCAACGGCGACGCCGAGGTCATGGTCGTCGGCGGCCAGGAGAGCATGAGCCAGGCCCCGCACGTCATGCATCTGCGCAACGGCGTGAAGATGGGCGCCGCCGAGATGCTCGACACCATGCTGAAGGACGGCCTGATGGACGCCTTCAAGGGCTACCACATGGGCACGACGGCCGAGAACGTCGCCCAGAAGTGGCAGCTGACCCGCGACGAGCAGGACGCCTTCGCCGCCGCCTCGCAGCAGAAGGCCGAGGCCGCCCAGAAGTCCGGCCGCTTCAAGGACGAGATCATTCCGGTCACCATCAAGGGCCGCAAGGGCGACATCATCGTCGCCGACGACGAATATCCGAAGCACGGCACCACCGCGGAATCGCTGGCCAAGCTGCGCCCGGCCTTCTCCAAGGAGGGCACGGTGACCGCCGGCAACGCGTCGGGCATCAACGACGGCGCCGCCGCGCTGGTCCTGATGACCGCCGAGAACGCGGCCAAGCGCGGCCTGACCCCGCTGGCCCGCATCGTCTCCTGGGCGACCGCCGGCGTCGATCCGGCAATCATGGGCACCGGGCCGATTCCGGCTTCCCGCCTCGCGCTGGAAAAGGCCGGCTGGAAGCACGAGGACCTGGACCTGATCGAGGCGAACGAGGCCTTCGCCGCGCAGGCCCTGGCCGTGAACAAGGACCTTGGCTGGGACACCTCCAAGGTCAACGTCAACGGCGGCGCCATCGCGCTCGGCCACCCGGTCGGCGCGTCCGGCGCCCGCGTCCTGACCACCCTGCTCTATGAGATGCAGAAGCGCGACGCCAAGAAGGGCCTCGCCACCTTGTGCATCGGCGGCGGCATGGGCATCGCCCTCACCGTCGAGCGGGGCTGATGAAAAGCGGGCCGTTCCCTCCGGGGTGCGGCCCGTTTCGTATGTGTGCCTACAGAAACCGATAAAGAATCCAACACCAAGCTTTGGGGGAGGAGCCAATGGCTCGAGTTGCAGTCGTCACGGGCGGAACGCGCGGTATCGGCGAAGCCATCTCCGTCGCGTTGAAGAACGCCGGCTATGTCGTCGCCGCCAACTACGCCGGCAATGATGAAAAGGCGAAGGAATTCTCGGCCCGCACGGGCATCGCGGTCTACAAGTTCGACGTGTCGGACTTCGACGCCGTGAAGGATGGCATCGCGAAGATCACCGCCGAACTCGGGCCGGTGGACGTGGTGGTCAACAACGCGGGCATCACCCGCGATGGCGTGATCCACCGCATGACTCCGCAGCAGTGGAACGACGTCATCGCGACGAACCTCACCTCCTGCTTCAACCTCTGCCGCAACGTCATCGACGGCATGCGCGAGCGCGGCTTCGGCCGCATCGTCAACATCGGCTCGGTGAACGGCCAGGCCGGCCAGTACGGTCAGGTGAACTACGCCGCCGCCAAGTCGGGCATCCATGGCTTCACCAAGGCGCTGGCCCAGGAGGGTGCAGCCAAGGGCGTCACCGTCAACGCCATCGCGCCGGGCTACATCGACACCGACATGGTGCGCGCGGTGCCGCCCAACGTGCTGGAGAAGATCGTCGCCCGCATCCCGGTCGGCCGTCTCGGCAAGGCCGAGGAGATCGCCCGCGGCGTGCTGTTCCTGGTCGGCGACGACGCCGGCTTCATCACCGGCTCGACCCTGTCGATCAACGGCGGCCAGCACATGTACTGATCGGCCGGTGCCTTGACTCCCGGGTCTGCGGACCCGTTTGAAGCGACACGAAGCCTTCGCCCCTCTCCCGCACCCGCGGGGGAGGGGTTTTTCTTTGGGTCGCCGAGGAAATGAGGTGCGGCGTGGGAAGCCGAAAAAGCGAAACCCCCGCGCGGGGGGCGGGGGTTTCAGCGGTTGTACCAGGACATCCGCAATGGTTGAGCCGTCTCAACGGCAATGTTCAGAAATGTGTGGCCGAACAGGTCGGCTTCCTCAAGTAAGCGCAGGTGGACTCATGACAATCACACCCTCCTGACTACGGGAACATTTGCTGTGATGAGAAGCTGGTTTTTGACCAACTTGATGCGGCTTCCGCTGCGTCTTCACCTCAACCAGTGTTGCTCTGAGGACTAGGCTGCTCCTCCTTGCGGGGGTTGTCAATAGCCGAATTGTTGCTCCGTCACCGCTTGATGACGGGTTTTTCTCGTCACTTGAATTGGAAGCCGACCGGGCGTTTGTCGTCCAGCGAGACCACCGCGCAGCCGCCCAACGCCGGGCCGACCGACAGTTCGCCGTAGGCGGTGACCGCCCCTTCCTCCTTCAGCCGCCCGACGAAGCCGCTGCCGTCGCCGCGGGCGACCCAGGCGAAGGGTATCCAGGTCTGGCGCACCGGCTGGCCCCCGGCGCGGACCACCGCGGTGAAGGCCTCGGCAGTCGGGGTGCCCGGCGGGAAGACGGCGAGCACCGTGCCGCCGTCCTCCTCGTTGAGCGCCGCCTGGTTCAGCGCCACCGCCGTCACCACCGCCCAGACGCCCAGCGCCAGCGCGCCGAGCGCCAGCGCGAAGCCGTGGCCGAAACCGGGAGAGGAGGCGGGCGCCGGTTCGGTCATGGCCTCAGGCCTTCGCTTCCGCCGCCAGGGAGGGGGCGGGCTTCTCGGCGATTGGCCAGTTCACCACCGCGGCGGCAAAGGCCAGGGCCACGCTGGCCCACCACACCACGTCGTAGGAGCCGACGCGCTCGTACAGCACTCCACCCAGCCACACGCCGAGGAAACCGCCCACCTGATGGCTGAGGAAGGCGAAGCCGTAGAGCATGCCAAGATAGCGCGTGCCGAACATCAGAACGACGAGGCCGGAGGTCGGCGGCACCGTGGACAGCCACAGCAGGCCCATCGCCGCAGCGTAGAGGATCACCGAAACCGGGGTGACCGGCAGCAGGATGAAGAGCGCCGTGCACAGGCCGCGCAGCGTGTAGTTGGCGCAGAGCAGCAGGCGCTTGCTCATCTTGCCGCCCAGCACGCCGGACATGTAGGAGCCGACCACGTTGAACAGCCCGATCAGCGCCATCGCCCAGGAGGCGAGGCCGGGGCTGATCCCGGCGGCGGTCAGGTAGGGCGGCAGGTGCGTGGTGATGAAGGCGAGCTGGAAACCGCAGACGAAGAAGCCGGTGACCAGCAGGACGTAGCTGCGGTGCTTGAAGGCCTGCCGGATCGTCGCGGCGAAACCGATGTCGGCCCCGGTGACGGCCTGCGCGCTCTTCGACCCGCCCGCCCCGGCGAAGGAGGAGGCGAGCACCGGGATCATCAGCATCGAGGCGCCGAACAGGATCAGCGCCGTCTGCCAGCCGTAGGCGGCGATGAAGGCCTGACCGGTGGGGGCGAACAGGAACTGGCCCATCGAACCGGCGGCGGTGGCCACGCCCATCGACCAGCTCCGCTTCTCCGGCGGGACGATGCGGCTGAAACCGGCGATGACGATGCCGAAGGACGCTCCGGCCAGCCCCAGCCCGATCAGAAGGCCGGAGCTGAGATGCAGCATCAGCGGCGTGTCGGCGTAGGGCATCAGCGCCAGCCCCAGCGCGTAGAGAATCCCGCTGAGCCCCAGCACCAGCGCCGGGCCGTAGCGGTCGCACAGCGCGCCGGCGAACGGGGTGCCGATGCCCCAGACCAGATTCTGGATGGCGATCGACAGGGCGAAGACGTCGCGGCCCCAGCCGTGCGCCTCCGACAGCGGTGCGGTGAACAGGCCCATGCTGGACCGCGGGCCGAACGCCAGCATGGCGATCAGGCAGCCGCAGGCGATGACGAATCCCGGCGTCCGCCAGGAGCGGGGCGAAGGCGCCCCGCCCACCCGGTTGCTGGTGTCCAAGTTATCCTCCCTCAGCGCGGGCTGTGGCCGGTGCGGCAACGCTGGCCCGCGTCTCATCAGGGTCACACGATAAGCGTGCGCCGGACGTGCAGCAAATTCACAATGGGAAAGAAGGTTATTCGGCTGCGGAATGGCAGGGCAGGGGCAAAGGCGCCTCTTCCGCCGGTGGCAGCAGGTCCAGCAAACTGTCCTCCAGCACGTCGAAGACGGGACCGATGCGCCCGGTGAAGCGGCCGCGCAGCAGCCACACCGCGACGGTCAACGCGAAGTCCGGGGTTTCCAGCGGCCGCACCTGGGCGGCGTGCAGGGTCGGGGCGATCAGCCGCAACGGGGCCAAGCCGAATCCGACGCCGCGGGCGACCAGCGACAGCAGAAGCGACTGGTCGAACCCCTCCACCGTGACGTTCAGCGCCGGCCCGTGCTGCGCCATCGCCCGGCCCATGGCGGTCCGGTACTGGCAGCCGTCGGGCTGAAGCACCCAGCCCACGGCGTTCATCGCCGGCAGCGTCCAGTCGCGCTGCCCGGCCAACTCGGCCGACGCGACGACCCGCACGGGCTCGCGCGAGATGCAGACGGCGTCCAGGTCGTCCGGCGGCGTCTGGGCGTCGTGGGTCAGCACCAGCGCGCCGTCCAGCGTGCCGTTGCGGACTTGCTCGACCAGCGGCGTGCTCCAGTCCGAATGCAGGCGGACGGTCAGGCCGGGGAAGGCGGCGCGCAGCCGGTCCAGCGGATGGTGCGCGGCGATGGCGGTCAGCACATGGGCCACGCCCAGCCGCAGCAGCCCCTGGGGCTGGGCGGCCCCGGCGAAGGCGTCCGACAGCTCGTCGGTCGCTTTCAGGACCCGGTGCGCGTGGGCCAACGCCATCTCGCCGTCGCGGGTCAGGGCCAGCGGCTTGGTCTGGCGGTCGAACAGGGACACGCCAAGTTCCGCCTCCAGCCGCTGGATCAGGCGGGAGACGGCGGATTGGGTCAGTCCCAGCCGGTGGGCGGCCTCCTGCACCGACTGGGCCTCGGCCACGGCGACGAAGGTGCGGATCTCGTTGAGCTTCATGGCGGCGTCCGGAGCGGCGGTTCGTTCGGCCTCTTGGCCACTGGTATCCGACTGTCCGCCTGGGTTAGCGTCGGGTCAAGCGCAACGAGGGAGTTTCCATGTCCACCCCGCCCGAGTCCACCACACCCCCCGCAGACCGTTCCGGCCGCGAATACCCCGACCGTCCCTGGGTGGGGGTGGGCGCCGTGGTGTGGCGCGGCGACCGGGTCCTGCTGATCCGCCGGGGCCGCTCGCCGCGGATGGGGCAGTGGAGCCTGCCCGGCGGCGCCCAGTCGGTGGGCGAGACGGTGTTCGAGACGGCGGTGCGCGAGGTGCTGGAGGAGACCGGCCTGCACGTCGTGCCGACGGAGGTGGTCACCGTGGTGGACGCCATGACGCTCGACGACGCCGGGGCCGTCCAGTACCACTACACCATCGTCGAGGTGGCGGCGGAGAGCCCGGAGGGCGAGGCGGTCTGCGCCGACGATGCCCTGGAAGCGCGCTGGGTCACCATCGACGAGGCCGCGGAGCTGACCGAATGGGACGAGACGGAGCGGGTCATCCGCCTGTCGGCGTCGCGGCGAGCCGCCGGATGAAGTCGGGGACCTGCTCCGTGTCCAGGGGCTTGGCCAGCAGATAGCCCTGGATGCGGTCGCAGCGGTAGGCGCGCAGGTAGAGAAGCTCGTCGTTGGTCTCCACCCCCTCGGCGATCGCCTGCATCCCCAGCGCGTGGGCGAGGTCGATGATCGCGCGCACGATGGCGGCGGCGTCGCGGTCCTGCACCATCGCCTGGGTGAAGTGCTTGTCGATCTTAAGCGCCTCGACCGGCACGCGGCGCAGCAGGGACAGCGAGGAATAGCCCGTCCCGAAATCATCCAGCACCAACCGCACCCCGGCGCCGCGCAACTGCGTCAGCACCTCGCGCGAGGACTCGCTGTGCTCGAACAGGGCGGTTTCGGTCAGCTCCAGTTTCAGATTGGCGGCGGGCAGGCCGGTTTCGGCGAGGATGCCCAGCACAGTGCGGGCGAAGCCGGGGTCCTGCAACTGCCGCGCCGACAGGTTCACCGCCACCGGCACGTCGGCGATGCCTTCCTGCATCCAGCCCGCGGCGGTTTCGCAGGCGCGGCGCACCGTCCATTCGCCGAGGATGTGGATGGCGTCGCTGGTCTCCGCCATGGGAATGAAGACGTCGGGGGGGATCACCGTGCCGTCGTCGAGCCGCCAGCGCGACAGCGCTTCGAACCCGGTCAGCCGCCCGGTGTGGGTGTCGGCCTGCGGCTGGAAGGCGAGGCGCAGTTCGCCGTGCCGGATGGCGTCGCGCACGCGGTCGGAGAAGGTGCCGGCACCCGGCGCGATGGCACCCGGCGCGATGGTCGCGTTCTGGTTCACCGCCATATCCCCTCCGGTCCAGCCCTCGGTTGTCGCCCATCCAAGGGGACTTAACAGCCGAAGCGAGGCTTGTTAACCATATCTCAGGGGTATTTAAGCGGTTTTTCCAGTTTTACGAAAGAGTTAACGGATTTCTCGACGGTGATAAGATTGGGAGGCGTTAACCCTTCTCCCCCAGAGAGGAGAAGGGTTGCGCGGCTGTCCAATCAAACGTTGAAGCGGAAATGGAAGATGTCGCCGTCGTTGACGACGTACTCCTTGCCTTCCTGGCGCATCTTGCCGTTGTCCTTGGCGCCCTGCTCGCCGCCCAGCGTGATGTAGCTGTCGAAGTCGATGGTCTCGGCCCGGATGAAGCCGCGCTCGAAATCGGTGTGGATGACGCCGGCCGCTTCCGGGGCCTTGGCGCCGCGGCGCACGGTCCAGGCGCGAGCCTCCTTCGGGCCGACGGTGAAGAAGGTGATGAGGTCGAGAAGCTGGAAGCCGGCGCGGATCAGCTTGTTGAGGCCGGTCTCCTCCAGCCCGAGGGATTCCAGGAACTCCTGCTTCTCGGCGGCGTCGGAGAGCTGGGCGACCTCCGCCTCGATGGCGGCGGAGATGACGACCATGCCGGCGTTCTCGGCCTTGGCCTTCTCGGCGACCTTGGCGGTCAGGCTGTTGCCGGTGGCCGCCGAGGCCTCCTCGACGTTGCAGACATAGAGGACGGGCTTGGCGGTCAGCAGCATGAACTGCTTGAAGACCGGCCACTCGTCGTCGCTGACCTCGACGACGCGGGCCGGCTTGCCGTCCTGGAGGACCTTGAGCGCGCGTTCCATCAGGTCGGCCTTGACCTTGGAGTCCTTATCGCCGCCCTTGGCCTTCTTCTGGAGGCTGGTGAGCTGGCGCTCCAGGCTCTCCATGTCGGCGAGCATCAGCTCCGTCTCGACCACCTCGGCGTCGCGCAGGGGATCGACGTTGCCTTCCACATGGGTGACATCGTCGTCCTCGAAGCAGCGCAGGACGTGGACGATGGCGTCCACCTCGCGGATGTTGGCGAGGAACTGATTGCCCAGCCCTTCACCCTTCGAGGCGCCGCGGATCAGGCCGGCGATGTCGACAAATTCGAGCTGGGTCGGGATGATCTTCTGCGACTTGGCGATGGCCGCCAGCTTGTCCAGCCGCGGGTCGGGCACGCCGACGCGGCCGACGTTCGGCTCCTTGGTGCAGAAGGGGAAGTTCGCCGCCTCGGCCGCCTGGGTGGCGGTCAGCGCGTTGAACAGGGTCGACTTGCCGACGTTCGGCAGGCCGACGATGCCGCAATTGAAGCCCATGGGGGTGCTCGCCGTCGGAAATCTCGGGAATTGGGGCGCTTTATCCTACGTGGAGCCGCAAAGCGCAAACGGGAAGTGGGGGTGGGCAGGGTTGAGCGCCACTTCCGACGCGCCGGAGTCACCGCGGGCGGAACAGGAAGGGCACGGAGAAAATGCGGTCCTCCGCCGACAGACCGGGCGGCGGGGTGGGGAAGGGAGACGCCTTGCGCACCGCGGCCAGGGCGGCGTGGTCCAGCGCCTCGTCGCCGCTCGACGTCAGGATGGCGGCGTCGAGCACCTCGCCGGCCACGCCGAGGGTCAGCTTGACGGTGGCTTGTCCGCCCCCGACCACCTTCTCCGGCTTGTGCCGTCCGATCCAGGCCCAGACCTGCGCCCCGTAGTCCACCACCGCGCCCCGGCTGGCCGACACCGGCTCGACCGCCGCCGCCGCGTTGCGACCGGTTCCGGTTTCGGTGGGTGGCGTCGGTGATGGGTTCGGACCGGGAGCGGCCTGCGGTTTCGGCGCTGCCTTGACGGGCGGCTTCGGCGCTGGCTTTGGCAGCGGCTTGGGTGGTGGTGGAGGGATCGGTTCCGGTGCGGGTTCCGGGGTCGGTTCTGCCTCCGGGGGCGCCGGTTCGGGAGTTGGCTCCGGCTCCGGTTCCGGCGCGGGGTCCTGCTGCGGTTCGATCTCCGGAGTGATCTCCGGTTCGGCGACCGCTGCCGGCGGCGGGCCGCTGTCCGCCTCGGATGCCACCAGCATCACCTCGATCACCGGCGTGATGGTGTCGTTGAGGCTGACGGCGCCGGTCTCCTCGGTGCCGGTGCCGGGGGCCGCGCCGGCGGCGGACAGGAGGACGGCCAGGACGCCGGCGTGCAGCGTCCCGGACAGGGCGAGCGCCCCCAGCGGCCGGCGGGCCGGCTGGGGACGCTCATGCAGGCGGATCGCGCGCAAGGCGGGGATGCCTCGTCAATCGGCCTCCATCAGAAGGCCATGGTCAGGCCGAGGTTGAAGGACCGCCCCATGCCGGCCAGCGCGCCGATCGGCTGCGGGTTGCCGCTGGCGCGGAAATCGCCGTAATCGACGCCGCCCAGCGGCAGATAATAGTGGGCGTCGAACAGGTTCTCGATCCCGACGTCGGCGCGCAGGTTGCCCCAGACGTAGCTGGTGCGCAGGTTGACCAGGGCGTAGCTGGGGGTTTCCGGCTCATTCCGCCCGGAATCGACCAGGAATTTCCTCCCGACTATCTGGAACTCCAGGACGCTGCTCCAGTCGCCCAGCCGGTGCCCCAGGTCGACCGTCCCGTTCAGCGGCATGATGTGGTAGAGGTCGCGCCCGGTGTCGAGGTTGCGGCCACGGACGTAGCTGACCACGGCGCCCACCGTGAACTCGCCCAGTCGCTCGTCCTGGTGGACGATGCTGTGGCCCTCGGCGTTGATGCCGTACAGCTCCGCCGTGTGGTTGGCGAAGCGCAGCTGGACGAAGCCGTTCGACAGGCTGCCGATGCGGTCGGCGTCGATGAAGTTCTCGACGTGCGAATAATAAGGCGTGACCTTGACCGACCAGCGCTTGGCCTCGGCGTCCTGCCAGGCGGCGGTGGCGCCGACCGTGTAGGCGGTTTCCGGCTTCAGGTCCGGGTTGCCGACATAGCCGTTGGCGTCGCCGTACCAGCCGATCATCGTGGAGGACATGCCCCCGGTGCCCCAGGCGAACCGCTCGTACAGGTTGGGCGAACGGGTCTTTCGGGCGAAGCCCAGCTCGTAGCGTTCCGACGCGGACGGCGCGAAGCGGAGCAGCGCCGTGGCGTCGACGTTCACGTCGGTCTTGGAGCGGTCAGCCCGGTTGAAGGCCGTGGCGGCGGGCGCGTCCGGGTTCGCCATGCCCATACCCATGCCCATCATGCCGGTGCGGATCGGGTCGGCCCAGGAGTAGGGCTGGACCGGCCCGTTCTCCATCCACACTACGTCGTTGCGCACGCCGAGCAGAGAGGTCCAGGCCGGGGTCCAGCGCTTCTCCCACTCGGCAAAGGTGCCCAGCCGGTCGCGCCGCGCGTCGTTCAGATTCACGAAGGTCAGCGGCGACATCATCGCCGCCCCGGCGACCGGCGGCCACCAGTCGTCGATGCGGTAGCGGACCAGCTCGTTGCCGACGCGCAGCGTGTCCTGCGCCGACAGCGGCACCTCCGCCGAGACGGCGTAGCCCATCTCGTGCGAGTCCGTGTTCATCGGCATGCCGCCGCGGTCGGCGCCGCCCTTGTCGTGCAGGAAGTTCATGGCGTGGACGGTGCGCTGCCAGAAGGCCCGGCCGTCCAGCGTGCCCCAGTCGAACGCGCCCTTGTAATGGCCGTTCAGGGTGGTGCCGCGGTTCAGCGTCATGTCCATGCGCTGGTTGGCGAAGCCGGAGTAGGGCGAATACTGGTAGCCGCCGGACAGGGTGATCTCCTGCCCGTCCTTGCGCGCGCTGGCCGACAGGGCGTGGTTCTGCACGTTGTAGAGGGTGGAGCGGACCTTGTCCCCATTGCCGTCCTCGTAGTCGTCCGCCCGGCTCCAGGCGCCGGTGTAGCGCAGGCTGAACCGCTCGGTCGCCGCGGTGGCGGTGGCGGACAGGGTGGTGCCGTTGCCGTTCGAGCGGTAGACGGTGGACAGGCTGCCCTCGCCGTGGATGGGCTCGCCGGGCTGGGCGTAGACAGGGGGCTTGCTGGTCACCGAGACCGTGCCGGCGATGCTGTCGCCGCCCTTGCTGACCGGGGTGACGCCGGCGATGGCTTCGATGGCGCCGATGACGGCGGGGTCGGCGTAGGACAGCGGCGCGTTCATGTGGTTGGCGCAGGCGGCGGTCATCGGCATGCCGTCGACCTGGACGCGCACGCGGTCGTCGGCCAGCCCGTTCAGCGCCGGCAAGCTGGAGAAGCCGCCCGCGCTGTAGAGCGACACGCCCGGCAGGCTGCGCAGCAGCACTGCGGCGTCCGGGCTGGCGATCTTGCGGCTGGCGATCGCGGCGGCGTCGAGCGTGCCGGCGCCGAGTGGCCGGGACAGGCCCTTCTCCGGCGCCGTGGCGGCGGGGGCCGTCTCCGTCTCGACCGGGACGGCGGGCAGGGCCTGCGGGGTCTGGGCTGCGGCCGGCGCGCCGAGAGCGGCGAGGATGCCCGTCAGAAGAGCGGTGGAGGCGAGAAGACGATTGGACAAACGGGGGGCGTTCGCCGCGGCGGCGGCGGTGGACAGGCGAATCATAGGGCGCTCGTTCTCGAATCGGACGAGTGAAGATCGGCGCAGCCTTGCCGTCCCGCCCGGTCGCGACCCGTGCGCAGGATCAGCGCAGGGGATCGAAACCGCCAGGTTGCGGTGCGGAGGCCGACGTGAGGGGTGGAGTGGGCACGGCCGGGAGGGCCACGCCGCCAGGCTCAAAAGCCGGGCGCGGCGATCACACGGCGCATGCCGAGGGCGGTCAGACGAGGGCCGGGGGCGCTCGTGCCTTCAGCCGCGACAGGAACCAGCCGGCGGCGATGTGCTGGCCGGGCAGTCCGATGGAGCTGTGGGCGACGACGGAGACGGGCAGCACCACGGTCAGAAGCGGCGGCGGCGCGGTGAGGCCGGCGACCAGCCCGCAGACCGGGCAATCCTCGCCCATGGACAGCGTGGGTTTGCCGTCCGGGATCAGGGAGTCGGGGGGCGGGCCGTCGGGGAGGGCGATGGAGGCCATGCCCTGCGGCGTGCAGATCATGACCGTTTCGCCGGTCGCGGCGTTGGCCACCGGAATCAGGAAGGCCCAGCCCAGAAGCTGCAGAAGCAAAGCCACCCCGCCCGCCATCACGGCGGCGCGGCCCAGCCTGCGTCCGATGCTTCCGAGTAAAGCCGGCATGTCCCGGTCGACCCCTTAATCCGAGTAAGAGATTAGGTTAATCGGACTATGCCGAAGGAACAAGGGACTATTGGTCGCAGCCCCGCACCGGTGCGCCACTTTTAGGAGGGCAATACCTCGCCCAGCGCCCCGGCCAGATCGGCGGGCAGCACCGGCTTGTGCAGCAGGCGGCAGCCGAGAGACATGGCCTCGCGCAAGCGTTCCGGGGCGGTGTCGCCGGTGATGATGATGCCCGGCACCGGCCAGCGCTGGCGCACCAGCTCGACCACCGAGCGTCCGGAGTCGCCGCCCGGCAGGCGGTAGTCGGTCAGCACCACATGGGGGCGCCGCAGGCTGGGCAGCGTCGCGGCCAGCTCCCCCGCCGAGGACACGGCGACCACGCGCAGCCCCCAGCGTTTCAGCATCATGGTCATGCTGCGGCGGACCTGCTCGTCGTCCTCCACCAGCAGCACCGTGCGCCCTTTCAGCCGCGGTTCCCGGTTGGCGGCCGGCACCGCCGCGGCGCTGGCTTCCGGCTGGAGGGCGTAGGGCACCGTCACCGAGAAGACCGAGCCCGCCCCGACCCGTGAGCGCAGCGTCACCTCCGTTCCCAGCAGGTGGGCGATGCGCGACACGATGGACAGCCCCAGCCCGAAGCCCTGGGTGGCGTTGCGCTCCGGGTTGTTGAGCTGGCGGAACTCTTCGAAGATAGACTCGCGGGCGTCCTCGGGGATGCCCGGCCCGTTGTCCCACACCTGGAACTCCACGCCGTCCGCCCGGCGGCGGCAGCCGACCAGCACCCGCCCTCGACCATCCGTGTCCTTGGGCCGGCCGTGCGCGATGGCGTTGGACAGCAGGTTGCGCAACAGCCGTTCCAGAAGATGGGGGTCGGTGGACACGGCCAGGCGGCTGGGCCGGCACCGCAGGTCGATGGACGACGCCTCGGCCACGCCGCGGAACTCCTCGGCCAAACGGGTCATCAGCGCCGCGGGCGAGAAATCGCTGACCGCCACCTCGATGACGCCGGCCTCCAGCCGGGACAGGTCGAGCAGCCCGCTCAGCATGCCGTTCAGGCTGTCGATGGACGCCTTCAGCCGGTTGAGCGATTCCTGGGCGACCGGGTCGGCGCCGACCGACCCGAGCAGGACATGGGCATAGAGTGCCGCCGCCTGGATCGGCTGGCGCAGATCGTGGCTGGCGGCGGCGAGGAACTTGGTCTTGGCCCGGTTCGCCGCCTCCGCCATCTCCTTCGCCTGCTTGAGCTGCTCCTGCGTCCGCTTCCGCTCGGTCACGTCGCGGAAGATCACCGCGATGCGGCGCTGCTCGGGGGCGCCGACCTTGAAGACGTAGAAATTAATCCATTTTTCGAGCGGTCCGGCATACAGCTCCGTCCGCGTCGATTCACCGTCGCGCGCCGCGCGGCCGAACACCTCGTACCAGTGGTCCTCGAAGGCCGGGCTGATCTCGCGCAGCCGCCGCCCGACGAAATCCTCCCCGGTCATGCGCCGCGCCGCGGGATTCATCTCCAGATAGAGGACATCCACCGGCCGGTCGCCGTCGAACAGGACGTCGGCAAGGAGGAACCCCTCGTCCATCGCCTCGAACAGGGTGCGGAACCGCCGCTCGCTTTCGGTGAGCTGGGCCGTGCGCTCCTCGACCCGCTGCTCCAAATCGGCGTTGGCCTGCTCCAGTTCCTCGGTGAGGACCTGAAGCTCCTCGTAGGAGGTTTGGAGTTCCTCCGACAGATGGGTCTCATCCCGGCGGAGCGTGTTCAAGCGCTGATCGGAATCCGCCAGGGCGTCGAGCAACTCCGTCCGGCGGGTTTCCGACACGGTGAGGCGTTCGCGCAGCGCGGCGATCTCCTGCCGCTGCGCGGTCATCTCCTCTTCGAGCTGAATCCGGTCGGCCGCCAGAAGGCGGGCTTCCTCGAGGGCGTCCTCCGCCGTCACCAGGGCCTGTTCCAGGCTCCGGTCCAGCTCCGCGACACGCTGGAGCAACACGTTGCGCTCGGACTCGCGCGTATCGCCCCCTGCGCGGATGGATGCCCCTTTCCCCACGCTCCCCCCTCTTGCCAGGAACGAATGATTGCACAGACCACTCAACAGCGCGCGTGTGGAAAAGTGATAGAACCAAAGCCGGAATTTGTCGGCCGCTGTGCTGTTGTCACTGTGCATGCACACCACGTTTGTTTCCGGATCATGGACAAGAGGGACATCCTGGCCATCGGGTCTTCCGCCGGTGGGATCACCGCCCTGCGGAGGCTGTTCGCGGCGATGCCGCGCGACGTGATGGCCACGGTCTTTGTCGTTCAGCACATCGGCGCCACGCACAGCGTGCTGCCGGTCCTGCTGTCGCGCGCCGGCTGGCTCCCCGCCTTCCATCCCGAGGACGGGGAGCCGGTGCGGGAGGGCTGGATTCACGTCGCCCCTCCCGATCATCATCTGCTGGTCAAGGACGGATCCGCTCTGGTGCGCCGTGGGGCGCGGGAGAACCGCTGCCGGCCGTCCATCGATCCGCTCTTCCGGTCGGTGGCGGTCGCCTATGGGGTGCGGGTGGTGGGGCTGATCCTGACCGGCACGCTGGACGACGGGACCGCCGGGCTGCGCGCCGTGAAGCGCTGCGGCGGGCTGGCGATGGTGCAGGACCCGGCCGACGCCGAATGGCCCGACATGCCGCGCAACGCCATGCGGCATACCTCCGTGGACGCCTGCGCCCCGCTGTCCGACCTTCCGGCGCTGCTGGCCCGCCGACTGACCGAACCGTCCGGCCCCCCGGTGCCGGTTCCCGACGACATCGCGATGGAGGCGCGCGTCCCGGAGAACGAGTTCGACGCAGTGCCGGAACTCACCGCCTCCGTCGGCAAGCCGAGCACGCTGAGCTGCCCCGATTGCGGCGGCAATCTGGTGGAGATCGAGGACGGCCCGATGCTGCGCTTCCGCTGCAAGGTCGGTCACGCCTACGGCCCCGCAACGCTGGCGGAGTCCCATCGGGAGTCGATCGAGCAGGCCATCTGGGTGGCCCTGCGCACCCATGAGGACCGTGCCATCATGTTCCGGCGGCTGGCCGAGCGGGCCCGCAAGCAGGGTCATGCCGCTGTCGAGGCCAACTGGACCCGGTCGGCACAGGAGGCCGAGCGGACCGTGGCGATGTTGAAGGAGGTGCTGTCGAAACAGGGGCAGGAATTGGCGGGCAGCCTGGCCGACGAAGGAGAGGATTGATGGGACGAACTCCAGCCGATGCGGAACGGGCAAAGGCTGGGGCTCCATGACGGATGGCGCCCTGATCGTGATCGGCGCGTCGGCGGGCGGGTTGGAGGCGTTGGAAGCGCTGGTCAGCGGGTTGCCGTCCGATCTGCCGGCGGCCATGGGCGCGTTGCTCGCCCGGCTGGTCACGGAACGCATTCCGGCTGCAACGCGGCCCGCGGCATCCATGGAGGCGCCTATGGAGGGTATCTACAGTTTGGAAAAGCCGTCCGCCCTGACCTGCCCGGATTGCGGGGGGGCGCTCCGGGAAACCAAGGTGGACACGCTGCCCTATTTCACCTGCCACATCGGCCATCGTTACGGCGCCGACAGCATGGAGGAGGCGCAGCTTCACATGGTTGAGCAGGCGTTCGAGGTGGCGTTGCGGGCCTTGAGCGAACGCGCCGCCCTGTGCCTGCGTCTGGCCGAGACGGCGCAGGGCATGGGGCAGGCGCTGTCCGCCAAGCGGTGGGGCGAGGCCGGGCGCGAAGCGCGCGAGCGCGCGGAGGTGCTGATCCGCTTCTTAGGCGAGGAGTGGATTCGCCCATCCATCCACCCCGGAAGCGGCGGCGCGCCTGACCGGTTCTGACCGCTTCTACCCGGCCCCTTACTCCGCCTCCGCCCTCTCGCCGCCATCCGCGCCGAGACGCTGGCGTTCGGTGGTGTCGTGCACGATGGCGACGAGGATCGGCGGCTGTTCCCCGCCGAAATGCTGAAGACAGACCTCGACCGGATGGGGGCCGCGGTGGCTGCCCTGCATCACCGTTTCGAAGACCACCTCCTGCTTGTCGCCCAAGAGAAGAGGGGCGACGAGAGCCCGGAACCGCTCCGCCGGCACCTCGGGCATCAGGTCGTGGACGGCCAGTCGCTTCAGATGCTCCAGCTTGTAGCCCAGCTTGGTCTCGGCGCCGCGGTTCACCAGCAGGAAATGGAAGCTGGACGGGTCCAGGAAATAGACTTCGTTCAGGGATTCGCCGATGACCCGCCCGAGATAGCCGGCGAAGGCTTCGGTCCGGGTCTGTTCGGTCACGTCCTCGATGATCAGGACGACGCCGCGAGCCTCCCGCGCCTCGTACAGCAGTGGGGAGAGCCGGACCCGGCAGGTCACCGCGCGACCGCGCCGGTCCACGGCGTTCAGCGTGACCGGCGTCTGCGGCGCCTCGCTGTGCAGGATCCTCGCCAGGTCGAGGCGGAGCCGCTGCACCGGCAGGCCGATGTCGAGGTCGAGGAAGTCCTCGCCCTGTGCCTCCTCGGCGCGCAGGCCCCACATGTTCTCGCCCCAGCGGTTCCAGGAGCGCACGCGCAAATCCTGGTCCAGAACGATGATGCCCACGTCCATGCTGCGCAGGATCGATTCCGAGTAGCGGCGGAACTCCCCGGATTCCTCGCCCTGGCGGCGCAGCTCCTCGTTGGCGACCTCCAACTCCTCGTTCGCGGAGCGCAATTCCTCGTTCATGGTCTCCAGCTCCTCGTTGGTGGACTGGAGTTCCTCGTTGGTGGTCTCCAGCTCCTCGTTGGTGGACTGGAGTTCCTCGTTGGTGGTTTCCAACTCCTCGTTGGAGCTTTGCAGCTCCTCTATCGTCGTCTCCAGGCTCTCCTGAGCCGCTTCCAGCTCCTGCTGCACCTGGAAATGCCGGCTGGTGTCGGTGAAGCCGAGCAGCGTGGCGAAGGGCTTGCCGTCGCGCCCGTAAAGCAGGGAGATTTCGATGCTCAGGCGCATCGGCTCACCCGGCGGGCGGGCGAATTCCTGATGCTCGATGCGCACCGCGCGCCCGGTCTTCTGCACCTCTTCGATGCGCGAACGCAGCTCCGCCGGGCGGTAGGAGATCGACAGGTCCTGGAACGGGCGGCCGATATCGATCTCGCCCACGTCGAGAAGCCGCCGGGCCATGGCGTTGGCGAAGACCAGGATGCCGTCGCCGTCGACCGACAGATAGGCGGTGGCGCTGCTGTCCACGATGCCTTCCATCAGGCGGCTCTGGAAGCTCTGCCGGTGGTTGTTGTGCTCCGGCGCGATGGTCAGGCTGCCGCCCAGGCTGCGCCGCCATTCCTGCGGCACCTTGCGGAAGATGCGGCTCTTCAGGTTCACCGGCTCGAACATCTTGGAGCGGGCGAGCTGGGTTTCCGCCTTGCCGAGGAACAGGATGCCGTCGTTCATCAGCGCATAGTGCAGGCGCGGCAGGACGATGCTCTGGGTTTCGCTTTCCAGATAGATCAGCAGGTTGCGGCAGACCAGCAGGTCGATGCGCGAGATCGGGGCGTCGGTCACCAGATTGTGGCGCCCGAAGATCACGCATTTGCGCAGCTCGCGCTGGAAGACATAGTGGTTGTTGGTGCGCTCGAAATACCGTTCCAGCAGCGGCGACGGCACGCCTTCCACGTCGCGCGGGGAGTAGATGGCGTGCCGGGCGGTGTTCAGCGCCGCGTCGTCCAGATCGGTGGCGTAGATCTTCACCCGGTTGATGAAAGCGTCCTTGCCCAGCGCCTCCGCGAACAGCATGGCGAGGGAGTAGGGCTCCTCCCCCGACGCGCAACCGGCGCTCCAGATGCGGATGGGGTCGCGGTCGGAGCGTTGCGCCAGGATCTGCGGGACGACCTCCTTCCGCAGCACGTCCCACGACTCGGTGTCGCGGAAGAAGGAGGTCACGTTGATCAGCACGGTGTTCAGAAGATGGATGAATTCCTGCGGGTCGGCTTCCAGCAGGCCGTGGTAGGCGGCGAAATCCTCGCAGCCGGCCTCCTCCATCCGGCGGCGGATGCGCCGTTGCAGGCTGGTGCGCTTGTAGCCGCGGAAATCGAGGCCGCGGGCTTCCTGGATGTAGCGGATCAGCGCCTCGAATGCAGGATCGGTGGGGTCTTTGGCGCTGGAATCCTGGTTGGACATCTCAATGCGCCTCGTCCCAGTTGCCGCCGATGCCGGCCTCCGCCACCAGCGGCACGCCGAGCGTCGCGGCCCCCTCCATGACCTGCCGCACCAGGGCGGCGGCGCGTTCGGCCTGATCCTCCGGCGCCTCGAACAGCAGTTCGTCGTGCACCTGGAGCAGCATGCGGACCTCGTCGAAGCCGGCCTCCTTCAGGGCGCCGGGAACGCGGGCCATGGCGCGCTTCATGATGTCGGCGGCGGTGCCCTGGATCGGCGCGTTGATCGCCTGCCGTTCCGCGAAGGCGCGGCGGGCGGCGTTCTTGTCGTGGATGCCGGGGATGTAGCAGCGCCGCCCGAACAGAGTCACCACATGGCCGTTCTGGCGGGCGAAGGCCTTGGTCGCCTCCATCCACACCTTCAGCTCGTGGAAGCGCTCGAAATAGGCCTTGATGAAGGCGTTGGCCTCGCCCGGCGCGATGCCGAGCTGGCGGCCCAGCCCGAAGCCGGAGATGCCGTAGATGATGCCGAAGTTGATCGCCTTGGCCTTGCGCCGGATCTCCGAGGTCATCTGGTCCAGCGGTACGCCGAAGACCTGGCTGGCGGTGGCCGCGTGAATGTCGATGCCGTCCTGGAAGGCCTGTTTCAGCGCGGCGATGTCGGCCATCTCGGCGACCAGCCGCAGCTCGATCTGCGAATAGTCGACGGAGATCAGCTTGTGGCCCGGTGCGGCGACGAAGGCGCGGCGGATCTTGCGGCCCTCCTCGGTCCGGACCGGGATGTTCTGCAGGTTCGGGTCGGTCGAGGACAGGCGGCCGGTGTTGGTCGCCGCCATGGCGAAGGCGGTGTGCACCCGCTCCGATCCTTCGACGATCTGGGCCTGGAGCGCGTCGGTGTAGGTGTTCTTCAGCTTGGCGAGCTGGCGCCAGTCGAGCACGCGCTGGGCGATGACGTGGCCCTGCTCCGCCAGCTCCTCCAGCACGCTGGAATCGGTGGAGTAGGCGCCGGTCTTGCCCTTCTTGCCGGTGCCGAGCTTCATCTCGTCGAACAGGATCTCGCCGAGCTGCTTGGGCGAGCCGATGTTGAAGCTGCGCCCGGCGTGCCCGTGCACCTCCTTCTCGATCTCCGCCATGCGCACGGCGAGGTCCTGCGAGAGGCGGGCCAGCGCCGCCCGGTCCACCCGGATGCCGCAGGATTCCATGTCGGCGATCACCGGGACCAGCGGGCGTTCCAACGTCTCGTAGACGGTGACCATCCGCTCGTCGACCAGCCGCGGCTTCAGCACCCGCCACAGGCGCAGCGTGATGTCGGCGTCCTCCGCGGCGTAGGCCAGCGCCTTGTCCAGCGGCACGCGGTCGAAGGTGATCTGGTTCTTCCCGGTGCCGCAGACCTCCTTGTAGGGGATGGTCGTGTGGGCGAGGTGCAGTTCCGCCAGCTCGTCCATGCCATGGCCGTGGGCGCCGCCCTCCAGCACGTAGGAGATCAGCATGCTGTCGTCGACCGGCGACACGCGCACGCCGTGGCGGGCGAAGAGCTGGTGGTCGAACTTGAAATTGTGCCCGATCTTGAGGATCGCCGGGTCCTCCAGCACCTCCTTCAGGGCCTTCAGCGCGTCCTCCGCCGGGATCTGCTTCGGCGCTTCCGGTGTCTCGAAGGACAGCTCCCCGCTGGCCGCGGCGTTGGGGGCCTGATGCGCCAGGGGGATGTAGCAGGCCAGCCCCGGTTCCGTCGCCAGCGAGATGCCGACCAGCGTCGCCGTGGCGGGGGTCAGCGAGTTGGTTTCGGTGTCCACGGCGAGGACGCCGGTGGTCCGGGCGCGCTCCAGCCAGACGGCCAGTGCGTCGAGGTCCTGCACCAGCTCGTAGCGCTGCTCGACGTTGATGGGCGGAGCGGGGCGGCTGCGCGGCGCGCCGGCCGCCGCCGCCGGGGCGGGGGAGGTGGTTGCCGTCCTGGCCGGGCCGGCGGACGGCGTGGCGGAGGTGGGGACCGCGCCGTCGGCGATGGTGCCGTCCTTGCGCATCTCCGCCTCGACGCGGCTGACGATGGTGCGGAAGCCCTGGGCGCGCAGGAAGTCGATCAGCTTCTGGTGGTCGGGCTCGCGGACGCGCAGCTCGTCCAGCGGCTTCGGCGGCGGGGCGTGGTCGTCCAGCAGGACGAGGCGGCGGGAGATCCGCGCCTGCTCCGCGAAGTCGATCAGCTTCTGGCGGCGGGCCGGCTGCTTGATCTCGCCGGCGCGGGCGAGCAGCGATTCCAGGTCGCCGTATTCGGTGATGAGCTGGGCGGCGGTCTTCACGCCAATGCCCGGCACGCCCGGCACGTTGTCCACGCTGTCGCCGGCCAGAGCCTGCACGTCGACCACCCGGTCGGGGGCGACGCCGAACTTCTCGAACACCTCGTCGGGGCCGATGGGCTTGTTCTTCAGCGGGTCGAGCATGCGCACGCCGGGGCGGACGAGCTGCATCATGTCCTTGTCGGACGACACGATGGTGACCTCGCGCCCGGCCTCGTTGGCCAGCCGCGCGTAGGTGGCGATCAGGTCGTCGGCCTCGTAGCCCTCCAGCTCCAGGCAGGGCAGGCAGAAGGCCTCCGTCGCCTCGCGGATCAGGGCGAACTGGGGCTTCAGCTCCTCCGGCGGCTCGGGGCGGTGGGCCTTGTATTCGGGATAGAACTCGTTGCGGAAGTTCAGCCGCTTCGAATCGAAGACCACCGCCACGGCGGAGGCCTTCAGGTCGGCCAGCAGCTTCAGCAGCATGTTGGAGAAGCCCAGCACCGCGTTCACCGGCGTGCCGTCCGGACGGTTCAGCATCGGCAGGGCGTGGAAGGCCCGGAAGATGAAGCCCGACCCGTCCACCAGATACAGGCCGCTGCCGTCCCCGGCGGGTGCGGGGGCTTCGGTGGCGGTCTGGAGCGTGTCGGTGGTCTTTTCGTCGGACATGATGCGGCCTCTTCCCTTCGGGGCGATACCATGGCCGAAGGCGGCCCGAGAGTCGAGCGCGCCCGACGCCGGAAGACGGGCGGTGGCGGGCCGGACTTTCAGTCGCCGGTTTGGCGGTTCGGGGCGGCGACCGGCTTGGATTCGGGGGAGCCGCGCTCGCGCAGATAGATGCCGAGCACGACCAGAACCCCCATGGACAGGAACTCGCTCTGCCAGTTCTGGAAGCTCTCGTACCAGAATTCCGGATCGCCGAGGGTTTCGCCCATGGTCCGGATGGGCTGGTGATGCCACGCCGCCTCTTCGTTCGAGCGTCGCGTGCTGCCCGCCAGATGCAGGGCGAAGGACATCACGAACAGGCTGACCAGCGCGATGCTGAGCGAGTGGGAGTAGAGCCGCAGCAGCAGGCCGCCCCGGTGCACCGGCCAGGGCGCGTCGGGGTCGCCGCGCCGCCGCTCGGGCGCCTCGTCCTCCGGGTTGGCCTCTTCCGGCTTCTTGGATTCCGAGGAGCCTTTCTGGACCAGGATGGCGGTCAGGAGCACATAGACCGACATCTGGAGGAATTCGCTCTCCCAGTTCTCGAAGGTCGCCGACAGGAAATGGCCGGTGGTCAGATAGTCGAGGAAGCCGACGGGCGCCTGGGCGTGGAGGCGAAGCTCCTCCGCCAGGGCGCGCCATCCCGCCAGCACCTGCCCGACGATGGAGACGAGGAACAGCCCGAACAAGGCGACCGACAGCCCGTTGTCCCGCAGGAAGCGACGCATATGCTGCACCTTGAGTCGGATGCCACGCTCTGGTCCCTCAACGCTTGGCCAAGCAAGAGGTTTCCCCGCCGCCCCCGAAGCCTCGCCAGGAACCTTGAAAGGCGGGATCCTGTTGATTGGAGGCTCCACACAACAACCTTTGGTCCATTTCCCATGAACCACTCTGTCGCCGGAGCCATCGCCGGACTGGCCGGCACCGTCGCCATGACGGCGGCCATGCGCGCGATGTTCCGCGCACTGCCGGAGAAGGACCGTTACCCCTTGCCGCCGCGCCTGATCACCAACCGAGTCGTCGGCCCGACCGGGCTGCTGGACGCACTGGACGAACCGCAGCGCCGCGACCTGACGCTCGCCCTGCATTACGGCTACGGCGCCGCTGCCGGTGCGCTGTATCCGGCGATCGCGCGTCGGATCGGCGGGCCGGCAGTGGCGACGGGAATCGGCTATGGCCTTGCGGTCTGGGGCGCCAGCTATCTGGGGTGGATTCCAGCGATGCGCATCCTGACGCCCGCGACGCGTCATCCACGCGCCCGCAACACCTTGATGCTGACTGCCCATGTGGTCTGGGGAGGGGTGACCGGGGTTACGGCCGCGTATCTGATCGGTGGGGGAAACCAGAGCCGAGCCGGTGCGGAGCCGATGACGGGCGCTCGCGGCCATGCCCCCGCGGTCCGGGAGCTTGCGTAGCGCTTCCGCAGCGATACGGGGATATGAATAAAAAAGGCCTAACCGGCATTGCGGCTAAGCCTTTGAAATCGCTGGCGGACCCGAATGGATTCGAACCATCGGCCTCTGCCTTCGGAGGGCAGCGCTCTATCCAGCTGAGCTACGGGTCCATCATCAGCGGAGGCGCACCATAGCGAAAAGCCTAACCGAGTGCAAACACTCCTTTCGACATTTTTTCACACCCCGCCGGGGCCGCCCATCCGCGCTTATTTCGCGGCCAGGAGGCTGCGGTTGCGGTCGGCGCCGCTCGCCAGGGGCTGCTTGGGGTTCTCGATCCAGGCGGCGATGTCGTTGACCACCACCTGACCCTTGAGGTCGCGCAACAGCATGTGCCAGCCATCGGGATAGACCGCCACCACATGCCGCCCGCCGGACTCGAAATCCTCGACCGCGCGGTTGACCGGTGTCTTCGGCAGCACCTCCTCGTGGGCGCCGTAGAGCACCAGGGACGGCACCGACAGATGGCCGCAGGCGGCCAGGGCCGTGCCCATCAGGTTGGTCAGCCCCTCCAGCGCATCGATGCGCGAGCCTTTGATGACCAGCGGGTCGCGGCCCAGGGCACGCAGCATTTCGATGTTGTCGGACGCCTGGATCTTCAGATCCTTCGGCGGGTGCACCACCATCCCCGGGAGCGTGTTGTAGCTGAGCCAGAGCAGCGCCCTTGGGAAGAAGCCCATCGCGTCGCGGCCCCAGACGGCGGGGGCGACCAGGATCGTGCCGTTCACGTCGGGCGGAGTCGCGCTGGTCATCGCCGCCAGCACCACCGCGCCGCCCATGCTCTCGCCCATCAGGTAGACCGGCAGGCCGGGGTGGCGGGCATGGATCTGGGACACCGCCGTCTTCAGGTCGGCCACCAGAGTGTCCGTCCCCGGCCAGATGCCGGTGTTCCGTGTGGCGCCGAACCCGCGCTGGTCGTAGGCGTAGACGGCGATCCCCCGCGCGGCGAGGCTGCGCCCGGCTCCGTCGAAGGCGTTGGAATAGTCGTTGTAGCCGTGCAGAGCCAGCACCACCGCTTGCGGTGCCCCCTCCTCGGGCAGCCAGCGGCGCAGCGGTAGTTCGAAGCCGTCGGCGGCGATCAGTGCACGCTCGGTCAGGGCCGGCTGGGTCACGGGAAGGCCCATCGGCTGATAGGCCGCGGTGCAGCCGGACAGCAGAAGGCCGATCCCGACGATCACGCTCGCAATCCGGCCGGCCGCCCTACGCCGCATCGTGCGCGATCTCCTTGCGGGCGTGGGCGCCGCCGGTCAATTGCAGGAAGATGTCCTCCAGGTCCGATTCCTCGGTGCTGAGATCGACCACCCCAAGTCCGGCCCCGGCCAGGGCGGCGAGGATGCCGTCCACCCGCTGGCGGCTCGGCTGGTAGCGGACGATCAGGCGCCGCGGCTCGGCCAGTTCGGCGGTGAAGGCGGCCAGTTCAGCCGGCACGTCGTCCAGGTCGCGGTCCACCAGCACGGTCAGCGCCTTGGCATCCACCCGGCGGAGCAGGGTGGCGGTCGGCTCGCAGGCCACCACCGTGCCGTGGTTGATGATGGCGATGGAGTCGCACAGCTCCTGCGCCTCTTCCAGATAGTGGGTGGTCAGCAGAACCGTCGAGCCCTCGCGGTTCAGCTTGCGCACATGCTCCCACAGCTGGATGCGCAGTTCCACGTCCACGCCGGCGGTCGGTTCGTCCAGCACCAGGACGGGCGGAGTGTGCACCATCGCCTTCGCCACCATCAGCCGCCGCTTCATGCCGCCCGACAGCGACCGGGCGTAGGCGTCGGCCTTGTCGCGCAAGCCCACGGCCTCCAGCAGTTCCTCGGTCCGGCGCTCGGCCTTGGGCACGCCGTAGAGGCCGGCCTGAAGCTCCAGCATTTCCCGCGGGGTGAAAAAAGGGTCCATGTTCAGTTCCTGGGGGACCACGCCGATCGACGCCCGCGCCTGGCGCGGATGGGCGTCGATGTCGGTTCCCCAGATCGAAACCGTTCCGCCGGTCTTGTTGACCAGCCCGGCCATGATGTTGATGAGCGTGGACTTGCCCGCCCCGTTCGGCCCCAGCAGCCCGAACACCGCCCCGCGCGGAATCGCCAGGTCGATGCCCTTCAGAGCTTGTTTCGGCCCGGCCTTGCCGGAGGCTTGGTAGGTCTTGGTGAGGCCGCGCACCTCCACGGCGTAGGCGGGGACGGCGTGGGCGGGCAGGGCGGCGGCGTTCAGCGGGGCGTGCGCAACCATGGAATCGAAAGGGCCTTTCCGGTCGTGCCCCGAGTCCGAACCCACGGGGGCGATCACTGTCCAATCACTTGATCCGTCCGGCGCGTTGGGTATGATCCGACCCCGCGCGCGTGCCTCATTCGGTGGGCATCTTAACGATGGCGTTAACGCGCGCGTGTGTCAAAGTGGAGGATGTCTGCCATGCAGCCAGTTGAAACGATTGAAGTCGAGACCCTGACCGTCGGATGCGACGGTGGCGGTGGCGCGCTCGGCCACCCGCTGGTCTATCTGACGCTGAGCGCCGAGGGGAAGGTCGAGTGCCCCTACTGCTCGCGCCACTTCGTCCTGAAGGAAGGCGCCAAGACGGGCACGCACGGGCACTGACCCCAGCGGCGTCTCTTACAGGGCTGAAATCCCGCACGCAGCAAGGGCCGGAGCGATCCGGCCCTTTTCGCGTGTCTGAGCCACGGGCCGAGTCTGTGGCCCATCCGCCACCCCTCACGGCGGTAATGCAACGTGCGGGCAGGGCGGGTCATATGCCTCTTTTGTTGCAATTGTGAAAAATATAAAACGAACCGCCTTGACGCGCGTCGCGATCCGCCTTCTACTTTTTTGCGGCGCAAAAGAGGCGTCCATCGCAATTGCCCGCTCAGGTCCTTCGCATGCTTTTTCCTGAGGCCAACGCTCTCGCGCCAGATGAGGCCCGATCCATGAGCCAAGAGACGGAAGAGCAGTACAGAAGTATTTTCGAGAACGCGGTCGAGGGCATCTACCAGACCACGGTGGACGGGCGTTATCTGCGGGTCAACCCGGCGCTGGCGCGGATCTACGGCTACCGCTCGCCGGACGACCTGATCGACAACCTGACGGACATCGCCGGCCAGCTCTACGTCGATCCCGGCAAGCGCGAGGCCTTCGCCCGCCTGATGGCCGAGCGCGACGTGGTGCAGAGCTTCGAGGCGCGGGTCTTCCGCAACGACGGCTCGATCATCTGGATCTCGGAGAACGCGCGTTGCGTGCGCGATCCGCAAGGCCGCATCCGCTATTACGAAGGCACCGTCCAGGACATCACCGAGCGCAAGCAGCATGAGGAGAAGATCCGCCTGCTCGCCACCGTCTTCGACAGCGTGGCCGACGGCATCCTGATCGTGGATCCCGACCTGTCGGTGCAGGCGGTCAGCCCGGCCTACGAGGTGATGACCGACTTCCAGCGCGAGGAGCTTATCCACCGCCCGCTGGTGATCTTCGCCCCCGGCTCGCACGAGCGCGCCTTCATCGAGGACATCTGGCGCACCGCCCGCACGGACGGGCGCTGGCAGGGCGAGGTGACCAGCTTCCGCCACTCCGGCGACGCCTTCGCGGCCTCGCTGTCGGTCACGGCAGTGCGCGCGCCGGGCGGGGCGCTAGAGCATTACGTGCTGACGCTCGCCGACATCAGCCAGCGCAAGGACCAGGAACACCAGATCCGCTATCAGGCCAGCTTCGACCGGCTGACCGACCTGCCGAACCGATGGCTGGTCAACGAACGGCTGGAGGAGGCCATCGTGCGCGCCCAGCGCATGCGCACCAAGGTCGCCGTCGCCTTCCTCGACCTGAACCGCTTCAAGCAGGTCAACGACACGCTGGGCCACCACGCCGGCGACGACCTGCTGAAGCTGGTGGCCAAGCGGTTGCGCAACTGCACCCGCGTGTCCGACACGGTGGGCCGGCTGGGCGGCGACGAGTTCCTGATCGTGGCGCCCGACGCGGTGGACCGCGCCGCCGGCGCCCGGCTGGTCGAGAAGGTTCTCTATTCGATGGGCGAGCCCTTCGCCGTCCACAACCAGGAACTCTTCTGCGGCGCCTCGATCGGCGTCGCCTTTTTCCCCGACGACGGCGAGACGGCGGACCAGCTCCTGCGCAACGCCGACCTCGCCATGTACCACGCCAAGCGCAACCCGGAATGCAAGTTCGTCTTCTATGAGGCGGGCATGCGGGAACGCACCGGCTTCACGCTGGGGCTGGAAAGCGACCTGCGCCGCGCCGCCGCCACCGGCGAGGAGTTCGCGCTGCATTTCCAGCCCAAGGTGGACATGCCGCAGCGCGGCTCCCACCGGGTGATCGGGGCGGAGGCGCTGATCCGCTGGCACCACCCGGTCCGTGGCCTCGTCAGCCCGGCGGAGTTCATCCCGCTGGCCGAGGAAACCGGCCTGATCTGGGAAATCGGCGCCTGGACCCTGAGGGAGGCCTGCGCCCGGCTGGCTGGCTGGCTGGCCGCGGGCCTGGACATCGCGTCGGTGTCGGTCAACCTGTCGCCGCGCCAGTTCCAGGACGCGCGCCTGGTGAATTTCGTCCGCGACGTGGTGGAGCGCAGCGGCGTGCCGCCGGAGCGGCTGGAACTGGAGCTGACCGAGGGCGCCATGATCGGCGACATCGAGAAGGCGGTGACCATCCTGCACGGGCTGAAGGGGATCGGCATCCGCCTGTCCATCGACGATTTCGGGACCGGCTACTCCTCGCTGGCCTATCTGAAGCGGTTCCCGATCAACACGCTGAAGATCGACCGCAGCTTCGTCCGCGACATCGTGCAGTCGGCCACCGACCCGGCCATCGTCAACACCATCGTGAATCTGGCCGACAGCCTGGGCTTCGACACAATCGCCGAGGGGGTGGAGACGGAGGAGCAGGCCGACATGCTGCGTCGCCAGCGCTGCACGCGCATCCAGGGCTTCCTGATCAGCCGCCCGCTGGACGTGGACGCCTTCGAGCGTTTCTTGGTGGAGAACGTCGGGTAGGGCGGCTTTTCGAGCAGGGCGGGAAGCCCTAAAGCGGATTTCAATCCGCTTTGCACCGCGACTGCGGTCCCGGCCGCAAGTGCGGCCGAAGCCCGGCCGGCAGATGAGGCCGTATGAATCCAAAGCGAAAGCAAACCGTTGCCGAGCCTGCTGGTGTCGGCACGCTCATCGCTATGCCGATCTCTTGCGGCAAAGAGGAATCTGTACCGGTTGCGCTGACGAGGGTTTCCTGCCCAAGGCACTGAGCCGTCCGTATGGGAAAAATCTAAGACACTGCATATTTTCCATAAGACGCCTTATGGAGTTTTTATGCCTCTCCAATCACATGCAATTGCAGCATACATCCAACATCGTCTCACTGCGTTTGCTCTTCGTCATGCGGGGGTCGGCCCGCCCCTTCCTGCGAACCAGGGAAAGACGAATCCGCGCCTACGACGACCCGGCGGGCGGCCGGTTCCGCCCGGTCGGCGCGGGCCATGGCGTCCACAAAATGGCCCATGGCCAGTTTCATGTCGTTGAAGACCGTTCCCTGCGACACGCCGAGAAGGACGGCGATTTGAGGATAGGACATGCCTTCGACCCGGTTCAGAAGCCACACCTGACGAGCCCGCGCCGGCAATCGGTCCAGCGCGTCCATGAAGCACGACAGCCGTTCACGGTGCAGCAGGCGCTCCTCCGCCGAAGGGATTTCCGCGGCGATGCGCAGTGCCTCGACGGTGTCCGCCGGACCGGCCTCGAACCGTTCCTGGGTCCGGCAGCGCCGGAGATGGTCCAGCGCGAGATTGTGGACCGTCCGGTGGAGGAAGGCTCCGATGTTGTCGATGGGTCCCTTCTCCACGGCCTTGCAGGCCCGCAGGTAGCTTTCCTGCAGCAGATCCTCGGCGACCTGAAGATCGCGCACGATCCTCATCGCGCATCCGAACAGCGAGCGGCGGTGATCGAGATAGATCGCAATCAGGCTTGCGGACATGATAGCCCTGTCGGTCACGGCAGCGGTGAGGCATCGCCGCGGTCGGTGCGACATCGGCGGCCTTGCATTGTTGAAATTGATAATGATTCTCAATTTGAAATGTCAAGCCAGTTGGACGAAGGCGCGAGCGATCACATCTGTGGGCTGAGATTTTTGGATCCGAGATGCGCGGATTGTGATCCCTTGAGCGCTGAAACGTCTCAACTGTACGTGTGTCCGGTCACAGGAAGAGTGGAAGACCAGCGTGGAGAAGGACGAGGCGGACGGTCGACAGGATGCCAGGGCCTATCGGCATGCGGACCCGATCATGGACGAGGCGCTCACCTGGTTCGTGACGCTTCTCGACGCGCCCGCCGATCCGGACACCGACGCCGCCTATCAGGCATGGCGGAACCGCGACCCGCGCCATGCCGCGGCGTTTGACCGTCTGTCGACGCTTGGGACCATGCCCGAATTGCAGGCGGCGACGCACGCTCAACAGCTGCAAACGACGATGTCTCCAGCCGGCTCCTCCAGTCGGTCGGCCGTCGCCCGTTCCGCGACGATGCGGCGGTCATGGTGGGGCGGATGGCGAACCTCGCTGGCCGCCGCCGCGCTGCTGCTGGCCATCGGCGTTCATCTCCAACCGACGCTGACGCTCCGTCTGACCGCCGACCAGCGCACCGCCACCGGAGAGCGGCGGGAGATCACCCTGCCCGACCGGTCGCGGCTGATCCTGGACACCGATTCGGCGGTCGCGCTCGATTTCGCGGACGGACGGCGTCATGTCCGGCTGCTGCGCGGGCAGGCTTATTTCGACGTGGTCAGCGACACCGCCCGCCCCTTCCGCGTCACCGCCGGCTTCGGCGAGGTGGAGGTGACCGGCACCGCCTTCACCGTGCAATCGGTCGGCGGGCAGGACACCGTCTTCCTGGAGCGCGGACGGGTGTCGGTCAGCCGGCGGGAGCCGCCGGGCCAGACGGTGGCCCTCGTTCCGGGCGACGGGGTAACGGCGACTGCGGACGGTCTCTCGGCACCCGCCCGCCCCGATCCGGCGGTCGCACTGGCCTGGAAGGACGGGCGTTACGTGTTCCACGACCAGCCTTTTGCCGCGGTCGTCGACACCATCCGGCGCTACCACCCCGCACCGGTCATTCTGATCGGCGACCGGCTGGCTGGCACGCGGGTCAGCGGAAACTACCGGTTGGACGACCCTGCCGGTGCGATCCGCTCGCTGGCCGATGTGGTGGGCGCCCGCGTGACCGAGCTTCCCGCCGGGATCATCCTGCTTCGATAAGCCCGGCTTCGATCGGCTTTGTCCTTTTTGCAGGTCTTTTTTTGTGAGACGCCACACCCCCGTGCGTCTGCCGAAAAGAGGGGGCACAGTCCGTACACCGGTCATCACGCCCCCGCCACCAGCGCAGACGGGAGTTGTGAGGAATGGAAGGCCGGACGGTTTCGACAGGCAAGTTCTTGGTATGCGCGCGGGGAACCGCCGCCCGGCATCTGGTCATGGCCCTGATGGCGACCACCGCGCTCGGCGGTCTCCTGGCCCTCCCCTCCCCGTCCCTGGCCCAGCAGCCCGCACCGGCCGCGGGCGCCGCGCAGACGATGGCCTTCGCGCTGCCGGCGCAGCCCCTGCCCGCGGCGCTCGACGCCTTCGCGCGCCAGACCGGCTGGCAGATCGGCTATTCCGCCGATCTGTCCACCGGGCGCAACTCCCGCCCGGTGTCGGGCAGCATGTCGCCCGCCCAGGCGCTCGACACGCTGCTCTCCGGGACGGGCGTCGGCTACCGCATGACCGGATCCGGCTCCGCGACGCTGGTTCCGGCCCCGACCGGCGACGTCACGATGCTGGCGCCGGTGTCGGTCACCGCCTCGACCGGCGCCGGCAGCGGAAGCGGCAGCATCACGATCACCAGGGAGGATCTGGAGCGCAAGAATCCCAGAGACCTCCGCGACGTCTTCTCCGGTGAGCCGACGATCCGCGTGGGCAGTTCCGTGCCGATGTCGCAGAAGGTCTATGTGAACGGCGTCGAGGAAACCAATCTGGCCGTCACCATCGACGGCAGCCGCCAGAACAACAAGGTCTTCCACCACAACGGCACCACGCTGATCGACCCGGCGCTGCTGAAGGTGGCGCGGGTGGACGCCGGCGTCGCCCCCGCCGACGCCGGGCCGGGCGCGCTCGCCGGTTCCATCGCCTACGAGACGAAGGACGCCAGCGACTTCCTGGCGAGCGACGGCGTCGGCGCCTTCGGCAAGACCACCTTCAACACCAACGGCTCCGGCCTGACCACCAACCTCGCCGGCTTCGGACGCCACCAGGGGCTGGAGGCACTGGGCACCGTGACCTACGGCAAGGGCGGCAAATACACCGCGGGCAACGGACGCAAGGTGGACGGCACCGAGACGGACCTGGTCAGCGGCCTCGGCAAGGCGGCGGTGCAGACGGAGAGCGGCCACCGCTTCCAGGCCAGCTACGAGCGGGTCTACGACGACGCGCCGCGGCCCTTCCGCGCGAACATCGGGTCGCTGGCCGGGCGCCCGGCCTGGGAGCCGCGCGTGCGCGACTATTCGCTCGACCGCCAGAACATGGTCTTCACCTACACCGACGCCCTGCCGACGGAGCTGTGGAACCCCAAGCTGGTGTTGGCCTATGGCCGCACCGACGTGGAGACGCCGATCTTCACCCGCCCCGTCGGCAGCAGCACCGTGCCGGGGAGCTATCCGGGCAAGGGGGCGACCAGCTCCTTCAACGGCAAGTTGGAAAACAGCTTCGGCTTCCGGATCGGCACCGTCACGACGGGCACCGACTTCTACGTGGACCGCGCCAACTACCGGGACCGGACGATGTCCGCGACCGAGAGGGCGCGCAACAACGGCCTGTACGGTCAGGCCCGGCTGGAGCCCATGGAGCGGCTGCGCCTGTCCTTCGGCCTGCGCGGCGACCGTCAGACCTTCGAAGGGACGACCGGACGGGAATGGACCAACCACGGCCTCAGCCACAACATCTCGGGCGAGTTCGACCTGCTTCCCCGCTACCTGACCGCCAAGGCCGGGGTGTCCCGCGGCTGGGGCGGCATCCAACTGGCCGAGAACTACATCATGAACCCGGCCTGGAACTACGGCGCCGGTCCGCGCCCGGTGACGGCCTACAACAGCACGGCCGGTCTGGAGGCCCGCTACGAAGGCTTCACCGCGGAAGGCCGGATCTTCCGCACCAAGCTGGACGACGCCCGCGCCGCGCGCTTCGCCGCCACGAGCGCCAACCTCGCTCGCGACGTGCGGTCGGAAGGCTATGAGCTGGGTCTCGGCTACGCCTGGACGAACGGCTTCATCCGCGCCAAATACGCCGACATCGACGTGACGATCGACGGGCTGCCCGCGGATTCCGACACCGGCACCTACCTCGCCACGCCGATCGGGCAGGTCTTCACCGTCGGCGGCGCCCACACCGTGCAATCCTGGAACCTGACCCTGGGCGCCGAGGTGGAGTTCGTGCTCGACTACGACAAGGTCCAGGCCGGGCAGCAACCACTGAAGGGCTATCAGACGGCCAATCTGTTCGTGGAGCACCGGCTGCCTGAGCACGCCAACCTGGCGTTGCGCCTCGACGTCCGCAACCTCTTCGACGAGACCTACGCCGACCGCGCCACCTACGGGCAGGAGTTCGGCACCGTCACCCCGCTCTATCAGCCGGGCCGGGCCTTCCTGCTGAGCGCCTCGGCACAGTTCTGATTCCGCGCCGCGGCTGCGGCAAGGTCATGGCCCACGCGTGCCATGACCGGCCCCCAGTCGCCGGGCGACTCCTGCCGGTAGAGGCGCATGGTCGGGTACCAGGGGCTGTCGTCGCGCCCGCGGAACCAGCGCCAGCAGGCGTCGGAGCGCGACAGCATCCACACCGGGCGCCCGATCGCCGCCGCGAGGTGGGCGACCGACGTGTCCACGGTGATGACGAGGTCGAGATGCGCCGCGATGGCCGCGGTGTCGGCGAAGTCGGTCACGCCCGCCATGGGGTCGGCGAGCCGGCCCGCTGCGACGGCCGTCCGCGCCCGCTCCGCCGCGTCCCCGACCTGGAGGCTGACCGCCGCGATCCCCGGCACCGACAGCAGCGGCTCCATCAGCGCGAAGGGCACGCTGCGGCGGCGGTCCATCGCGTGGGAGGTGGGGTCGTGGCGCCGCGGGTTGCCCGACCAGACGAATCCCACGCGCAACGGGCGCTTTCCGGCGAATTCTCCGGTCCGGTTCCAGCCGAGCCGCTCCGCCCAGCCCGCCACCAGATCGGGAGGCGGCGTGATGTAGGGGGTGCCGGAGGGTATCCCGTCGATGCGCGTGCGGAAGGCGAAGGGCAGGCTCATCAGCGGGCAGCACAGGTCGAAATCCGGCAGTCCCGCCGCGTCGTCGTAGGTGGCTAGACGGTCGATGCCCCGCACCGAGGCCAGAAGGCGGTGCAACTCCGGTTGGACGATCAGCAGCACCCGCGCGCCGCGGTCGGCCAGCAGTGGCGCGTAGCGGACGAATTGCAGGGTGTCGCCCAGGCCCTGCTCGTAATAGAGGAGGATGATTTTGCCGGCGATGTCCTCGCCCCGCCACACCGGCTTGCCGGACACCGCCGCGGATTGGCCGGTGTAGTCCCAGCGCCGTTCGTAAAGCGCCAGCCCCCTTTCGAAATCGCCGAGCGCCAGCTTCAGCACCGCCAGCTCGCAGACCGGGTGCGGATGGTCCGGGCGCAGGGATTTGGCGGTTTCCAGCGCCGTTTCCGCCTCGTCGAACCGGCCCGCGTCGCGCAACGCGATGCCCAGGTTCAGGAGCGTCTCGAAATGCGCCGGGTCGAGGGCGGCGGCGCGCCCCAGCCAGGGCACGGCCGCGCCGATCCGGCCATCGGCGGCCAGGGCGGAGCCGAGATTGCCCGGAACGCCGCGCGCCGCCGGTTCCAGCGCCAGGGCGCGGGCGAAATGACGGATGGCCTCATCATACCGACCGGCGGCCTTCAACGCCGCGCCCAGATTCCCGAGGAAGTCGGTGTTCAGCCCGTCCCGCGCCACCGCGGCGCCGATCAGCGCGACGGCTTCGGCATGCCGGCCCCGCTGCCCGGCGACGATGCCCAGCAGGTGCGAGGCGTGGGCCTGCTCCGGATCGGCGTCCAGGATGCGCTGGTAGATGATCGCCGCCTCGTCCAGCCGCCCGGCCTGATGGTGGTCGATGGCGACCGCGTAGGCTTCCTCGATCGTCGCCATGCCCCCACACCCCGCGCCGAAACCGTCAAACGGGAAATCGTCGAACGGACCCGTCTTGCAGTAAACCGGAACCGGCGCGGCGCGCAAGCGTCCGCCTGCGTCACGCGCCCTCCTTCTCCGGCGTGGCGGGAGGCAGGCGGATGACGAAGCGCGCCCCGTCCGCCCCCGCCTCTCCCTCCTCCAAGCTGATGGTGCCGCCGAGCTGGCTGACCGCGTTGTGGACGATGTGCAGGCCGAGCCCGGCGTGTCCACGGTCGCGGCGCGTGGTGAAGAAGGGGTCGAAGATCCGCGCCCGAAGCTCCACCGGGATGCCTCGCCCGTCGTCGGCGACGACCAGTTCCACGACATCCGCCGCGGCCTTGCAAGCACGGACCGTCACGGTGCCGCACCGCCCATTCCCATCCGCCGCCTCCCCGCCCGAGAAGCCGTGGTTGACCGCGTTCAGCAACAGGTGCGAGACGATTTGCGCGATTGCCTGCGGGTAGCCGTCCATCATCAGTCCCGGCGGGCAGTCCACGACGACCCGGTGTTCCGCCGGTTCCCAGAAGGCTCCCAGCGCCTCCACCGCCTGCATCAGGCAAAGGCGAAGGTCGAAGCGCCGGCGCTTCTCGTCCGCCGGGTCCACCGCCAGCTCCTTGAAGCGCTGCACCAGTTCCGCCGCGCGGACGGTGTTGTTGACCAGCAGCTCGGACACGTCGCCCATGTCGGTCAGAAAACGCTCCAGCTCGCGGCGGCGCAACTGGCCGGAATCGAGAAGGCGCTTCATCTTCGGCACCTTCTCGCGAATCAGGGTGGAGGTGGTGAGCGTGATGCCGAGCGGCGTGTTGATCTCGTGCGCCACGCCGGCCACCACCTGCCCCAGCGCGGCCAGCTTCTCCGCCTGCACCAGATGGGCCTGGGTCCGCCGCAACTCCGCCAGGGTGGAGTCCGCCTGCTCCTTGGCACGGCGCAACTCGTCCTCGCGGCGGTTGATCTCGGCGGCGAAGTGATGGACGGCGCGGGCCATGTCACCCAACTCGTCCCTCCGCTCCAGGTCGGTCACCCGCCCGTCGCGCGGGTTGCGGGCCAGCCGCTGGGTGGCGCACTGAAGACGGCGCAGGGGCCGGGTGATCCCGCCGGCCACCAGGAGCGCCGCCCCGACGGCGAACAACAGGCCGACGGTCGCCCCGATGAGCAGGGTGGAGCGCAGCAGGTCGGCGCTGCGCACCGCGCTGTCCTGGAACAGGTCGTTCAGACGGCGGGCGGTGTTCATCACCGCGGCGGCATCCATGTCCATCGCGGCGATGGCGCCGTTCTGGCGGGCCAGCCCGTCGGTGGCGCGCTCCAGCCCGTCGCGCCAGGCGGTGATGGCGGCCAGCATCTCGTCCTGGATCAGCGGGGAGATGGGCAGCCCGGCCACCCGGTCGCGCAGCCGCCCGCTCTCGGCGGCAACGTCGCGCAGGCCCCGCGTGTCGCGCCGCTCCAGCGCCCTCAGGGTCCGTCCGCTGAGCGTCAGGGCGGTCATGGCGAGCGTCTGGGTCTCCTGCTCGATGGCGTGGGCCGACACGGTGTGGCGCAGAAGCTCCGCCACCTCGGCCTGAACGGCGCTGTAGCCGGTGTCCGCGGCTTTCAGCACCCGCTCGACGAGCGCGTCATAGCGCGGCGCCAACTCCGAAAGCGTCCTTCGGTCCAGCCGTTCGGCCCGCAAACGCGTCAGCTCGGCCACCGCCGTCCCATCAGCGCCGGCGGCGGCGAGCGACGCGGCAAGGCTGTCGGCGGTTCGCTCCACCTGGTCCAGCCACCGGGCCAAGCCTCTGGACCTCGGCGGTGAATCGGCTGGCGAGCCGGACAATTCGGCGACGGCCGCCTCGTCCTTGGCGGCCAGACGGGTGTTCAGCATCGCTTCCCGCAACGCGTGCAGACCGTACACCAGGTCGCGGCTGTCGCGCATCTGCCGGTCGACCTCGGCCAGGGAGGCGACGAGTGTGGTGTTGGCGGCGTGCTGCCGCTGGCGTGCCTGTTCGGCCAGGGCGAGCAGGCGCGCCTCCTGCTCCGCCATGCCGCGGGCGCGGGCGTCGCTGAAGGCGATCGCGTCGACCAGTTCCTCCAGCCGGGCGGCGTGACGGTCTGACGCATGGCGGGCGGTCTCCACGGCGTCGGCCTGGATGCCCTGGTCCGCCAGCCCGCCCAGCGCGTCCAGCGCCGCCCGTGCGCCGTGGGTGGCGCGGCGGAAGGTGACTTCATGGGGAAGGCGGCCTTCGGGGGCGGAGTGGATGAAGTCGTTGCGGGCCGCGGTGGCGGCGATCATCTCGCGGTAGACGGTGCCGGCCAGGACCGCGGCCTCGCGCGACCGACCGGCGCGTTCGAGCAATATCCAGGCGGACACCGCGATCAGCGCCGCGATGACCACCGGGATTCCCCCCACCGTCGCTATGCGATACGAGATCCTCATCACGCTCCGCCGGCTGCCGTTCCTCCGAGGGGCTGCGGAACAGGCCGGCGGCGGAACATCGCAAAGCTAGCGATAGCACTCTGGAGTTGTCGAGTTCTTTCAATTTTGGCGAAAATTAAAACTAATTTGCGGTAGAACCGACAATCAGCGGGTGTGGCGGTTTCAGGTCATCAGCGCGCCGCCCCGCTGGGCGCGGGGCTGGTCGAGGTTGACGCCGCCGTGTCGAGCGTTGGCCCTGCGGCCGGGTCCGCCTCCACGCGGCGCTTCAGGATCATCAGGGCCAGCGTGGTGACGATGGTCCCGGCGACGATGGCCAGGATGTAGGGGCCGAGCGGAGCCACCGCGTTGGGGATCGCCAACACGAAGACGCCGCCGTGCGGCGCCCGCAGGCCGCAGCCGAACCACATCGACAGGGCGCCGGCCACCGCCGAGCCGGCCATGGCCGCGGGGATGACGCGCAGCGGGTCCTTGGCGGCGAAGGGAATCGCTCCTTCCGTGATGAAGGCGAGGCCGAGCACGCCCGCGGCCTTGCCGGCTTCGCGCTCCTGCAGCGTGAAGCGGCTGGGCACGACCATGGTGGCGAGCGCCAGCCCGAGCGGCGGCGTCATGCCCGCCGCCATCACCGCGGCCATCGGCGTGTAGGTGCTGGAGGCCAGAAGCCCCACCGCGAAGGTGTAGGCCGCCTTGTTGACCGGCCCTCCCATGTCCAGCGCCATCATGGCACCGAGCAGCGCGCCGAGCGCCACCGCGTTGGCGCCGGTCATGCCCTGGAGGAAGGCCGTCAGCCCGTTCATGATCGCGGCGACCGGTGTGCCGACGACGTAGATCATCAGCAAGCCGACCGCCAGCGTGCCCAAGAGCGGGATGATCAGCACCGGCTTCAGCCCTTCCAGATTCTGGGGCAGCCGGATGGTGTCGCGCAGCCAGCGGGCGATGTAGCCGGCCAGGAACCCCGCCACGATGCCGCCGAGGAAGCCGGCGCCGATCTTCGCGGCCAGCATTCCGCCGATGAAACCAGGGGCGAGGCCGGGCCGGTCGGCGATGGAGTAGGCGATGTAGCCCGCCAGCACCGGCACCATCAGCCCAAAAGCCGCCTCCCCGCCGATCTGCATCAGCGCCGCCGGCAGGGTTCCCGGCTCCTTGAAGGCCTCGATGCCGAAGACGAAGGACAAGGCGATGATCAGTCCGCCGGCCACCACGAGGGGCAGCATGAAGGACACGCCGGTCAGCAGATGCTTGTAGAGTCCAGACTGCGCCTCCTTCTGCCGCGCCTTGGCGCCCGACACCGCGTCGGCGTAGGCGGGAGCGGCGGCGTTCCCCGTGGTGGTCGGGACCGGCAGGGCGAGCGCCTCGTCGATCACGCGGGCGGGCTGTTTCAGCGCCTCCCCCACCGAGGTCTTCAGCAGGCGCTTGCCGGCGAAGCGGTCGGTGGCGACGTGGGTGTCGGCGCCGATGATCACGGCTTCTGCCTCGGCGATCTCCTCCTCCGTCAGCGCGTTCTTCGCGCCGACCGAGCCCTGGGTCTCGACCTTGATGCGGTAGCCCTTGGCCTGGGCGGCCTGCTTCAGCGCCTCCGCCGCCATGAAGGTGTGGGCGATCCCCGTCGGGCAGGCGGTGATGGCGACCAGAAGGCCGGGGCTGCGCACCACCGTAGGGGTCGGTTTGGGAGGAACCGGGATCGGAGCGGGCGATGTGTCGGGGACATGCCCCAAGGCGTTGCCGATCACCGACTTGGTGTCGCGGATGGCGGCAGCGGTGGAGGTGCGCAGGATCGGCTTGCCGGCGAAGCGGGAATCGTCCACCGCGATGTCGGTGGCCAGGATCACCGCGTCGGCCGCCGCGATATCGGCGGCGGACAGTGGCGTCTGCACGCCGTTCGACCCCTGGGTCTCCACCGCGATGCCATGCCCCATCAGCGCGGCGGTGCGGCGCAGCGCCTCGGCCGCCATGACGGTGTGGGCGATCCCCGTCGGGCAGGCGGTCACAGCCACGAGCTTTGCCATCGCGATCCCCTCCGGCGCTGAAACCCTTAGAGTTCTTCCACCCGAACGGCCCGCATCAGCTCGGCGAGCCGCTCCGGCGGCGGCAGTTCGGGGCCGAGGCGGGACAGCGTGCCGGCGGCGAAGGCGGTGCCGCGCCGCGCGCAGTCCTCCAATCCCATGCCCTCCAGCCGGGCGGCGACGACTCCGGCGACCATGGCGTCCCCGGCGCCGACCGTGCTGGCGACCTCCACGGGCGGCGGCACGGCGAGCAGGGCGCGGCCGCCTTCCACGAAGACCGCCCCTTCGGCGCCCAGCGACACGACGACGAGCGCGATGCCCGTCTCCGACAACTCGCGGGCGGCGCGTACCACCTCGGCCCGATCCGTCAGGGGGCGGCCCAGCAGTTCCGCCAGTTCCGCCGCGTTCGGCTTCACCATGTCGGGGCGGGCGGCCACGGCGTGGCGCAGCGGCGGGCCGCTGGCGTCCACCACCACGAAGGCGCCGCGCCGGTGCAGGGCGGTGACCATCTCGGCGTAGGCGGTGTCCGGCACGCCCATGGGGACGCTGCCCGACAGGACGAAAGTCCGGTTGGCGGCGGCGAGATCGTTCACCACGGTCAGCAGCCCCCGCCAGCTTTCCGCCGGAACATACAGGCCCGGCAGGTTGATGTCGGTGACGGAGCGGCCCTCGCGGTCCACCAGCTTGATGTTCACCCGGCTGCGGCCGGCCAAGCGCAGGCAGCGGTCGCGGATGCCGCGGCGGCGGAACAGCGCGTCGAAGACCGCGGTGTTCTCCTCACCGAGGAAGCCGGTGGCGGTGACGGGAGTGTCACCGCCCGCCAGGAAGGCGGCGACGTTGATGCCCTTGCCGCCGGCGGTCCGCGTCTCGGCGACCGCCCGGTTGACCGCCCCGGCGGCAAAGCCCGGTACGTCCAGCGTCTGGTCGATGGCGGCGTTCAGCGTCACGGTGACGACGCCGGGACGTGGGGTGGGCTGCGGGCTCATGATACACCCCCGGCGTCGGCGAAACGTTGGCGGACCAACGCTCTTACCTCCGCCGCGTCGGCGCAGTCCAGCGCCTCGCGGGCGGTGCGCTCGGCGTCGGCCATGGCGATGGCGCGCAGCCGCGCCTTGACGGAGGGAACGGCGGGGATCGCCACGCTCAGCTCCGTAACCCCCAGGCCGGACAGCAGCACCGCCCCCGCCGGGTCGCCGGCCACGCCGCCGCAGGCGCCGACCCAGATTCCGGCGCGGCGGGCGGCGTCCACGGTGCGCTCCACCATGCGCAGGACGGCGGGGTGCAGCCCGTCGGCCTGCGGGGCCAGAACCGGGTGCAGCCGGTCCATCGCCAGCACATACTGCGTCAGATCGTTGGTGCCGATGGAGAAGAAGGACACCTCCCGGGCCAGCCGGTCGGCCATCATCACGGCGGACGGCACCTCGATCATGATGCCAAGCTCGACCGGCGGCACGTCCAGCTCCCGCCGCACCGCCTCGGTGATCGCCTTGGCGCGCTCCAGCTCGGCGGGTGCGGCGATCATCGGGTACATGATGCGCACCGGCCCCTCCACCGACGCGCGCAGCATGGCGCGGAGCTGGGTGCGGAACAGGTCCTCCCGCTCGAAGCACAGGCGGATGCCGCGCACGCCCAGGAAGGGGTTGCCCTCCGCCGGCATGCGCAGATAGGGGACGTTCTTGTCGCCGCCGATGTCCAGCGTGCGCAGGATGATCGGCAACCCGTTCATCGCCCGCACCATGGTCCGGTAGGCGGCGAACTGCTCCTCCTCGTCCGGCGGCAGGTCGCGCTGCAGGAACAGGAACTCCGTGCGCATCAGCCCGACGCCCTCACCGCCCGCCTCCACGGCCTGAACGGCCTCCGCCGGGTCTGAGATGTTGGCGGCGACCTCAACGCGCCGTCCGTCCGTGGTGATGGCCGGCTTGTAGCGGTCGAGCCGCTCGGCCTCCCGCCGCTCGCCCACCTTGATGCGGGCCTCGGCGGCGCGGCCGCGGTCGCGCTCGCTGGGGTCGGCGACCAGAACGCCGCCGTCGCCGTCGAGGATCGCCGCCCGCCCGTTCTCCAGGTCCAGCACCGACGGTCCGGCGGCGACCACCGCGGGAATGTCCAGCGAACGCGCGATGATCGCCGTGTGGGAGGTGGCGCCGCCCCCCGCCGTGCACAGCCCCAGCACCTTGGCCGGGTCGAGCTTCGCCGTGTCGGACGGCTCCAGATCCTCGGCCAGCAGGATGACGGGGTGATCCGGCAGGGCCGCCATGGTTTCCGTCACCGTGGCGAGCAGGCGCAGCACCCGGCGCCCGACATCGCTGAGGTCGGCGGCCCGCCCGGCCAGCAGCGGGTCGGCGAGCTGGGACAGCGTGCCGGCGCGCTCCTCGTAGACCGCGCGCCACGCCCAGCCGGCGCTCTTGCCCCGGTCGATCAGGGCGTGGGCCTCGACGACCATCTCCGGATCGTCGAGAAGCTCCTGATGCGCCTTGAAGATGGCCGCCTTGGCGGCGCCGGCCTTCTTCCAGAACGCCTCGTGCAGGTTGCGCAGGTCGGCGGCGGCGGCGGCGAGCGCCTGATCCAGCCGGCGGTGCTGGGCCGCGGGATCGGGGGCGGTTTCGGCGACCGTCAGCTCCTCCCGCTGGAACTTCCAGACCGGGCCGGTGGAGACGCCGGGGGAGGCGGAGATGCCGGCGATCACCCGCCCGTCGTAGTCGAGTTCAACTGGGCCGAGGTCGGCCGGCGCGGCCCGTGGGGCCGGCTCCTCCGCGGGTGTCGCCGTGGAGACAGGCTCGTCCAGCCCCGCTTCGAACGCTGCGCGGATGGCCTGGAGCGCCGCCGCGGCGTCCTCGCCCGACGCGGTGATGGTCAGCGGCTGGCCGCCCGACGCGCCGAGCCGCAGCAGGGAAATCAGGCTCTTGGCGTTGGCCGTGGTGCCGTCGTGCCGGACGGCGATCTCCGCACGGAAGCGCTTGGCGACCTCGACCAGCGCCGTCGCCGGACGGGCGTGCAGCCCGTGGAGCGACGGGGCGGTGACCGCTATGGAGTCCCCGTCGATGGGAACCGCGACGGGCTCCGTTGCGGGTGCTGGGGGCGCTTCGCCGTTGAGCACGGCCATGATGGCGTGCGGGTCACGGGTTGTGCCCAACCGCGCGGCCTCCGCGGGGTCGCCCAGCACGCCGGTCAGCCGTTGCAGGACGGCGATGTGTTCGTCCGACTTGGCGGCGATGCCGACGACCAGCCGCGCCGGCTCCCCGCCGCCCCAATCGACGCCCTGGGGGAACTGGACGACCACCACGCCGGTCCGCCGCACCAGATCGCGCGCGTCGGGAAGCCCGTGGGGAATGGCGATGCCGCTGCCGAGATAGGTGCCGGACACCGCCTCGCGGCCCAGCATGCTGTCGATGTAGCCGGGGTCGATCAGGCCGCTGTCGACCATCGCCCGCCCGGCGATGCGGATGGCCTCCGTCTTGTCCGGCGCCGCAAACCCAAGGCGCACCTGCGATTCGGAGACCTGAAGCATCGCCCGTCCTCCCCCCGCGCGGAGTCCGTGCGCGGGGCCGGACTCCTCCTTAGAGGAGGATAACGCGTCACTCGCAGCGGCGTTCCGGGACAGAGTCGCGCATGGCGCCGCCGCCACCCCGCGTGTGAGCCAGCATCCCGGTGACGCGGGCGACCAGCGCCGTGGTCTCGAAGGGCTTCTGGAGCACCTCGCAGCCCGGCTCCAGGATGCCGGTGCCGAGCGTGGCGTCGTAAGCGTAGCCGGTCATGAACAGCACCCCCAGCTCCGGCCGCCGCTCATGCACCGCCTCGGCCAGCTGCCGCCCGTTCATGCCGGGAAGCCCGACGTCGGTGACCACCAGATCGGCGCGCAGGCCGCCGTCCAGCAGTTCCAGCGCCTCCGTCCCGTCCGACGCCTCGACGACGTCCAGCCCGGCGTCCTCCAGCGCTTGCACCGCGACCATGCGAACCAGCGCCTCGTCCTCCACGAGCAGCACGGTTCCGGCGGTGCCGTCCACCGCGCCATTCACTGCGCCGTCCACCGCGCTGTTGGTCGCGGGCGCCGCGGCGGCCCCCGGCAACAGGCCTGCACCCTCCTCCCCGTCGCAACGCGGCAGGTAGAGGCGCACGGCGGTGCCCCGCCCGGCCTCGCTGTCGATGCGCACCAGCCCGTGGGACTGGCTGACGAAGCCATAGACCTGCGACAGCCCGAGCCCGGTCCCCTGCCCGATCGGCTTGGTGGTGAAGAAGGGGTCGAAGGCGCGCTTGATGATGTCGGGCGGCATGCCCATGCCGGTGTCGGTGACGGTCAGGACCACATAATCGCCGGGCGCCGCGCCGGAGACGTCGCCGGCCACGTCGGCCGTCGTCAGATGGGCGTTGCCGGCGGTGATGGTGATGCGCCCGCCGTCCGGCATGGCGTCGCGGGCGTTCACCACCAGATTCAGCAGCGCGATCTCCAGCTGGTTGGAATCGCACCAGGCCGCCCAGACGTCCGGCGGGCAGTCGGTCGCGATGGACACTTGTTCGCCCACCGTGCGGCGCAGCAGGTCCTCCATCCCCTCGACCAGCACGCAGGGCTTCGTCGCGTCGGGGCGCAGCGGCTGCCGCCGGGCGAAGGCGAGAAGACGCTGCGTCAGCCCGGCGGCGCGGGTCGCCCCGACCTTGGCGTGGGCGGCGTAGTCGCGCAGGTCCGCCCGCTCCGCCGTGTCCAGCCGCGACAGCAGGAGGTCAAGGTTCCCGGAGATCGCCGTCAGAAGGTTGTTGAAGTCGTGGGCGATGCCGCCGGTGAGCTGACCGAGCGCGTCCATCTTCTGGGAATGGCGCAGCGCCTCCTCCGCCCGCTCGCGCTCGGCCTCGGCGCGCAGGCGGGCGGAGACGTCGACCACGGCGGCCATGGTGCGCAGGAAGCCCCCCCGCCCGTCCCGCTCGATCCGGGCGGAAACCAGCACGTCGGCGACTTCCCCCGACCGCTTGACCAGCCGGTAGGGCATGTCCTGGAACGCGCCGAGCCGCAGCAGCTCCGGCCAGTGGTGCTCCCGGTGCTCGCGCACGACGTCCGGCGGCATGAACTCCGTGATGTTGCGGCCGAGCACCTGGCCCCGGCTCTCGTAACCCATGAACTCCAGCCAGCGGTCGCTGACGCTCAGCAGCCGCCCCTCGGCGTCCAGCGAATGCAGCGGCACCGGCGTCTTGGCGTAGAGCGCGCTGAGGTCGGCCTGGGCGCGCTGCCGCTCCGCCACCTCGCCCAGCAGCCGCCGATTGGCGGCCACCAGTTCCGCCGTGCGCTCGGCCACCTGCCGTTCCAGATCCTCGCGGGCATCGGCCTGGGCGGCGCGGGCCTTCACCGCGTCGTCGATGTCGGTGCAGGTGCCGAACCAGCGGGTGATCCGCCCGTCCCCATCGCGCAGCGGCACCGCCCGCCCGAGGAACCAGCGGTACCGGCCCCCGGCCTCGCGCAGCCGGTACTCGACCTCGTAGAAATCGCCCGACCGCACCGCGGTGGTCCACAGGGCGGCGGTCCGCGCCCGGTCGTCCGGATGAACCACCTCCACCCAGGCCGTGCCGGTCATCGCCTCCGGCCGGGTGCCGGTGTAGGCGAACCAATGCAGGTTGTAGTAATCGGGCAAGCCGTCCGGCGGGGCCGACCAGACGAGCTGCGGCATGCTTTCCGCAATGGCGCGGAACTTGGCCTCGCTGTCGCGCAGCGCGATTTCCGAAGCGCGGCGGTCGGTGATGTCGCGGACCACCACCGAATAGGCGGCCGGCGCGCCCGTGGCGTCGCGCGCCACGGTCAGCACGGTGGAGCCGAAGAAGCGCCGCCCGTCCCGCGCCGCGTGGATCCATTCGACCTCGCAGCGCTCCTTCTCCGCCACCCCGGCCAGCAGGCTGCGGATGTTCTCCGCGCCGCGTTCCTCCGGCGCGAAGAGCAGGGAGAGCGGATGGCCCAGCGCCTCCTCCTCGGTGTACCCGAAAAGGCGGCGGCTGCCCTCGTTCCACGAGGTGATGCGACCGCCCAGGTCCAGCGTGACGATGGCGTAGTCGCGGATGTCGTCGATGGCCTGCCGCAGGCGGCGCAGATTCTCCTCGGCCTGCCGCCGCTCGGCCAGGGTGCGGGCCTCAAGGATCGCCCGCTCCACCGCGGCGGGCAGATGGGCCAGCCGCTGCTTCAGCACATAGTCGCGGGCACCCATCTTCAGCGCCGATACCGCCGTCTCCTCCCCCATGCGGCCGGACAGGAACAGGAAGGGGGTTTCCGGAGCGCGGGCCTTGGCGATGCCCAGCGCCTCCAGCCCGTCGAAATCGGGCAGGGAGAAGTCGGCCAGGATCAGGTCGAAGCGCCGCCCGTCCACCGCCGCCTTGACCAGCGCCGTCTCGAAGGCCGCGCGGGTGTCCACGCGGGTCACGTCGCAGGAAATCCCCGCCTTGCGCAGGCGTGCGCAGGCCAGCTCACAATCCAGCGGGCTGTCTTCCAGATGCAGGATGGTCACGGCGGCTGGCATTCCGGCGGGCATTCCTTCAGGCGCCTTTTCCCGCGGGCGGGGTTCCCGCCGGCCGGCGGGCGCAGCCGACCGGGGGTTCGTTCAGGATCGCCCAGAAGGCGCCCAGGTCGCGGATCGCCTGGAAGAAGGCCCTGAAGTCCACCGGCTTCACCACGAAGGCGTTCACCCCCAGCTTGTAGCTGCGCACGAGGTCGCTTTCCTCGCGCGACGCGGTGAGCATCACGATGGGAACGTGCCGGGTCTCCGGATCGCTCTTCACCCGCTCCAGCACCTCCAGCCCGTCGATCTTCGGCAGCTTGAGGTCGAGCAGGACGACGGCGGGAAGCTGGGTCGGCTGCCCCGTCTCCGGATCGCGGCGGGTCAGCATCCGCAACGCCTCCTCGCCGTCGCGGGCGACGATCACGTCGTTGGCGAGCTGGCATTTCTCCAGCGCCGCCAGGGTCAGCTCCAGGTCCCGCGGGTTGTCTTCGACCAGCAGGATGGGTTTCAGGTCACTCATGTTTCAGGTCACTCATCGAGATCGCGCGGATCCGGTTTCGCCATCCCGGCCTTCGGCAGCGTGAAGTAGAAGATCGCCCCTTTGTCGAGCCGCCCGTCGGCCCAGGTCCGTCCGCCGTGGCGCTCCACGGCGCGGCGGACGTTGGCCAGGCCGATGCCGATGCCTTCGAATTCCTCGTTGCGGTGCAGCCGCTGGAAGACCCCGAACAGCTTCTTCTCGTAGGCTTGGTTGAAGCCGACCCCGTTGTCCCTGACGAAGAAGATGGTTTCGGTGGGCCGGTCTTCGCAACCCACGGCGATGCGCGCCGGTTCCCGGGCGCGGGAGTATTTGATGGCGTTCGACAATAGATTTTGCAGAACCAGCCGCATCATCACGGGATCGCCGCGCACCGTGGGCAGCGGGGCGATGTTCCATTCGATCGCCCGTCCGGCGGTGTCGGGCGCCAGCGTTTCCCGCACCTCCGCCACCAGGGCGTTCATGTCCACCGAGACGGGGGTCAGCTCGCTGCGTCCCATCTGGGAGAAGTGCAGCAGATTGTCCACCAGCGTGCCGGCGCTGTTAGCCGCGTCCACGATGACGTCCAGATAGCGCTTTCCGGTGGCGCTCAACTGGTCCGACTCCAGCTCCTGCAACAGCTCGGCGTAACCGACGATGTGGCGGAACGGCGCGCGCAGGTCGTGGGAAACGGAGTAGGAGAAGGACTCCAGCTCCTTGTTGGAGCGCGCCAGTTCCCGCGACAGGGCCGCCAGCTCCTCGGCCTTGCGCAGGACGATGCCGATGACGGCGTGGCGCAGCGCGGCGGCGGTGTCGCGCTCCGCCGCGGTCCAGGGCAGCGCGCGGTGGCGCACCGTCTCCTTCCACGTCTCGAAAGAGGCACGAGGGGACAATCGCTGCCCGTCGCGGTCGAGCGGCTTGCGCGGGTCACCGCCCCAGCGGACGGTGCGCACCACCTCGGGCCGGAACCACAGCACGTAGCTGGCGTGCAGCTTCGACACGGCGATGGCCAGCAGCCCCGCAGCCTTGCCTTCGAAGTCCGCGGCGGCCCGGTAGAGGGCGGGCAGACTGTCGGTCTCGAATTGCTCCGGCTCGCCCTGGGTGGCCAACCAGTTTACGAGGTCGCGCACCTGCTCTTCCGTCGGGGTGTCGCCGACCAGCGTACAGCGCCGTTCGAAGACGACGGCGGCTCCGCTGGCGTTGGCGAAGCGCAGCAGGTCGTCGGGATGCTCGGTCAGGCCGGCGATGAAGGGATCGACCTGGGCCATGGCGGCCAGCAGCCGCGCCTGGATGGATTGCAGGGCGATGCGGTGCTCCGCGTCGCGCCGGTCCTCCACCGCGGCGATGCGCACCGACAGGATCTGGGCGATCAGGTCGCAGGCCGAGCGCACGGCGTAGGACACCGCCCTCGGCTCCCGGTGGTGGCAGGAGACCAGCCCCCACAAGACCCCGTGCAGCAGGATCGACACCGACATGGAAGAGGCGGTTTCCATGTTCCGCATGTATTGCACATGCACCGGCGACACGCTGCGCAGGACGGAGAGGCTGAGATCCAGCGGCGCCGCCCCGGCGGGAACCGGCGGCAGCGCGACCAGCGGCACCGGGGCGTAGCCGGCATCGGGGATCAGCCGCTGGCGGTTCAGCCGGTACAACTCGCGCGCCTGGGTGGGGATGTCGGAGGCGGGAAAGCGCAGATCCATGTAGGAGGGCAACCGCCCGTTCCCGTCTTCCGCCACCACCGTGCCGTGCCAATCGGCGTCGAAGCGGTAGATCAGCACGCGGTCGAAGCCGGTGAGTGCCCGCACCTCCTGCGCGGCGCAGTTCAGGAGGTCCGCCGGCGCGTTCAACGCGTCCAGCCGCTCCAGCGCCTCGCGCATGCGCGGGTAGACGTGGTCGAGAAGGTCGGTCTCCTGCCCGTCCAGCCGTTCCAGCTCCAGGATCACCACACCGTTGCCCGCCGCGTCGGGAACGGCGTGGGCGAGAAGCTGGTGACGGCCGGCACCGGGCAGTTCGGTCACGGTGACTGGCACCGGGCGGGACGGCACCGGACCGGCGGCAAGGAAAGAGCGGACTGTGGTGGCGATCTGCGGGTGGAGCGCTCGTTCCAACGGCTGACCCAACGCCTGCTCCAGCGGCAGGGCAAGCGCCGGCGCAGCGTTGGCGCTTGCCTGGATCAGAGTGGCGCCGACGTCGTTTCCGGAAAAGGCCAACAGCATGCCGTGAGGCTGGATGCTGCCGGGGCGATGGATCGGTTCCCGGCTGCAGGCGTCGAGATCCAAATCACCGACGGTCATGGCGCCGGTCCTTGCGGCAGCGTTCACTCCAAAAACAAAGAAAATCCAATAGGTCGCTCCTTAATGCCCTGCTCGCCGTGCGGTCTATTCGATGATTTCAGATAATGTCGAATGTTTCACGTTGCGGGCATCTCTTTGGTTATCGCCGGGGATCGACTGAGACAATACCACTTCAGAATAAGATCATAAGCTATTAGTCATATAGATTGCCTTTCGTTGGGCGCAACGTGGGTAGGGGGGTGGAACAGGATACGGGATATCGCCCGGGGCGGATCCACGCGGTTGGAACTTTTCGACCGGACCGCGTAAAATTCGCTCTGGAGCTTCGGGCGGAACGGGGCCAGCGGACGGAAGGCGGGCAGGGGTGCATCGGAACGGAATCGACGCCGCGCGGCTGGGCACCGCGCGCTGCAGCAGCTGCGCCATACGGGACCTCGTCCTGTTCGGCGACCTGCGCGACCAGGATTTCGACCTGATCCACATTCCCATCGACGAGTTGCGCTTCCAGCCCGGCGCCACGCTCTACAGCGCGGGGGACGAGGGCGGCTCCCTCTACACGATCCGCAGCGGGCTGGTGAAGCTGGTCCAGTTCCTCCCCGACGGCACGCAGCGCATCGTCCGGCTGCTCCGCCGGGGCGCCGTGGCCGGGCTGGAGGTGCTGGTCGGCAAGCCCTACGAGCACACCGCCGTCGTGCTTCAGGAGGCCGAGACCTGCCGCCTGCCCCGTGCGGTGGTCGAGCGGCTGAGCAAGGAAACGCCGCGTCTGCACGCCCGCCTGATGGAGCGCTGGTATCAATCCCTGCATCAGGCCGACGAGTGGCTGACCGAGCTGTCCACCGGCAGCGCCCGGCGGCGGCTGGCCCGACTGTTCCTGAAGCTCGCCGCCGATGCTCCGAACGATCCGGTCCTGCTGTCGGGCCGCGAGGATTTGGGCGCCATGCTCGGCGTCGGCATGGAGACGGCCAGCCGCACCATCGCGGAGTTCAAGCGCGCGGGTTTCGTGGTCGAGAGGGCGCCGAACGTCTTCGTCTGCGACCTGTCCGCGCTGGAGGCGGTGACGCTGGACGGGTAGAGGCGCTTGCCCCCACCCCAGCGCCCCTCCGACAAAAATCGCCCGCCACCCCCGTCCGTTTGCGGATTCGCAAAGGCGGCGCCGCGCCGTCTCCCTAGCCTGCGGGGACGGCCCGCCCCCTGCCCCGCCCTTGCCCCATGTGTCCGCGGGCCGAACCACGGACGACCATGATGAGCGTTTCCACCACCGAACCGTCTACCGCCCCCCATCCCGCGGAACCTGCGCGCAAAAGCGGCCTCTACGCCAAATACAGCAAGATTTACCCGAAGTCGGTCGGCGGCACCTTCCGCCGGCTGAAATGGCTGACGCTGATCCTTCTGCTCGGCCTCTACTACGTCACCCCCTGGATTCGCTGGGACCGCGGCCCCAACGCGCCGGATCAGGCGGTGCTGGTGGATATGCCGGGCCGCCGCCTGTATTTCTTCTTCATCGAGCTGTGGCCGCAGCAGGTCTATTACCTGACCGGCGCGCTGATCCTGGGGGCGATCGGCCTGTTCCTGGCGACCGCGCTCGCCGGCCGCGTCTGGTGCGGCTACGCCTGCCCGCAGACGGTGTGGAGCGACCTGTTCCTGTGGGTGGAGCGCCGGATCGAGGGCGACCGCGGCGACCGCATCCGCCTGGATCACGCCCCCTGGTCGCCGGCCAAGCTGGCAAAGAAGGCGGCCAAGCACGCCGCGTGGCTGCTGATCGCTCTGCTGACCGGCGGGGCCTGGGTCTTCTACTTCAACGACGCCCCGACGCTGGCGCTGGAGATGCTGCGGTTCGAGGCGACCTCGAACGTCCTGCTGTTCATCGGGCTGTTCACCGCGACGACTTATCTGCTGGCCGGCCACGCGCGCGAGCAGGTGTGCATCTACATGTGCCCCTGGCCGCGCTTCCAGGCGGCGATGCAGGACGAGGAGAGCCTGACCGTCACCTATGAGGACTGGCGCGGCGAGGGCCGCGGCCACCTGAAGCGCTCGCAAAGCTGGGAGGAGCGCAAGGCGAAGGGGCTGGGCGACTGCATCGATTGCGGAGCCTGCGTCCATGTCTGCCCGACCGGGGTGGACATCCGCAACGGCCCGCAGCTCGCCTGCATCGGCTGCGGCCTGTGCGTGGACGCCTGCAACGACGTGATGGCAAAGATCGGGCGGCCCGGCGATCTGGTCCGCTTCGATTCCCTGAACGCCCAGATCGCGCGGGCCAACGGAGCCAAGCCGGCGTTCAAGCCGGTACGCCCACGGACGATCATCTACACGCTGCTGCTGACCGTCGTCGGCGGGATGATGGCTACCGGTCTGGTGCTGAAGCCGAAGGTCGACGTGAACATCCTGCGCGACCGCGCGCCGCTGTTCGTCACCCTGTCCAACGGCGACATCCAGAACGCCTACACGGTCAAGGTCCTGAACATGACGCGGGCGGCCCAGAGCTATCGCCTGTCCGTCACCGGCCTTCCCGGCGCCGTCCTGTCGGTGGCCGGCGGCGAGGGCGAGGCGGCGGAAGGCTCCGTCCTGGTCGAGGCCGATCCCGACAGCGTGGCGACCCACCGCGTGCTGGTCCGCGTGCCGAAGGAGGCGCTGCGCCAGCCCTCGACCCCCACGGCCTTCGTCGTCACCCGCCAGCCGGACGGGCTGACCGTCCAGCACGAGACCGTCTTCCTCGCTCCCTGACCCTGCCTGTCTCTTCAACCGATGGAGGTTGCGCCATGAACTTCGACACCACCACCTACATCGCCCTGGCCGGCGCCGTCAGCGTCTTCGTCGTCACCATCGGCGTCTTCGCCTTCCTGCTGACCCGCAAGGGCAAGTGAAGGCTTCCCGTCGGGAGGGTGAGGTTGCTTGCCCCGCCGGACCTGTTGCATAACGGCGTTCGGCGGGAGATCCCCCAAGAACGGCGTCGTGAAGGGTCCATCGATGGAAGTGCTAAAGTTCTCGCCGGAGGATTTCTCCCATGAACTTCTGGCGCTCGAGATCGCCAAGCTCATCAAGGACGAGACGCCCCCGGCCGAACCGCTCACCTTCCACGCCTATTGGGACGGCCCGCTGAACGAGAAGCACCTCATTTCAGTGAAAAGCTGCCATCTGTTCAACGTCCGTGGCCGCGCGAACAAAATCATCCTCTGGACGCAGAACGGCGTCGAGAACGGATATCCGAGTGAAATCAGCGAATACGCCGAGATCCGCGCCTTTTCCGAGCGCGACGAATGCCGCGGCACCTTTCTCGAGGGAAACGACTTCGGGCGGTCGATCGACGCGTCCTTCTACTCCGACATCGTCCGGTACATCCTGCTCTACAAATACGGCGGCGTGTGGTTCGACCTCGACTGCCTGTTCCTGAGGAGCGTCACGCCGCTCCTGAACCAGTTTCCCGGCAAGATCCTGGCCTATCGATGGGAGCGGCAGAACTATCCCAACGGCGCGCTCTACATCTCCCCCACGCCGCGATCGGAGGCGATGAAGGGCAACATCGAGTTCATCCGCAACCGCGGGCGCGGCTGGGGTTTCCAGCAGGCCGGCTTGGTCTACGACACGCCGATGGACATCCTGGTGCTGCCGTGCCCCTGGTTCGACGCCGGGTGGATCGACAATTCGGTGCTTCACTTCAACGACTTCATGACGGCGTCGCCGGTCGCGTTCGACCTCGACAGCTTCTTCCCCGGCGCCTTCTGCTTCCATTGGCACAACAAGTGGCGCGACGTCATCGAGCCGACGAGCCCGATGGATCGGCTCGCCCGCGACATCGACCGCCGGCTTTCCCTGGGGGGCTGAACGCCGCCGCGATCTTCGCCGACCGCCTCTGTTGAAGCCCCGACGCCGGACAGAACAGGACGGAGCGGGGACCCACCATGACCACGACGCTGACGGGAAGCGCCGACCGCCTGGATGCGGGCGGCTGGGCGGCCAGCAGCAACGTCTGGAATCCGGGCGGCTACCGCAACGGCAAGGACTTCACCCAGTCCATCGTCCTCAACGAGGCGACGTTTCCCAACGGGACGGTGATCAGCTGGAATTGGCCCTACGACAGCCGGCGCGCCTTGACCTACGAGAATTACCCGGTACGCGCCTATCCGGAGCTGACCCACGGCGTCAACCCGTGGAATGGTGCGCCGTCCACCAGCGCGGTCCTGCCGGCGCGGATCGCCGACCTGCCCAACTTCGACGTGACCTACAAGGTCGGCCTGACCGGTGCCACGAACCTCTACAACGTCGCCGTCAGCCTGTGGATCGGCGACGACCCGGCCAAGGGGATCGAGGGCGTGACCGACGAGGTGATGGTGTGGCTGCACAGCGGCTTTTTCACCCCCGCCGGGGAGCCGGTCGCCACGCTGACCGACGCGCAGGGGGACGCCACCCTGTGGAACAAGCCGCTGTTCAGCGGTGGGGTGGACGGCAATCCGATCGACTGGGAATACACGGTCCTGCAATACGGCGACGACCGGCTTGCCGGGACGCTGGACCTGGACGGGTTGCTGGACGAGCTTCAGACCCGCGGGATCGTCAGCGAGACGGACTGGATCCTGGGCTTCCAGTTCGGCGCGGAGGTGGCGGCGGGCGCCGGGTCGATGACGGTCGAGCAACTGGCCGTGGATTTCACGGCGCCCCCGGCTCCGGCCCCGGCTCCGGCGATGATTGCGACGCCGCCGGACCCGGTGATCGGGGTGGTGCCGTCGGTGTAGGGGTGAGCGGCCGTGCCGGCCCCCCACCCCCACGTTTTGACCAAATCAGCCGGCCAGCGACTTGCCGGCGGCGCCCAGATCGGCGAAGGCCTCGTCCAGGCGGCGGACCATGCCCTGCTCGCCCAGGCGCAGCCACTTGCGCGGGTCGTACAGCTTCTTCAGCGGCTTGCCCGACTGCGGGTCGATCTGATGGCGGAAAGCCGCCTCGTTCTCCAGCACGAAGCCGCCGATGGACTCGGCGAAGGCGAACTGGGTGTCGGTGTCGATGTTCATCTTGAACACGCCGAAGCCGACCGCCTGGGCGATCTTCTCCTTCTCCGACCCCGAACCGCCGTGGAACACCAGGGCCAGCGGCTTGGCGCCGCCGCCGTGACGCTCCGCCACCAGGGACTGCGAGGCGCCGAGGATCTCCGGGCGCAGCTTCACGTTGCCCGGGGCGTAGACGCCGTGGACGTTGCCGAAGGAGGCCGCGACCGAGAAGTGGCCGATGGGCGACAGCTCCTCATAGGCGCGCAGCACGTCTTCCGGCTGGGTGTAGAGGTGGGCGTTGTTGGCGGCGTCCAGGTCCTCCGACCCGATGCCGTCCTCCTCGCCGCCGGTCACGCCCAGCTCGATCTCCAGGCTCATGCCCAGCGGGGCGAGGCGCTTGAGGATGCGGGCGCATTCCGACAGGTTGAAGTCCAGCGACTCCTCCGACAGGTCGAGCATGTGCGAGCTGAACAGCGGACGGCCGGTGCGGCGGAAATGCTCCTCGCCGTGGCCGATCATGCCCTCGACCCAGGGGATCAGGCCCTTGTTGGCGTGGTCGGTGTGCAGGACGACGCAGACACCGTACTGCTCGGCCAGCAGATGGACGTGCTGGGCCGCCGACACGGCGCCGAGGATGCGCGCCTGGAGCGCGTCCTTCATGCCCTCGCCGGCGTAGAAGCGGGCGCCGCCGTTGGACAGCTGCACGATCACGTCGGAGCGGTTCTTCGCCGCCGCCTCGAGGACGGCGTTGATGCCGTTGGTGCCGACCACGTTGACCGCCGGCAGAGCGTAACCGCCGTCCTGGCAGGCGGCGATCAGCGCGCGGTAGTCCTCTCCGGTCACGACGCCGGGCTTCAGTCGGGTCGGGGCAGACATGGGTGAATTCCTCCCTCGGAAAAATACTGCCTTGAAACGTCGGCTCAAAGGTTGGTTCAAACGTCGGTTCGATCGTTCGGTCAAGCCCCATATGGGCATGGGACCGGCGAACGCCACGCGCTCTTTTTGCCACTTCCCGCGCCGGAACGCTGCAAAAGACTTGCCGCGAAAGCCACCCTGGACCTGTGACGAAAGGACCCGCGGCGCCTTGCAGGACCGCAATGGTAAGGAGACCGGGACCATGGACGCTCACTGTGTCTGGGAGGCGGGCGCACAGCTTGGCGAGGGGCCGGTCTGGTCGCCGTCGCGCAACGCCCTGTTCGCCGTGGACATCCGCGGGTCGCGCCTGCTGCGCTACACACCCGCCGACGGTCGGGGCCGCGACTGGCCGCTGGAGGAGGCCGCCTGCTGGCTGGTCGAGCGGGCGGACGGCGCTGGCTTCGTCGCCGGGCTGCGTTCGCGCCGGCTGGTCGGCCTGACGCTCGACGGCGACCGGCTGACCATCGGCCGTGAGCTTGTGCGGCTGGAGGAGGATACACCCGGCAACCGCCTGAACGACGCCATGGCCGATGCGGCGGGGCGGTTGTGGGTGGGCAGCATGGACGACGCGGAACAGGACGCCTCCGGCGCGCTGTACCGCGTCAGGCCGGACAGTCGCGTGGAGCGGGTGGACGAGGGCTACACGGTCAGCAACGGCCCCGCCCTGTCCCCGGATGGGCGGACGCTCTACCACACCGACAGCCCGTCCCGGACCATCTTCGCCTTCACCCTGGCCGGGGATGGTTCACTGTCCGACAAGCGCGTCCACCTCCGCTTCGGCGAGGAGGACGGCTATCCCGACGGCATGACCTGCGACGCCGAGGAGCATCTCTGGGTCGCCCACTGGAGCGGCGGGCGGGTCAGCCGCTTCCGGCCGGACGGGACGCTGGACCGGGTGGTGCGGCTGCCGGCGTCCAACGTCACCTCCTGCGCCTTCGGCGGGCCGGGCCTGGACCAGCTGTTCATCACCACCGCCGCCCACGACGCGCCGGCCGGGGAGCCGCTGGCCGGCGGGCTGTTCGCCTGTACGCCCGGCGTCGCCGGGCTGCCGCCGGGACGGTTCGGCGCGCCATGAGCAAACTGCGGGTCTTAGCCGCCGGTCTTGCCAGCGAATTTGATATACTAGTATAACTCCCCTGCTGAACAGCAGCCGTCACCGCATGGCGGAAGGACCGCGCGCCGTCGTGGCGGGTGCCGCCCCCAGGTGATAGATCTGTGCGGACACCGCAGCCTATCCGGCGCCACCGGGGCGGCGGCGTCCGCAACCGTGCCGAAGCCGTTCTCCCACAAGGGGAAAAGGGCTTTAGCAGGTGCAGCAAACTGCTTTACAGTTGCAAGCATATCCTTTCTCGACGGTTCCACCTTCGCACAGCCGGAGCGACCCACGATGACCACCGACGCCTCCCTCCATTCCACCGCTCCGGTCACCGACGCCGAAACCGGCACCGACACTGGCATCGACGACAAGGATTTCCCGCTGCGCGAGGACATTCGCCTGCTCGGCCGCCTGCTCGGCGACACGGTGCGCGAGCAGGAGGGCGACGGCGTCTACGGCGTCATCGAGAACGTGCGCCAGGCCTCGGTCCGCTTCAACCGCGACGACGACGACTCCGCCCGCCGCGAGATGGCCGAGATCCTGAACGGTCTGCCGCGCGACACGATGATGTCGGTGGTGCGCGCCTTCTCCTATTTCCTGCACCTCGCCAACATCGCCGAGGACCAGCACCACATCCGCCGCACCCGCGACCACGCCATCGCCGGCTCGCCGGCGCGCGAGGGCACCCTGCCCTACGCGCTGGAACGGCTGGAGGCCGCCGGGGTCGGACCGGACCGGCTGGCCGGCGTGCTGGACATCGCCCAGGTCAGCCCGGTGCTGACCGCCCACCCGACCGAGGTCCAGCGCAAGAGCATCCTGGCGCTGGAGCACAAGGTGGCGTCCCTGCTCGACACCCGCGACCGCTCCCGCCTGACGCCGGAGGAGGCGGAGGCCAACATGGACGCGCTGCAGGAGGCCATCCTGACCCTGTGGCGCACCCGCATGCTGCGCCCGCAGCGCCTCGCCGTGATCGACGAGGTGAAGAACGGCATCTCCTACTACACCGACACCTTTTTCTCCGAGCTGCCGAAGCTGTTCTGCCGCTTCGAGGATCTGCTGGCCAAGCGCTTCCCCGAGCGGGAGTGGTCGCTGCCGCCCTATTTCCGCATCGGTTCCTGGATCGGCGGCGACCGCGACGGCAATCCCTTCGTCACGGCGCCGATCCTGCGCGAGGCGATGCGCCTGCAATCGACCGCCGCGCTCGACCACTATCTGACCGAGATCCACGAGCTGGGCGGCGAGCTGCCGCTGTCCGAGCTGCTGCTCGGCACCTCTCCGGAGCTGGAGGCGCTGGCCAAGCGCTCCCCCGACCATTCGCCGCACCGCGCCGACGAGCCGTTCCGCCGCGCCCTGACCGGCATCTACGCCCGTCTGGCGGCGACCTCGCGCACGCTCGACCAGCATGAGGCGCTGCGCAACGCGGTCGGCAAGGGCGATCCCTACGCCACCAGCGCCGAGCTGCTGGCCGATCTGGAGGTGCTGGCCGCCTCGCTGAAGGCCCACGGGGCAGGCCGTCTGGCCGCCGGGCGGCTGCGCCGCCTGATCATCGCGGTGAAGACCTTCGGCTTCCATCTGGCGCCCATCGACCTGCGCCAGAACTCCGACGTGCACCAGCGCACGGTGGCGGAGCTGCTGGCCGTGGCCGGCCGCTGCGCCGACTACGCCGCCCTGTCGGAGGACGAGCGCATCGCCCTGCTGGCCGAGGAAATCCAGAGCCCGCGCCCGCTCCACTCGCCCTACCACGTCTATTCGGAGGAGACGGCGGGCGAGCTGGCGATCTTCTTCGCCGCCCGCCAGCTGCGCGAGACCTACGGCCCCGCCGCCCTGCCGAACAGCATCATCTCCAAGACGGACGGCGCGTCCGACCTGCTGGAGGTGGCGCTGCTTCTCAAGGAATCCGGCCTGCTGCGCCCGGAGGCGGGGGGCGCTCCGGCGCTCGGCCTCAACATCGTCCCGCTGTTCGAGACCATTGAGGATCTCCGGCAGGCCCCGGCGACGATGGAGCGGCTGTTCACCCTGCCCGCCTACCGCGCCCTCGTCACCTCGCGCGGGGGCGAGCAGGAGGTGATGCTCGGCTATTCGGACAGCAACAAGGACGGCGGCTTCCTGACCTCCGGCTGGGAGCTGTACAAGGCGGAGATCGAGCTGGCGAAGCTGTTCGACCGGCACGGCGTGCGCATGCGGCTGTTCCACGGCCGCGGCGGCTCGGTCGGCCGCGGCGGCGGCCCCAGCTATCAGGCGATCCTGGCCCAGCCGACCGGCGCGGTGTCCGGCCAGATCCGCATCACCGAGCAGGGCGAGGTCATCGCCTCGAAGTACGGGCGGCCCGAGGTCGGGCAGCGCAACCTGGAAGTCCTGACCGCGGCGACGCTGGAGGCCACCCTGCTCGACCTGGAGAACCGCGTCGAACCGGCGGAGTCCTTCTACGCGGCGATGGAGCGGCTGTCGGAGCTGGCCTTCGGCGCCTACCGCGGGCTGGTCTACGAGACGCCGGGCTTCACCCAGTATTTCCGCACGGCCACGCCGATCTCGGAAATCGCCACGCTGAACATCGGCAGCCGTCCGGCCTCGCGCACCAAGTCGGACCGCATCGAGGACCTGCGCGCCATTCCCTGGGTCTTCTCCTGGGCGCAGTGCCGCCTGATGCTGCCGGGCTGGTACGGCTTCGGCAGCGCCGTGGAGGCTTGGCTGAAGGAGGAGCCGGACGGGCTCGCCCTGCTCCAGCGCATGAACCGCGCCTGGCCCTTCTTCAAGTCGCTGCTGTCCAACATGGACATGGTGCTGGCCAAGAGCGACCTCGCCATCGCCTCGCGCTACGCCGAGCTTGTGGAGGACGTCGAGCTGCGCGAGCGCATCTTCGGCCGCATCCGCGAAGAGTGGCAGCGCACCCGCCGCCATCTGCTGGCCATCGCCGGGCATGACGAGCTGCTGGGCGAGAATCCGCTGCTGGCGCGGTCGATCCGCAACCGCTTCCCCTACATGGACCCGCTGAACCACGTCCAGGTCGAGCTTCTGCGGCGCCACCGCGCCGGCAGCAGCGACGAGCGGGTGCGGCGCGGCATCCTGATGTCGATCAACGGCGTCGCCGCCGGCCTGCGCAACAGCGGCTGACCCATCACCCGATACCCCATCCCGTCAATCCTGCGGGATGGGGGCGGCGAGATCGAACGGCGGCGTCGAATATGGATTGCCACCCCCGATTTCCTGCTTGCTTTCATATTAATATATTAGTATGCTTCCCTTGTGTTCAAGCGTTGTGGGCCGCCGTTGCGGCGGCTGGCGCGACGTCCTGGACGTTTCCTCCCTAGACTCGAAGGCCATCGGGGACCACCCCGGTGGCCTTTTTTCTGCGCACGCTTTGGCTGCGGAGCCTGTTGTCCAGGGTGGAACACCCCGCGATGAACGGGGGCTGGCGCGGCCGGTGGTACATTCCCGACGCGCACATTGACAATCCATACAATGCCGGGCCTAATGTCTGGAAGGGAGCGCCCCGCCTCCCTGCAAGGATCACCATGCCGCAGCTTCCCGCCCCTCAAAACGCTTCCCACCCCATCGACTGGGCGCCCTCGCTGGAGGACCGCAGCCGGCCCGTCTACATCGCCATCGCCGACGCCATCGCGGCGGACATCGGCGCGGGGCGGCTGAGGCCCGGCGACCGGCTGCCCCCGCAGCGGATCCTGGCCGACCGGCTGGGCATCGACTTCACCACCGTCAGCCGCGCCTACGGGGAGGCGCGCCACCGCGGGCTGGTGGACGCGCGGGTCGGGCAGGGCACCTTCGTGCGCAAGACCAGCCATGTTCCCCCGCCCTTCGCCGCGGAGCCGCACACCACCGTTGGCACGGTCCCGCTGGCCGTCAGCATGGCGATGAACCAGCCGCCGCAGCCGGAGGACGCCGCCGCGCTCACCGCCCGCATGACCCGCGGCGTCGCCGCGGCCACCGCGGCTCTGGGGCTACCGGACCTGCTGCGCTACCCGGACGGGGCCGACAGCCCGGAGGACCGCGAGGCGGCGGTCCATTGGCTGCGCCATCGCCTGCCCGGCCTGACGGCGGAGCGGGTGTTGGTTGCGCCCGGCACGCAGGCCGCCCTGCTCGCCCTGCTCTCCGCCCTGGCCCGCCCCGGCGACACGGTCTGCGCGGAAGCGCTGACCTACCCCGGCTTCCGCGCCGCGGCGGCCCAGCTCGGGCTGCGGGTGGTCGGCGTTCCGATGGACGCGGACGGCATCGACCCCGACGCGCTGCGCGCCGCGCTCGCCGAGCACCGGCCCAAGGCGCTCTACTGCATCCCGACTTTCCACAACCCGACCACCGCGACCATGCCGGAGGAGCGGCGGCGGGCGGTCGTTGCGGCGGTGCGCGACCATGGCGTTCCGATCATCGAGGACGACATCTACGGCCCGCTGCCGGAAACGGCGCCGCCGCCGCTGGCCGCTTTCGCGCCGGAGCTGACCTACCACGTCGCCGGGCTTGCAAAATGCGTGTCCCCGGCGCTGCGCATCGCCTATGTGGCGGCGCCCGACGCCCGGCAGGCCCGCCGGGTGGCGGTGGCGCAGCGGGCGACCACGCTGATCGCCGCCCCCCTGTCCGCCGCCATCGCCCGGCTGTGGATCGCCGACGGCACCGCGGAGGCCGTGCGCGACGCCATCCGGGCGGAGGCCATGGCCCGCCGGGCGCTCGCCGAATCGCTCCTGCCGGCGGAACGGATCATCACCAAGCGGGAGGCCTTCCATCTCTGGCTCACCCTGCCGGACGGCTGGACCGGCGGGGAGTTCACCGCCCACCTGCGCAGCCGGGGCATTTCGGCGGTGGCCGCGGAGGCCTTCGCCACCACCCCGGACGTGCCCGCGGCCCTGCGCTTCTGCCTGGGCGCTCCGCTGGACCGCGACGAGACCCGCCGCGCGCTGGAGATCCTGGCCGACGCCCTGGTCCTGCCCCCCGCCACCGCGGGCGTGATCATCTGAATCCGGTCAACAGCCTGCTTCAGAGTGTCGCATTGCAGGGATCGACCCCCGAAAAATCGGGATTTTCCATACACAGCCTCCATTGAATGCATTCAATCACGCTTGCGAAGTCTGTGATTGAAGGCATACAGTCGGCGCCATGCCGCAGGCCACCGCTCGGGTGGTGCGGATGTTTGCGCAGAGGCACGCCATGCAGAATCTCGCCCGCTCGTCCAGCCTTCCCCCGCCGCCCTCCGCTCCGGCCCCGTCCACCCCGGCTTCTTCCGCCCCGGCTCCGTTCTACGCTTCGCACCAGAAGATCTACCCGAAGGCGGCGCGCGGCCGGTTCCGCCGCATCAAGTCGGCGCTGATGGTGGGCCTGCTGGCGCTGTTCATGCTGCTACCCTGGCTGCGCTGGGACCGCGGCGCCGGCCTGCCCAACCAGGCGATCCTCTTCGATCTGGACAGCCAGCGCTTCTACCTGTTTGCCCTCGAACTCTGGCCGCAGCACATCTACTACCTGACGGGCGCGATGATCCTCGCGGCGGTCGGCCTGTTCCTGGCGACCGCGCTGGCCGGCCGCGTCTGGTGCGGCTACACCTGCCCACAGACGGTGTGGACCGACCTCTACGTGAAGGTGGAGGAATGGATCGAAGGCGACCGCGGCGCCCGCATCCGGCTGGACAACGGCCCGCGCAACGCCGGCTGGCTGGCCAAGAAGACGGCCAAGCACGCGGTCTGGCTGCTGATCGCCCTGGCGACCGGGGCCTCGGCCCTCTTCTACTTCGTGGACGCGCCGGGCTACGTCGCGGACCTGCTGCGCTTCCAGCCCGGGCCGGTGGCGACCGGCTGGATCCTGTTCATGTCCGCCTGCACCTACGCCATGGCCGGCTTCATGCGGGAGCAGATGTGCGTCTATGTCTGCCCCTGGCCGCGCATCCAGGCCGCCCTGCTGGACGATGAGAGCCTCACCGTCACCTATCAGGACTGGCGCGGCGACGGCCGCGCGCCGCTGCGCAAGGAGCAGAGCTGGACGGAACGTTCCGCCGAAGGGCTCGGCGACTGCATTGACTGCAAGGCCTGCGTCCAGGTCTGCCCGACCGGCATCGACATCCGCGACGGCCTCCAGATGGACTGCATCAGCTGCGGCCTGTGCATCGACGCCTGTGACGACGTGATGGGCCGCATCGGGCGCCCCGGCGGGCTGATCCGCTACGACACCCAGTCCGCCCAGGAGGCCAAGGCCGTGGCCCGCAAGCCGGAGCCCTACCGGCTGGTCCGCCCGCGCACCATCATCTATTCGCTGGTGATGCTGGTGGTCGGCGGGATGATGACGCTGGGCGTGCTGCTGGAGCCGACGGTGGACGTTTCCGTCCTGCGTGACCGGGCGCCGATCTACGTCACCCTGTCCGACGGCGCGATCCAGAACAGCTACACGGTCAAGATCTCCAACATGACCCCCGCCCCGCAGGGCTACCGCCTGACGGTCTCCGGCCCCCGCGGCGCCACGGTGACGGCGGTTGGTAGCGAGGCAGTTGGTGGCGGGGCTGCCGATGGCGCAGCACCGGTGCTGGGCGCCGAACCCGACACGGTGCAGACCCACCGCATCCATGTCCGCGCCCCGGCGGGCGCCGCGGTGGCCGGCTCCACGCCGCTGACCCTCACCCTGACCCGCCTGTCGGACGGGGTGGTCCATCAGGCCGAGACGGTGTTCCTCGCTCCCTGACCCGCCTTACAACGGACCGTCGCGGTCGCGGCGGTCCCGCGGGGCGGTGTGGCCGATGATGGCGCTGAAGCCGAACAGCAGAAGCAGGACGCCCATCACGATCTCGATCCCGCAGATCAGCCGCACCGCCCCCGTCACCGGGTGGATGTCGCCGTAGCCGACCGTGGCGAAGGTGACCAGAGAGAAGTACAGCCCCTCCGGAAAGGTCAGGTCGCGGCGCACGCCGTCGATGATGAAGTTCGGCTCCACCATGAAGCGGTCGAGGACGGTGTAGAAGGCGCCGAACATGATGATGCACAGCGAATAGAAGGTCAGGAAGGCGAAGGCCGGCAGCACCAGCCGGGCCGCCTGCTGGAAGAAGCCCTCGAACAGCAGCCCGGCATCGAGCAGGAAGACGGCGATGTCGCGGGCGACGAGGGCGACGACGATCCCGATGGCGGTCATCGACAGCAGGAAGATCGCCGTCAGCATCTCCGGCGACACGTCCCGCCCCGGCAGCAGGAAGGTCAGCGCGCCGATCCCCCAGACCGGGGCCATCCACAGGAAGATGCGGTCGAAATGCCCGCCGTCGCGCAGCCGCCGCGACATCACGATGCTGCGGATCGTGTTGGCCCGCCACCACGCACCCCCAAGGAAGGCGATCAGCGGGATCGCGAAGGCGGCGGCCTGGATGTGCGACGGGATGCTGTGGAAGTTGCTTTCCAGGAAGAAGACGAACACGCAGGCGTAGACGCCGATGAAGTTCGCCAGGGCCAGGCTGAAGAATTGGCTTCCCGGAAACAGATAGTGGAAGGCCCCGACGACGAGGCCGACCGACCCCAGCAGGGCGATGGCCAGATCGCCCGACACCGAGCGGATGGACAGGGCGATCATTCCCTGCATCAGCGCGGTCAGCACCGCGCCGGTCAGCCAGGACCGGCGTGCGCGCGGCCGGGACGTAGGGGCGGGGCCGGCGGCCTTGCTGGGGCGGCGGTCGGGGAGGATCTGGTCCATGCGCGAACCGGTTGCCGGAGGTGCCCACCTTATAGCGCCACCGCCGGTCCCGATGGCAGGACTTTCAACCGCCCTCCCCCAACGGGCTTTACGGTAAGCCTACCAGCCGCCCGTGCTCAGCCAGCGCTCCACCATGTCCAGCCGGTCCCAGCCCCAGAAGGGCTCGTCGTCGACGATGACGAAGGGAGAGCCGAAGACTCCGCGGTCCACCGCCGCGTCGTTCTCGGCGCGCAGGCGGTCCTTGACGGTCTGGTCCTGGAGGGCCGCCGCCACCGCCGCCCGGTCGTGGCCGAGCGTGCCGGCGATCTCCACCACCGTTTCGGCGGGGCCGATGTCGCGCCCCTCCCCCCAATGGGCGTGGTAGAGGGTGCGGGCCAGCAGCTTCGCCTGCTCGGGATGCTCGTCGGTCAGCCAATAGAAGGCGCGCGACGCGGCGACGCTGTTGGCGGGGGCCGAGTCGGGGTAGGTGAAGGGCGCGTTGGTCAGCCGGGCGATCCGGCCCACGTCATGGACCAGATACTCGCCGCGCAACGGCTGCTGAAGGTTCGGCTTCATCCCCGTCACCTTGAAGATGGCGCCAAGCAGGATCGGGCGCCAGGTGACGGTGCGGCCATGCGCCGCAGCCAGCTCCTCGATGCGGCGGCTGGCGAAATAGCCGTAGGGCGAGGCAAAGTCGAAATAGAAATCGATGGGGTCGGCCATCCGCGGTTCCTCCCGGTTCTGCTTTTCCGGAAAGGCTAGCGCGCGCCGAAGGTTCCGTCCAGCCGCCGACGGCTGGACGGGACGCTAGACCGCCTTCACCTTGGCGTCGAAGACGTAGCCGGCGCCGCGCTCGGTCTTGATGATGCGCGGCTCCTTCGGATTCGCCTCGATCTTGCGGCGCAGACGCAGGATCAGCACGTCGATGGAGCGGTCGAACACCTCCGCCCCGTCGGCGCGGGTCAGGTCCAGCAGCTGGTCGCGGGTCAGCACGCGCTGCGGGCGCTTCACGAAGGCGGCCAGCAGGCCGAACTCCGCCTTGGTCAGCTCGACCTCGCGCCCCTCCTGGCTGCGCAGGCGCTGGGCGGTCAGGTCCAGTTCCCAGTTGGCGAACTGCACGACGGCGCGCAGATCGTCGGGGCTGCGCGGGGGGCGCCCCTCGCCGGAGACGCGGCGCAGCACGGCCTTGATGCGGGCCAATAATTCGCGCGGGTTGAACGGCTTGGTCAGATAATCGTCGGCGCCCAGTTCCAGACCGACGATGCGGTCCACGTCCTGGTCCTTCGACGACAGGATGATGACGGGGATGTGCGATTCGGTGCGGATCTGGCGGACCAGCCCCAGCCCGTCGCCGTCGGGAAGCCGCAGGTCGCAGACCACCAGATCGACGGAATCGCTCTCCAACGCCTTCTTCGCCGCGGCCGTGTCCGGTGCGGTGGTCACGCGGTAGCCTTCCGAAGCCAGATAGGACTCCAAAAGTTCGCGTACCGGCTCGTCATCATCGACCGCGAGAATGTGCATGGCCGTTACCTCCCGTCCTCTTCATAGCTCACCGCCATGGGTGCACGCAATCGGTTACAACCCCGTAACAGGCACTCGCCGCACGACCGCTGGGTGAATCGGCTGAAACATCCCACCGTGCGAACGAAACGAAAAAGCCGGTTTCCTGAAATCACGCGGTCATCACAGGTTGGTTTATTCCTCTCAGCCGCGAGGCGAAAGGCAAAAGCCCGCACCGAAGGGGAATGACGATGCTCGTGCTCGACCAGTGCCTGGAACGGATGGCCCATCTCGACCGCGCCGACCGCCTGCTGAACGAGGTGCGCGTCTACAACAGCCGCCTGCCGATCCGCGAAGCGCTGGCCCAGCACCGCGCGCTTCTGAGCGAGGCCCGCCGCCACATCGAATCGGCGCGCACGCTGGTCGGCGAGCCCTGAGCCGGAGATGCGAAACGCTCAACAGCGCGCGGTGACCTCGATCTCGATCCTCATGCGCGGGTCGGCCAGCGGGCAGACCATGGTCGTGCCGATGGGCGGGCGGTCGCGGAACTCCTCCGCCAGGATCGGCTGAACCCGAGGAAAGTCCGCGGCGTCCGCCAGATAGACCCGCATCCGCACCACATCCGACAAGTCCGCTTCCGACCGCCGCAGCGTCCGGCGGATGTTGCGCAGGGTCTGGCGCGCCTGCTCCTCCACGTCGCCGGCCATCGTCCGGCGCTCCGCATCGAAGCCGGAGGTGCCGGACACGAACACCCACCGCCGGTCCGGAGCACCCGCGGCCCCGGCCACACTGCCGGCCACGACGGCCCGAACGCCGTCCCCCCGCCAGCCGCCGGCCACCCCTTCAGCTCCGCTCTCGCCAGGATTCATGGCTCTCCCCTCCCTTTATTGTTCGTGTTCTTTATAGTCAGCAAAACCGACTTGGCACCTTTATGTCACAGAGGGCCGAACCCGCACAAACCCTGACCAGCGGCGGTTCCGCGGCATGTCGGCGCGGTTCGGTCCTTTCCGCCTGCCCAAATCTTTCCCAAATCAAAGCGTAAGCCGGGCCAATCAGTCGGGCCCAGTCAGCCGGGTCCAATCAGCCGGGCCAAGAATGCCCAATCGTCCATAACGGGAGAAACCCGCATGTCCGGGATCACGAAAGCCGCCCTCTTCACCCTCGCCGTGCCGCTGCTGGCCGCGCCCGCCCTGGCGGCGGACCAGCCGCCGGGAGCGCTGTCGCTGAAGCGGGTGCTGCTGTCCACCGGCGGCGTCGGCTATTTCGAGCATGAGGCGCGCGTGTCCGGCGACGCGGCGCTGACCCTGGAGGTGCGCCGCGATCAGGTGGACGACGTGCTGAAGAGCATCGTGGTCTACGACGACCACGGCGGCATCGGCACGGTGGACCTGCCGGGGCAGGAGCCGCTGGAGACCGCATTCCGCGAGTTGCCCTTCACGCCGGAGGATCTCGCCTCCCCCACCGCCCTGTTGAACGCGATGAAGGGGGCGGAGGTGCAGACCAGCGGCTCCCGCGCGGTGTCGGGCCGGCTGCTCTCGGTGACCGAGGAATACACCCAGCTTCCCAACGGCGGCGGCACCGTCACCCGCAACCGGGTCAGCCTGATGACCGCTGAGGGGCTGCGCCAGCTCGTCCTGGAGGAGACCGATTCCCTGCGCTTCGCCGACCCGCGGGTGCAGGAGCAGCTCGACACCGCGCTGGCCGCGGTCGCCGGAGCGGCGGGCAAGGAACGGCGGCGCCTGACCATCCGCACCACCGCCCCGCAGACGGACGCGGGCGCCGAGCGGACCGTGCGCGTCGCCTATGTGGTCGCCGCCCCGCTGTGGAAGGCGACGTACCGCCTGACCCTGCCCGAATCGGCGCCCGGATCGGCGAAGGGGGCCGAGGGCGGCACCGGCGATCTGCAGGGCTGGGCCGTGCTGGAGAATCTCAGCGGCGACGATTGGAAGGGGGTGGAGCTGTCGGTGGCCTCGGGCAACCCGGTCACCTTCCGTCAGGCGCTCTACTCCGCCTATTTCGTGAATCGGCCGGAGGTGCCGGTGGAGGTGCTGGGCCGCGTCCTGCCTCCCCCCGACGAGGGGGCCGTGGCCGCCGACGCGATGGCAAAGGCCATGGAACCGGCCGTCCGCTCGCGCGCCGCCACCGAGTCCGGCGCCCCCACCGCCATGGCCGCCCCGCCCGCCCCGGCGCCGGCCATGGGTGCGCCCTTCGCCGGGGCGATGCCGCAGCGCGCGGCGGAGACCACCCCCGCCGAGAGCACGGAGGCGACGGCGCAGGTGCTGTTCCGCTACCCGCAGCCGGTGACCCTGGCGAACGGCGGCACGATGATGATGCCGATCACCGCCCGCGCCATCCCGGCGGAGCGGCTGTCGCTCTACCAGCCCAACACCCAGCCGCGCCACCCGCTGGCCGCGCTGCGCCTCAGCAACGGCGACTCGGGCGAGACCGGCCTGCCGCCGGGCGTGCTGACGCTCTATGAGCGGCTGGGCGGGGCCGCCGCCTATGTGGGCGACGCGCGGCTGGCCACCCTTCCGGCGGGCGAGAGCCGAATCCTCAGCTTCGCGGTGGATCAGGCGGTGACGGTGGACCGCTCCGAGCAGCCGAGCCGCACCCTGTCCCGCGCCACCCTGGCCGACGGGGTGCTGCAGCTGACCGTGACCGACCGCCAGACCACCACCTACCGGATCTCCGGCGCGGCGGGCGAGGACCGCACCGTCATCGTCGAGCACCCGCGGCGGTCCGGTTGGGAGTTGGTGCAGCCAACCGGCGGGGCCGCTCCCGACCTGACGGCCGACGCCTACCGCCTGCCGGTGGCGGTGCCCGCCGGCCAGACGGTGACCCTGGCGGTCGCGCTGGAGCGCCCGCGGATCGAACGGTTCGGCCTCTCGGAAATGTCGCCGGAGCAGGTGCGGGCCTACGCCTCCTCCACGGAGTTGCCGCCCGCGGCGCGCGAGGCCCTGGCGAAGGTCGCGACCCTGCGCGGCGCCGTCGCCGACAAGGAGCGCCGCGTCGCCGACCTGGAGCGCGAACAGGCGGAGATCGGCAAGGAGCAGGAGCGGCTGCGCCAGAACCTCGCCACGCTGCCGCGCGACAGCGATTTGTTCAAGCGGACCATCGCCAAGATGGGCGAGCAGGAAACCCGCCTGGACGGTCTGTCCCGCGAGCTGTCCACCGCCCGCAAGGAGGCCGACACCGCCCGCAACACGCTGCGCGATCAGGTGCGCGGCATGACGTTCTGACGGTGAGGAGGCGCCGTCACCAGGGCAGCGGCGACACCCCGAACAGCATCCGGTGCAGGTGCAGCAGACCGCCATAGAGCAGCAGAGCCACCGCCGGGCGCCACCAGCCGATCTCCTTCCAGACGAGGCTTTGGCGCCCGGCCAGGATCGCCGCAAAGGGCAGGTTGGAGGTGCGCGCGGCGTAGCGGTCCCACGCCGCCCCCAGCCGCCGCGCCAGCTTCGCGTCGATCAGGACGCTGCCGCCCAGCGCCAGCAGGGCGAGGGTGCCGAACAGGATCAGCGAGGCGAGATCCCCGTTCGGCACCATATGGGCGACCGCCCACAACCCGACGCCCCACAGGAACGGGTTGCGCGTCACCCGCAGGATGCCGCGGACCGGCTCCCGCTCGCCGGTCAGCAGCGTCTCCTGCCCGACCGAGGTCGGGTTCGGGGTGGATAGGCCGGCGACGAGCAGGAACAGCGCCACCGGCACCAGCAGGACCGGCACCCAGGCCAGCCCGCCGGCGGGCGGCCACAACGGCACGGAGGGCGCCCCGTTGTAGGCCGCCACCAGCCACCAGAAGGCCAGCGCCGCGATCAGCGAATAGAGGCCGAGATAGGGCTTCTCGCCCAGTCGTCCGACCAGCGCCGCGCGCAGCGGCGTGCTGGAAATGCCGAAATGCGTCAGCAGCAGGAACAGCCCCGCGGCGGACAGATGGGCGATGGTGCCGGTCATGCGCGGTCTCCCGGTCGCGAAGCCTCTCGTCAGGCGCCCTTTTCCAGCGTCGTGCCGCTGCAATAGGCCCAGTCGTCGCCGTGCAGGCCGAAGAACAGGGCCACCGGCTGCTTGCCGGAGCGGTCGATCACCACGCGGAAGCGGTTGCCGGTACAGGCGCCCGCCGCCTGCTTCTGGTAGGGCAGCTTGACGCTCTTGGATTTCAGGCAGGAATCGGCGGCCTTGGGCGGGTTGGCCGACGCGTCGATGCGCTTGCCGTTCAGCACCATGTAGTAGTTGGTGGCCTGCCCGCCCTTCACCTCGGCCTTCACCTCGATCTTGCCGAATCGGGACTTGTAGAGCCCGGCGTCGGTTTCACCGTCCGGCGCGCCGGGAGCGATGGCGCGGAAGGACACGGCGCCGCAGGCCGGCGGCTCCTTCTTCTGGGCGAAGGCCGGCTGGGCCAGGGCGATGGTGGCGGCTCCTACGATCAGCGCGGCACCGAAAAGACGCGACAGCGGCATGCGAACCTCCTGGATCGGATGAAGGGGTTGGGGCGGGTCAGGCGGGGGCTTGGCAGAACAGGGTCTGCTGCATGATGGCGCAGTCCTTCTCCACCCCGCCGTCGAGCATGGAAATCTCGACGCTGGTGACGGTCAGGGTGCGGCCCGGCTTCAGCACGCGGGCGCGGGCGATCATCACCTCGCCCTTGGCCGGCGACATCAGGTTGACCTTGAACTCCACCGCCAGGACCTCGCTGCCCGCCGGCATCAGCGTGTAGCCGGCGTAGCCCCCGGCGTTGTCGGCCAGCGTGCTGACCATGCCCGCGTGGAAGAAGCCGTGCTGCTGCGTCAGGTCGGCGCGGAACGGCAGGCGCATCTCGCAGAAGCCGGGCTCCAGCCGCGTCAGCTCGATCCCCAGCGTCTTGCAGATCGGTTGGATTTCGAAGCTGGCGCGGCAGCGCGCCTCCCAGTCCGGGTCGCGCGGTTCGAAGATCTTGGGCACGTCTCGGGTCTCTCTGATCGTTTTCGGGGGTTCAAATCGGACGGCCCCTACCCTGCGCCAGCCTTACGTTCCGATCAAGCCGAGCTGCGGGCTCGACGCTTCCGCGAAGGCGCGTTTCGGCATGCGCCCGGCCAGACGAGCCGCCCGCCCCGCCGCCACCGCGTCGCGCATCGCCGCCGCCATGCGCACCGGATCGCGCGCCTTCGACACGGCGGTGTTCAGCAGGACGGCGGCGCAGCCCAGCTCCATCGCCAGGGCGGCGTCCGACGCCGTGCCGATCCCGGCGTCCAGAACCACCGGCACCGGGCTGCGCGCGCAGATCGTCTCGATGGCGTGCGGGTTGCGGATGCCCAGCCCCGAGCCGATGAAGGCGCCCAGCGGCATCACCGCCGCCGCGCCCAGATCGGCCAGCTTGCGGCAGGTCACCGGATCGTCGTTGCAGTAGGGCAAAACGGTGAAACCGTCGGCCACCAGCTCCTCGGTCGCGCGCAGCAGCTCCTCGACGTCGGGGTAGAGCAGTTCGCGGTCGCCGATGACCTCCAGCTTGATCCAGTCCACCCCCAGCGCCTCGCGGGCGAGCTGGGCGGTCAGCACCGCCTCCTTGGCGGTCAGGCAGCCGGCGGTGTTGGGCAGCAGCCCGGCGCGGTCGCCGATGACGTCGACGAGGCTCTCCGAATAGCCGTCCAGGCTGATGCGCCGGATGGCCAGCGTGACCAGGTCGCTGCCGCTGGCCTCCAGCGCGTCGAGCATGACCTGCTGGTTCGGATAGCCGGCGGTGCCGAGAAACAGGCGCGAGCGGAACTCACGGCCCGCTATGGTGAGCGTGTCGTTCATGGGTGTTTCCTTGGATGTCGGACCCGCGCTCCGGCGGGTGGGAAGGTCAGCCGCCCTGCGCTCAGCCGCCCTGCACGGGGCGGATGATCTCGAGGGCGTCGCCCGCGGACAGGGGCGTCTCGTCCCAGCGGCGGGACGGCAGGACGGCGCCGTTCAGGGCGACGGCGACCCCGCGCGTGCCCGCGGCGATTCCCCGCCCGGCCAGCAGGGCGGCGACGGTGGGGGCGGCGAGATCCTCCTCCCGTCCATTCACGCGGATGCGGGCGCTCATGCCGCGGCTCCCTTCGGCTGGGCGAAGCGGTCGAGCGCGAAGGGGCGGATCACCGGATCGGCCTCCCCGGTCAGGACCAGCCGCGCCACCGAATCCGCGGTGACCGGGGTCAGCAGGATGCCGTTGCGGTGGTGCCCGGTGGCGTAGACCAACCCCTCCACCTCCGAGAGGCCGAGGATCGGGGCGTCGTCGCGGGTGCCGGGGCGGAAGCCGGCCCATGCTTCCTCGATGGGCAGTTCGGCGATGCCCGGCAGGGCGCGCCACGCCCCTTCCAGCAGGGCGAACTGGCCCCCGGCGGTCAGCCGGTCGTCGAAGCCGCGCTCCTCCGTCGTGGCGCCGACCAGCAGCCGCCCGTCCAACCGCGGGATCAGGTAGGTGCCGGGAGTCCACACCACATGACGCAGCAGCGGCAGGCGGGCGTCCATGCGCAGGCAGAGCATCTGCCCCTTCACCGGGCGCACCGGCGGACGCACCGCCGGAGACAGCCCGTCGATCCAGCCTGACCATGCCCCAGCGGCCAGAACCACTTGATCAGCCTCGAAAAGCCGGTCGCCGACCTGGACGCCGACGGCCCGGCCGCCGCGGATCTCGATGCGGGACACCTCGGCATACTCGTGCACCACGGCGCCGGCCCGCAGGGCGGCGGCGTGCAGGGCGGTGGCAACCTTGCGGTTGTCGACCTGATGGTCGCCGGCGCAGAACAGCGCGCCGGCCACGCCCGGCTGGAGATAGGGCTCGCGCCGCCGCACCTCCGCCCCGCTCAGCCATTCCACCGGCAGGCCGAGCTTGGTCTGGAAGTCGTGCAGGAAGCGCACCTTGGCCGCGTCGTCGGCGTTCAGCGCGATGACCATCGTGCCTTCGTCGCGCAGGTCAACCGCCATGCCGGCGGCGGCCTCAAGCTCCGCCGCGAAGGCGGGCCACAGGTCCTGCGAGGCGCGGGTCAGCGGCAGAAGACTCTCTTCGCCGGGCTCCGTCTCCACGCAGGCGGCGAGCATGCCGCCCGCGGCGTGGCTGGCGCCCCGGCCGGGCGCGCCGCGGTCGAAGACCTCGACCCGGCAGCCGGCGGCGGCCAGCCTCCAGGCGATGGACAGGCCGATCACCCCGGCGCCGACCACGGCGACGGAGGGTCCTCCAGAAACGGAAAGGGTGGAATCAGAATGAAGTAAGGGCGCGGATACCATGCGGCGGCTCCCTTCGCTGGCATTATCCAGACAGGTTCGATGGGTGTGATCTCAGCCGCGCGAGCGCATCCCGCACGGCACCCCAGCCAATGCCCGGATCATCCGGAAGAGAGCCGCCTTTGGCAAGCCCCTTTTCGTTGGTCACAGCAACAAAAGCGACGCCAGCCCCAGGAAGGACAGGAACCCGATGACGTCGGTCATGGTGGTCAGGAAGACCGAACTCGCCACCGCCGGATCGACGCCCAGCCGGTCCAGCCCGATGGGAATCAGCACCCCGCACAGGCCGGCGACGAACAGGTTGATGACCATGGCGCAGCCGATGACCAGCCCGATCATCGGCTCGAACCACGTCGCGGCGATGGCCCCGACGAGCGTGGCGAAGACGGCGCCGTTGAGCAGCCCGACCAGCACCTCCTTCCCCACCACGCGGGGCGCGTTGGAGGACGACAGCTCACGCGTCGCCAGGGCGCGCACCGCCACGGTCAGGGTCTGGGTCCCGGCGTTGCCGCCCATCGAGGCGGTGATCGGCATCAGCACGGCCAACGCCACGATCTGCTCGATGGTCGCCTCGAACAGCGAGATGACGCCCGCCGCCGCGAAGGCGGTGAACAGGTTCACGCCCAGCCAGGAAATGCGCGAGCGCGAGGTTTCCAGAACCGAGCGATAGATGGAGGTGTCGCCGACGCCGCCCAGTTTGCCGATGTCGTCCTCGGCCTCCTCGTCGATGATGTGGACCACGTCGTCGACGGTGATGACGCCGATCAGCCGCCCGCCGGCGTCCACCACGGGGGCGGAGACCAGGGCGTATTGGCGGAACAGGTTCGCCACCTCCTCCTGGTCCATGGTGGCGGGAATGGTGTCCACCTCCTCCGTCACCAGATCGGCGATGCGGACCGACCGCTTCTGGCGCAGCAGGCGCGACAGTGGCACAGCGCCGACCACCCGGTGCATCGGATCGACGACGAAGATGTCGTAGAAGTCCTCCGGCAGCTCGTCGGTGGCGGCGCGGACATAGTCGATGGTCTTGCCGACCGTCCAGAACTGCGGCACCGCCACCAGATCGCGCTGCATCAGGCGGCCGGCGGTGTATTCGTCGTAGGTCAGGTTCTCCTGAACCAGCGCGCGGTCGGCGGCCGGCAGATTCTCCAGAACCTCGCGCCGGGTGTCCTCGTCCAGATCCTCGATGACGTCGACGGCGTCGTCCGTGTCCAGCTCCGCGACGGCGGCGGCCAGCTCCTTCGGCTCGAACAGCTCGACGATCTCCTCGCGGAGATCGGGGTTGAGGTAGCTCAGCACCTCGCCGTCGAAGTCGGGGCGCAGGACGCCGACCAGCGCCTCCCGGTCGTCGTGGCCGAGCTGCTCGATCAGATCCGCGATGTCAGCGGGATGCAACGTGTCCAGCTCGGCGCGCAGATCGTCGCGCCGTCCGGCGTGCAGCCGTTCGACGACCTCCTCGACGAACTCCGGCTCCACACCATAGGCGCGCTCCTCCTCCCCGTCCTCGCGGGGCGGGTCGGGGCGTTCGGCCGGGTGCGGCACATCGTCCTGGATACGATCCGGTTCCTGGCGGTCGGTGTGCATGGCGGCACCCTCCCTGTACGATGGCAATGCGGCGTGACGGCATGGTCCTGCGATCGGCCGACCATGGCGCACCGGCGTTTGCGGGTTGGTGGGGAGCCCTTGCGGGTTCCCGCCGGGGCGCCCACCGAATATAGGTGTGCCGCCGTTTTGTCCAGCGCGGCGGGCCGCTCCGGCTTCTCCAGACCCTCGCGCAATGCTTGCGTGGGCTGCGCAATTCGTGCACCCATAATGCGCGCGCGGCTTTTTTCCCCGCGCAGGCAGCGAAAAACAGACACCACCGGCCAACGGATGTGACGATGGAGTACGCCTACACCGACATCGACGGTCAGGAAGGGATCATGCTGTCGGGGCGTTTCACCTACGACGACAGCCGCAAGTTTCATGATTTGCTGGCGGACTGGGACATCGGCGCGCGGCCCGAGGTGCGGCTGGACCTGCGTTACATGACCTTCCTGGATTCCGCGGCGATCGGCATGCTGTTCGTCCTCGCCAACCGCTGCCGCGACGCGAAGGGACTGGTGACGGTGCACAATGCGCAACCCTACATCGTGCAGACCATGCGGCGCGTCGCACTCGACCAGTATGTGGAGTTCCGCTGAGGCGGCCCGGCGTTACAGGAAGCCCTCCCTCTTCAGAACCGCAGCCAACCGGTCGACCGGAAGGCGCCAAGCCTTGTTGTGAGGCCGCAACGGCTCCCAGAGGCCGTCGTTCTCACCGACCACGCATCCGTAGCGGATGCCCTTGAGATTGCCCAACCGCCGGAACAGCCAGTTCACGTTCAGATCCATCTGCAGTTCGCACAGCGCCGCGCGGCTGTCGCAATAAACCACATTGGTCAGGCCCGCACCGTGCGGAGCCACGATGTGCGACGCCTCGGCAAATCGCTGCGCCTGTTCGGCGAGCGGAAGCGTCTCGCATTCGAGAATCTCGTAATCGGCCGCTTCCAGGAGGGTGATGACCTCCTGTTCGTTCAGCAATCGGCGATGCTCCGCGTTCCGGCGCGCGATGTACAACCGGCGGCCCGCCACCGTCGACGGCGCACCCAAGCCGGAAGACGCGAAGACGCGCAACTGCTCCGAGCGCGGGAAATGACCGAAATCGCCAATGTTGGGTATGAGAATCAACTCGTCCACTTCGACGGTTTCCGGCGCATGGACGGCCTGAAGCCGCATCGCCCGGCGGCTCGCGACGCCGTTCAGAAAATCCCACTGGAATTGACACCGCAAGGGCGGAACAAGAAAGACATCATCAAGGTACTTTTCCGGCAGGACGGAAAAACGGGACATCACATCGATGTTCCAATGGTAATAATTATAAGCTCCACCCGGTGCGAGAAGGTGAACGGCGCGATTCTGCAACCGGCTGAACTTCTCGCTCGATACTGAAATCGAGCCGGCATCACGGTCGAGATGGATGCCATGCTCCGCCAGTTCGATGTATTGGATGGTTTCATCAAGCAGGCAAAGCCCGGTCTGTCCGGTGGTCTGGTCCACCGGCCTGAGCATGACGATGCCGGACGACGAATGGACCAGGGCGCCGCGGAGCCGGTAGAGCCGCACCGACGCCGAGCGGTAGACCGATTCGCACCATGCCCCCTCGTAGGGACGCTCGAAAACCCGGCGATGCGAGAAATCCGTGTCGCCGAAAGCCAGCGGCGCGACCCCGATCTCCCGCGCCGGCAACAACTCGCGCGACTCCACGATGGGATGCCCATCGCCGTCGACCAAGTGCCGCGCCTCCGCCTCGGCGAGCGACAAATGGAGAGGAAGGTTCATGTCACGGGCATCCGGGCTGGTCCTGGCTGACGGAACCGTTTCCCCCGTCTTGGGCTGTTTGTCGGCCCCTGCTTCGCGCGAAAAAACAAAAGGACGCCGTATGACGGGCGCCCTTTCAACATCTCATTCCTCCCGGAGGGAGGATGGTGCGGTCGAGAAGACTCGAACTTCCACGGCATTTCTGCCACAGCGACCTCAACGCTGCGCGTCTACCAATTCCGCCACGACCGCACAAGGCTGGTAGAACCGAGGAGGGAACTGCTCCCCTCATCGGGTGGAGCGGGGGAATAGCAGATCCCCAACGCCCGATCAAGCGGCGTCTCGCGTTTTTGCCAAAGAAAGTTCATAACGTCGGCATGACCGACCTCACCGCCCCCGTTCCGCCCGCCCCCGACGTCCTTGGCAATGCCGTTCTCGCCCCCGCTCCCGCACCGACGCGGGCGGTGGAATGGCGCATCAGCGACACGCCCGTCCCCTATCCCGACGCGCTGGCCGAGATGGAGGCGCGCGTCGAGGCCATCCGCGCCGGCACCGCGCCGGAGCTGGTCTGGCTGCTGGAGCATCCGCCCCTCTACACCGCCGGCACCAGCGCGCGGGAGGAGGACCTGCTGGAACCGGGCCGCTTCCCCGTCTATCAGGCCGGGCGCGGCGGGCAATTCACCTATCACGGGCCGGGGCAGCGCGTGGCCTATGTGATGCTGGACCTGAAGACGCGCGGCGCCGACATCCGCGCTTTCGTCCAGGATCTGGAGGAGTGGCTGATCCGCACGCTGGCCGCCTTCAACATCCGCGGCGAACGGCGGGAGGGCCGGGTCGGCATCTGGGTGGACAAGCAACCCTACGGCGGCGCCCCCGGCCAGGAGGACAAGATCGCCGCGATCGGCGTGCGGGTGCGCCGCTGGGTCAGCTTCCACGGCGTCGCCCTGAACGTCGAGCCGGACCTGTCCCACTTCGCCGGCATCGTCCCCTGCGGCATCAGCGAACATGGGGTGACCTCCATCGTGGCGCTCGGCCATCTCGTCACCATGGAGGATGTGGACGCCGCCCTGATCGCCAGCTTCGCGGAGGTCTTCGGCGGCGGGCCGGACGGGGAGTGACCTTTACCGCTTCGGCGCCCCGGCAGACTGGGCGTCGTTCAGGACGCGCAAATCCTCGTTGGTGATCGACACGATGGTGCAGCCGGTGCTGTCGCCGTTGCGGAACAGATAGATCAGCTTGCGGTTCGCCTGCTTATTCGGGTCGTGCAGGTTCAGGCCGTGGCCGAAGGCGACGCCCAGAACTTCGCCCTTGAAGATGGCGCGGTAGCGCATGGGCATCTGTTCCCGGAACTGGCGGGACGCGCAGGCCTTGCTCAGCTCCTTCTCGAAGGTTCCGGCGTGCCGCCAGTCCTGGGTGGAGCGGATCGTCACCCATTGCGGCGGCAAGGGGTACCGAACCACCGGCGGCGACAGCGGCAGGTCGTAGCCGCCGGGCGGCACCGGCGGCATGTGCCCCGGCTCGGTCCGGTCGAGCGGCCCCTTGGCCATGGCGGCTCCGGTCGTCAGCATGCCAAGCGACAGAAGCGTGCCGCGCAGGAGCCGGAGCGCTGATTTTGGCCTTTTGCCGCTCATTCCGATCCGCTTGCCCCCACCCTAACCCTCCCCCGCTGCGCAGGGGAGGGGACTGCCGCCGCTCCGCGAATATCTCCCTCCCCTGCGCCAGCGGGGGAGGGCCGGGGTGGGGGCACGGCGCTCCGCCCCCCTCATCCCCACCCGACAGCCTAGCCGCGTATGGCTAACAGAAGGCTAACCACCCCTCGCCGCCGTCACAGCGTCGGGCGCTGCTCGAAGGCGCCCGGACCAGGATCACGGGCCGGCTCGACGGCGATGTCGCTGACGATGGCGGCGGAGGGGCCGCGGCGGCAGGCCTCCAGCATCCGGTCCACGGCGTCCGCCGGGCCGGCGAACAGCGCCTCCACCGTGCCGTCGCCGCGGTTGCGCACCCAGCCGGCCAGCCCCAGCCGGTTCGCCGTGTCCACCGTCCAGCCGCGGTACCACACGCCCTGCACCTTGCCGTGAACGCGGGCCAGCACGGCCTTGCGGTTGTCCTCGTCCCCCATTCCCTTCCCCGATGTCGCTTTCCCTAAGGTCAGGACAATAAGACAGACGGCGGTTCGGGAAAACCCGGCGCCACCCGGCGCCCTCTCCTCCCCCAATGAACAGTGCCGCCAACCATTCGTCGGCGTATCATCCGTGCATGGCGGGGCGCGGGACCTCCTGTGACCGCCGGGCCGCGACAGCGAAGGCCGCGACCGGGCACGGGCGGGCTCGCGCACCCTGAACGAACGGTTCGGGAGGAACGGACATGACCATCCGAAACCCTGCGGAATGGGGAGCGGCCCATTTCAAATCCTGGTCCCACGGCTTGGCCGAAGCGGGCCACGCCATCGCCCCGCCGGCGCGGGAACGGGCGGCGCTGGAGCCCACGGTACGGCGCATCCGCAGCGACGACCTGCGCGACGCGCTGCGGAAGGGGCTTCATGATTTCATGGCCTGCCGGACCGACGTCCTCTTCATCGCCCTGATCTACCCACTGGTCGGACTGCTGCTGGCGGAGGTGGTGTTCAACGAGAACGCGCTGCACCTGCTGTTCCCGCTGTCCTCCGGCTTCGTGCTGATCGGCCCCTTCGCCGCGGTCGGCCTGTACGAGATGAGCCGCCGGCGCGAGCGCGGTGACCGCGTGTCCTGGGTGGACGCCTTCGCGGTGGCGCGCTCCCCGGCCTTCGGGGCGATCCTGGCGATGGGGGCGATCCTGACGGCGGTGTTCCTGCTGTGGCTGGTGGCGGCGCAGCTCATCTACATGGCCACCCTCGCCCCGCTGGCGCCGGAGGGCTGGAGCGCCTTCACCCAGGCGCTGTTCACCACCCGCGCCGGCTGGGCGATGATCGTGCTGGGGATCGGGGTCGGTTTCCTGTTCGCCGTTCTGGCGCTGGCGATCAGCGTCGTCAGCTTCCCGCTTCTCATGGACCGCCGGGTCGGCGTGGCGATGGCCATCCGCACCTCCGTCCGCGCGACGCTGAGGAATCCCGAGCCCATGGCGCTCTGGGGCCTGATTGTGGCGGGCGGGCTGCTGCTCGGCTCGCTGCCCGCCTTCGTCGGGCTGGTGATCGTCATGCCGGTGCTCGGCCACGCCACATGGCACCTCTACCGGCGCCTGATTCCCGAGGGCTGATCCCGGAGTGAGACAACCGGGTTAGCCGCAGGCCGGCACCTGCAGGGCGGGCAGCCCGTTCCACAGGATGGCGACCAGCGCCCCCGCAGCGGCGAGCGCGGTGAACAGGCGGATGAAGCGGCGCGGGTCCTCGCTGGCCCGCCGGCCCGGCGCGGCGCCCCACAGCGCCGCCGCCAGCACGCCGGCGGCCAGCAGCAGGGCGACCGCCGTGGCGCCGAGGATCAGCACCACCGCGACGGGGTGGCCGTACAACGCCACCCCGTCCCATTCGCGGGCGCAGATCAGCCCGTTGATGCCGTAGACCGCCGCGAAATGGGCCGCCCAGATCAGGAAGGCCGACATCATTCCGGTGAAGGTCGCGGTGAACGCCGTCTTCTCCATGCCCAACCTCACAGTTTCCGGGCTCACACGGCCAGCCGCGGGAACAGATGCACCAGCAGGAGCGACACCACGCCCTGCCCGCAGGTGTAGAGCCACACCAGCATCACATTGTCGAAGGTGACGCGGCGCTGCGCGTGCAGCAAGCCTGCGAAGGAGCGCGCCAGCGTGAAGCCGGTCATCAGGACCAGGATCACGACGTGGAAAACCTGCCAGGAGGCCAGCATGTAGACGATCGCGCCATAGGCACTCTCCGACGCCACGAGGCCGCTGCCGATATGGTTGTAGGGCTCGGCCACCGCGGCGGCCAGCATCAGCAGGAGACCGGCGAGCAGGAGGCCCCGCATCGCCCAGGAGCGGTTGCCGGCCACGGCGCGGCTCGCCAGCAGCATCGCCCCCGCCGCCACGACCCAGAGCGCCGCCTCGCCGGCCAGCCACCCCAGCCCCGGCAGGGCGTCGGTGCCCTCCGGCCAGACATCCGGGCTGACCGTCCACAGGAAGACGTAGGTGAAGCACAGGCAGGCGAAGGCCGTCCCGTCCACCAGCAGCAGGACCGCCGTCCCCCACCAGGAATGGTTCTCCGATCCCTGGAGATAGACCGGCACCCGCCAGCCGCCGCCGACGTCCTGCGGCGGGTGGTCGGCCCCCTTGTCGAGGCTCCACACCCACCAGAAGACCGAGGCGATGGCCAGCACCCCCGGCACCAGCGACACCCAGTAGAGCTGCACCGCCAGACAGATGAAGTGGGCGGCGGTGAACAGCCCGGCCAGGAAATGGCTCCAGTGCGGGCCGGGCATCGGCATCAGATACTGCGGCCGGGCCTCGATCGGGCTGGTCACGATGGTCTCGCGCCGGCGGGTCGGGGCGCCGGGCAGGTAATGGGCGCCCTCCTGCACCTCGCGCGACAGGTTGGGGTGGTCCCACAGCGGGTAGAGGGAGCGGACGTGCGGGATGCTGCGCGTCGCGTAGTTGTCGTTCGGAATCCATTCCAGCGTCCCCGCCTTCCACGGATTCTCCGGCGCCGGGCGCCCCCGGCCGAAGGCGTCGCGCGCCATGTCGATCAGCACCAGCAGAATGCCGAAGGCCATCACGAAGGCCCCGACGGTCGAGATCATGTTCAGGACGTTCCAGCCGAGATCCCCCGGATAGGTGTAGACCCGCCGCGGCATGCCCATCAGGCCGCTGACATGCATGGGGAAGAAGGCGACGTTGAAGCCGATGAACATCATCCAGAAGGCCCAGCGCCCCAGACGCTCCGACAGCATGGTGCCCTTCATGGTCGGCCACCAGTGATACAGCCCGGCGAAGACCGGGAAGACCATGCCGCCGATCAGCACGTAATGCAGGTGCGCCACCACGAAGTAGCTGTCATGGGCCTGCCAGTCGAAGGGGATGACCGCCACCATCACGCCGGTCAGCCCCCCGGCCACGAAGATGAACAGGAAGCCCAGCAGGAACCACGTCGCCACCGTCCATTGCAGCCGCCCCTTGCCCAGCGTGGCGATCCAGGCGAAGACCTGGATGCCCGCCGGCACCGACACGGCCATGCTGGCGGCGGAGAAGAAGCTCAGGCTCAGCGGCGGGATGCCGGTGGCGAACATGTGGTGCACCCACAGGCCGAAGCTGAAGAAGCCGGTGCCGACCAGCGCCACCACCACCCAGTCGTGGCCGATCAGCGGCCGCTGCGCCAGCGCCGGCACCATCATCGACACCAGCCCCGCCGCCGGCAGGAAGATGATGTAGACCTCCGGATGGCCGAAGAACCAGAACAGGTGCTGCCAGAGCAGCGGGTCGCCGCCCCGCTCCGCGATGAAGAAGGGCCAGTCGAAGGCGCGCTCGATCTCCAGAAGCGCGGTCGCGATGATCACCGCCGGAAAGGCGAAGACGATCATCCCGGCCATCACCAGCATCGACCAGCAATAGACCGGGATCTTGTCCAGCGTCATGCCGGGCGGGCGGGTGCGCAGGATGCCGACGATGATCTCGATGGCCCCGGCGATGGCCGAGATCTCGATGAAGCCGATCCCGAGCAGCCAGAAATCGGCGTTGATGCCCGGCGAGAACCTCATGCTGGTCAGCGGCGGGTACATGAACCAGCCGCCGTCCGGTGCCACCTCGAAGATCAGCGAGCAGAAGAAGGCCAGCCCGCCGAACAGGTAGGCCCAGAAGGCGAAGGCCGACAGCCGGGGAAAGGGCAGGTCGCGCGCCGCCAGCATGGAGGGCAGCAGGAAGACGCCGATGGCCTCCACGATGGGCACGGCGAACAGGAACATCATGCCCGTGCCGTGCACGGTGAAGAACTGGTTGTAGAGGCTGTGCCCCAGCACGTCGTTTTCCGGCACGGCGAGCTGCGTCCGCATGACCAGCGCCAGCGTGCCCGAGATGACGAAGAACAGCAGCGCCGTGCCGATGTACATCACCCCGATGATGTTGTTGTTCACCTCCTTCAGCAGGCCGAGGCCGGAGGTCGGCCTCCAGGCGCGCTTCAGCGCCTCCAGCTCCTCCTTCGGGCGCGGCAGGCGGTTGGGCAGGGCGGCATCGTCGAGCGGCGGGGTCATTTCAGGCTCTCCAGCCAGACGGCGATGGCGTGCAGGTCGTCGCCGCCCAGGATCGGAAAGGACGGCATGCGGTTCTCCGGCTTGATGTGCTGCGCCCCGGCGATCCAGCCGGCCAGGGCCTCCGGCGTATTGGGCAGCGTCCCGGCGGCCAGCGCGCCGCGCCCGCCGACATGGGTCAGGTCCGGCCCGGCCGCCCCGTTGGCCGGCGTCCCGCGCACCGTGTGGCAGGACCCGCAGCCGGTGCGCAGGAAGGCGTCGCGCCCGGCGGCCTGCTGCGGCCCGTCGGGCTCGGCGGCGGGGCGGCGCTCGGCGGCCAGCCACTCATCGAAGCGGTCGGGCGGCTCCACCACCACGTCGAAGGCCATCAGCGCGTGCTGGGCGCCGCAATATTCGGCGCATTGGCCGCGGTAGGTGCCGGGCCGCTCCCCGACCAGGATCAGCCGGTTCTCGTGGCCGGGGATCATGTCCATCTTGCCGCCCAGGCTGGGCACCCAGAAGCTGTGGATGACATCCGCCGCGGTCACCACCACCTCCACCGGCCGCCCGGCGGGAATGACGAGGCGGTTGGCGGTGCGCAGCACCTCACCCCCCTCCCCCACACCGGGGTAGCGGACCTCCCACCACCACATGTGGCCGGTGACCTCGACGCGCAGCGGTTCCACCCCGCCGGTGTCCGACAATTGCCGGGCCACCGCGAACTCGTAGACCTGAAGCGCGGTCAGCGTGACGATGGGAAAGACGATGCCGCCGCCGATGATCCAGGCGCGGCTTCCGGGGAAACGTTCCGGCCGGGCGATGACGGCGTACCCCGCCAGCGCCATGACGAAAAGGAAGATGACCCCGCCCCCGGCGACGAGAAGCAATGTCAGGTCGAGGATCGCCTCGGCGTTGCGCCCGGCGGGGTGGAGCGCGGATTGCGGACCCTGTTCGCAGGCCGCCAGGAGGCCCATTCCGCCGGCCAGGGCCGCCCCCCGCCAGTTCCGTCTGCGTCCCTCGCTGCGGCCAGACCTGCGGTCCATGCACCCCCCTCGCGGCGTTGGCCCGCGGCGGCGGGCATCGTCGTTGCACGGCTAAACTCACGGCAAGGCCGCAGGTTCCGCCGGAACTTCGGTCAGCGGGGGAGCATTCACTCGGGGACGATCACTCTCAACCGGCGGAGCGGCCCATCCATGCGCAGAGTTCTGACGATCATCGGGCTGGTTCTGGGCGCCCAAGCGGTGGGGGGCTTCCTGTTCGCCTGGTCGGGGCTCTACAGCATCGCCGCGAGCAAGGAGCACTGGCCGCCGGTCCACTGGTTCTTCAGCATGGCGATGCGCAGCTCCATCGAGACGCACGCCGCCTTCGTGAGCGATCCGCCTGACCTCGACGACCCGGCGCTGATCCGGCGCGGCGCCGGCCACTACGAGGACGGCTGCGCCCCCTGCCACGGCGCGCCGGACGTCGGGCGCAACCCGATCTCGCGCCACATGCTGCCCACCCCGCCCTTCCTGCCGGGTCATGCCGGGGATTGGACGGACAAGCAGCTCTATTGGATCACCTACAACGGCATCAAATACGCCGGCATGCCCGCCTGGCCGGCGCAGGCGCGCGACGACGAGCCGTGGGCGGTGGCCGCCTTCCTGCGCCGGCTCGACGGCATGAGCGCCGAGGAATACCGCCGCCTGGCCTTCGGGGAGACTCCGCCGGACGGCGACCGCTCGGCCCTGGCCGATCTGCAAATGCTGGACGGCTCCGTCCGCGAGGTTCTGGACAATTGCGCCCGCTGCCACGGCTATGATGGTGCCGGGGGCGGCCCCGGGGACAGCACCGCCGCCTTCCCCCGCCTGTCCGGCCAGAACGCCGACTATCTCTTCCACGCGCTGAAGGCCTACGCCGAGGGGGGCCGGCACAGCGGCATCATGCAGCCGGTGGCCGCCGGGCTGGACGATTCGATCCTGCGTGCTCTCGCCGACCACTATGCGGGGCAAACGGCGGCGCCCTACCCGCCCCCGCCCGCCGACGCCGATCCGGCCCTGCTGGAGCTGGGCGCCCGGCTCGCCGATTCCGGCGACCGCGACACCGGAGTGCCGGCCTGCTCCGGCTGCCATGGCGAGGACCGCGACCCGCGCTATCCCCGCCTCGACGGCCAGCACGCGAGCTACATCGCCGACCAGCTCCGCCTCTGGCAGAGGGACGCGCACGGCGACACACCGCTGTCCAGGATCATGGGCGCCGCTGTGCGCAACCTGACGGAGGAGCAGATCCACGCCCTGTCCCTGCACTACGCGCTGAGCCGCCCACGGGAGACGGCGGAGACGGAGTGAACTGGTCCCGTTTTCCCGACGTTTGGATAAGCTTGGTTCGCCCAGGATGAAGGACGGACCCGATGACGGGAAAACCGAGGCGGCATTCGGCGGAGTACAAGGCAAAGGTGGCGCTGGAGGCGATCAACCGTCTCATCGGCACGATCCTCCTGGCGCAAAATGACGATTGGGCCGTCCAGCGGGTACGCCGCAGGATGCTTCCACGCTTCACCCAAAGCCGGCACACAGCGTAGGGCTATCCCCCTTCCACCCGAGGGACGAACTCGGGTTGTAAACACCGATGCGCAATGCGGCGCAGCCCAGATCGATTCCTATGATCACGCCGGCCGGTTCAATTATTCATACACTAAACATCATCAATCACGCAGAACTTGCGTTCTCAATAAAGAAATTTTTGTCGAAACGGCTGCCGTAAATTGGGTGTGATGCCATAACTCATAATGAATGACCTGATTAGTCAATATGGAAGCCTTTCATCAAAAATGCCCTTTGCATAACATGAGCATGCCCGATCGCGTTGCGGCATGATCATTGCGTTAACATTCCTATACATTTCCGGTAGCCAGGCGAACCCTTCCACACTCGAAAGTCATATCTTCATGAAGCTGTGGGCACAAAAAATTTTAAGGAGAATAATCACGCTGCTCGCCGTGAGTGTCGTCGTCCTTCTTCTTGTGCGCGCCTATGACTCGCAACGTGGCCTGCCACTCGAGATTTGGCATACCTTCGTACCACAGGAACTGCACAGGAAGGATCTGGAGAGCAGCGGCTGGACCGAATACATGAAGACAGAGGCTGCCATCTTCGACAGTGTGCGGGCGGAAGTCAGCCAGAAACTGCCCCCAGGGGAGCGCATCCCGGTCAACCGTTATTTCGATGGAAGCCCGATCTACCCTGGAAAGTTCTCGCGGGACTGGAACCGTTCCTATGTACTCGAGCCCGACGGTCCGGTCAAAGGAGCGGTGCTGTTCCTTCACGGTTTGACCGACTCCCCTTACAGCCTTCGTCACATCGCCCGCCTTTATCAGGCGTACGGATTCGTCGCCATCGCCATCCGGTTGCCCGGCCACGGCACGGTTCCCGCAGGCCTGACGGACATCGAGTGGGAGGATTGGTTGGCGGCCACCCGATTGGCGGCACGGGAAGCGCAGCGGCGAATCGCGCCGGACCAACCGCTTCACGTCGTCGGGTTTTCGAACGGCGGCGCGCTTGCGATGATGTACGCGCTCGACGCCCTCGACGATGCCCGGCTGAAGCGCCCCGACCGCATCGTTCTGATCTCGCCGATGATCGGGATCACCGCATTCGCGCGCTTCGCCGGGCTGGCCGGTTTGCCCGCGATCTTCCCCCCATTCGCGAAGGCCGCCTGGCTCGGCGTGGTGCCGGAATTCAACCCCTTCAAGTACAACTCGTTTCCGGTCAACGGCGCACGGCAGTCGCATCTGCTGACATCGGCTCTTCAGAGCCGAATCGCAAATCTTGCGGGCCATGGCCGATTGGACGGCCTTCCGCCGATCCTCACCTTCCAGTCCGTGATGGATTTCACCGTCAGCACGCGTGCGATCCTGTCCGGCTTGTACGCCCACCTCCCCGCCAACGGCAGCGAACTCGTTCTGTTCGACGTGAACCGCAACACCAAGTTCGGCCCGCTCCTGAGTTCGGCGTCCGACACCATGCTGGCGCGCATCCTGCCCGATCCGCCCCGTCGGTTCAGAACCACGATCATCACCAACGCCGATGCGGAGCGGCCCGACGTGGTCGCGCGCATGACGGAGGCCGGCACGGAGACGGAACAGGTGCATGAACTGGGGCTGATCTATCCCGCCGACGTCTATTCGCTTTCGCACGTCGCCCTTCCGTTTCCGACGACCGACTCCCTTTACGGCCTGCACCCCGATCCCAACGAGGATTTCGGCATCCATCTGGGCGCGGTCGCCGCCCGTGGAGAGCGCGGAGCCTTGATCGTCAGCATGGACGCCCTGCTCCGCATGTCGTCCAACCCCTTCTTCCCCTACCTGCTGGGGCGGATCGAGGAAACCCTGGCACCGGAAACGTCCGGGGACGCCTCAAGCCACCTGCTGCCCAACGACCGGTCCCCCTAGACACCCTGGAAGGCGGTGAAGACATGGCCACCAAGAAGGTCGCGATCGCCTGCCAGGGCGGAGGAACGCACGCCGCGTTCACCTGGGGCGTCCTGAAAACCATTCTGACGACGAAGCAGGGCTGGGACGAGACCCCGCGGGACGGCGACACCTTCGACATCGTCGCGATCAGCGGCACGTCGGCGGGCGCGCTGTGCGCGCTGGCGGTTTGGTACGGCCTCGCCCCGAACACCGCCGACACGGCGTGCGGCACCATCGGCAAGGCCATCGAGCGCCTGGACTTCCTGTGGACGACCTTCGCCGCGATCACCCCGGCCGAAGCCGCCCACAACCATCTGGTCGCCACCCTACTGGGGTGGAAATCACAGGGACTGCCGCTGCCGGTGTCCAACCCCTATTCCCCCGTCGGTCAACTTGGACTGGCCGGCCTCAACATGATGGGAGCCCGCTGGCAGTATCTTGGATTCCCGGAGCTGCTGAAAGACCTGTGCCCGCATTTCGACACGATCGATTGGCCGCGGGTGGCCGAAGCCGACATCCGGATTCTCGCCGGCGCCATCGAGGTGCTCAGCGGCAATTTCGAGGTGTTCGATTCCAACAAGACCCTCGAACAGAAGGGTCTGCGGCCGGACGGCCGGGAGATCAACCAGTACGACATCACCCGCTGGCGCATGCGCCGGGCGATCTCGCTGGCGGGCGTGGCGGCGTCGGGGACGCTTCCGGAGGTCCTGCCCGCGCAGGTCATTCCCGGCATGGTGTTTCCGACCTGCGTGCCGGGACGGACCGTCACCCGCAACGGGTATTACTGGGATGGCCTGTATTCGCGCAACCCGCCGGTGCGCGACCTTCTCGACGCGAAGGTGAAGGACGAAAAGCCGGACGAGATCTGGATCGTGCGCATCAACCCCCAGGAGTTCCACCCCGCCTCCTCGAACATCGGTCTCGAGGACATCCGGGACCGGGAGAACGATCTGGCCGGCAACCTGTCGCTCAACCAGGAACTGGACGCCATCATGACGATCAACCAATGGATCGAGCGGTACGGGAACGGGCGTCCACCGCTGGACAATCATAAGATCATCGCGGTCCGGACCATCAAGATGACCCGCGACACCGCCTGGGGACTCAAGCACACCTCGAAATTCAACCGCTGCCCCGACTACTTCGCGACGCTTCGCGAGGAAGGGCGAACCGTCACCGAAGGGTGGCTGGCCGACTGGCGGAGGCTCGGCAAGGATTTTCCCCGCTATCCCTACGACGCGCGCTACCCCGAGCCGCCCCAACCGCCTTCGCACGGAGCCCCCTAAGCAGGCCCCCACGGAGCCACCGACATGCTCGATATCGCCTTCGTCCTCGTCGCGCTCGCGCTGCTCATCTTCCTGGCCTATCGCGGCGTGACCCTGCTGATCGCCGCGCCGGCGGCCGCGCTGCTCGCCGCCCTGCTGACCGGGGGCCTGCCGATCCTCGGCGCCTACACCCAGATCTTCATGACCAACACCGGCTCCTTCATCATCGCCTTCTTTCCCCTGTTCATGCTTGGGGCGATCTTCGGCAAGCTGATGGACGACACCGGGTCGGCGCGATCCCTCGCCCGGCTGGTCAGCGCCCGGCTGGGACCGGACCGCGCGGTCGTGTCGGTGGTTCTGTGCTGCGCCGTCCTGACCTATGGCGGCGTGTCGGCCTTCGTCGTCGCCTTCGCGATCTACCCCGTGGCCGCCGCCCTGTTCCGCGACGCCGACATCCCGAAGCGGCTGATACCGGGCGCCCTGGCGCTGGGCGCCTTCACCTTCACCATGTCGGCCCTGCCGGGAACGCCGGCGATCCAGAACGCGATCCCGATGCCCTTCCTGGGCACCACGGCCTTCGCCGCGCCGGGCCTCGGAATCGTCAGCGGGCTCGTGATGTTCGCGCTGGGAGTGTTGTGGCTGGACCGGCGCGCCGCCACCGCGAAGGCATCCGGCGAGGGGTACGGCGACCATGTCGACGGCACCCCGGTGCTGGACCGCGCGGCGCGCGAACACGCGCAGTGCGAAGGGTTCGACATCGCCGAACTCTCCGCCGAACCCGCTCCGCAAGGTCTCGCCGACACGGACGCCTTGCCCCCGGCCGCGCTGGCCGTGCTGCCGATCGTCGTGGTCATCGCCAGCAACTTCCTGTTCGTCCAGGTCGTCGCTCCCCGGATGGACACCGCCTTCCTCGCCGAGCCGCGGTTCGGCGCCACGACCATCGAGGCCGTGCGCGGCGTATGGGCGGTCATCGTGGCGCTGTTCCTCGCCATCCTTCTTCTGATCGCCGGCAACTGGAACCGTCTGGGCGATCTGCGCACGAGCCTGGACAAGGGCGCCGACGCTTCGGTCCTGCCGATCTTCAGCACGGCGAGCCTTGTCGGCTTCGGCGCGGTGATCGCCGCGCTTCCGGTCTTCGGGACGATCAGCCAGGCCGTTCTTGCCATCGGCGGCGGCAACCCCCTGGTGTCGGTCGCGGCGTCCGTGGCGATTCTGTCCGCGATGACCGGCTCGGCGTCCGGCGGCATGAGCATCGTCCTCGACGCGCTCGGCCCGACCTTCGTGGACATGGCGCACACGTCCGGCTTTTCGCTCGACGTGATGCATCGGGTGACGGCGGTCGCCTCGGGTGCGCTCGACGCGTTGCCGCACAACGGCGCCGTCATCACGCTGCTCACCGTCTGCCGGCTCAACCACCGCGACTCCTATGGCGACGTCTTCGTCGTCGCCGCCGCCATACCGATGCTCGCTCTGGTCGTCCTGATCGTTTTGGCCAGCCTGCTCAAGCGCCTCGGAATCTAGGGCGAACGTCACATCGGGATCGCCGGACGCCGAAAAAATGGGGGAATCCGTGAACCACAAACGAGCCGAACGCGCACGCCGCCGATGGGCTCTGCTCGCCGTCGCGCCGTCGATCCTGCTCGCGGCATGCGGTTCCGGAGAGGAACCCGTCGCGGACCCGGTCCGCCCCGTGCGGGTGGTGACGGTCATCAAGCACGAGGGTGGCGAGACCCTGTCGTTGTCCGGCCAGATCCAGGCGCAGGACGAGGTCAGCCTCGCGTTCCGCATCGACGGACGGATGATCGAGCGTTTGGTGAATGTCGGCGATCAGGTCGAAGCGGGGCAACCCATCGCGCGCCTGGACCCCGAACCCGCCCGCAACGCCCTGAGAACGGCGCAGGCGAACCTGAGCGCCGCCATGGGACAGCAGACGCTGGCACGCAACGACTACGAGCGGCAGGAAACCCTCCTGGGCCAGGGCTGGACGACCCGCGCCCGCTACGACACCGCGGCGCAGGCGCTGAAAGCGGCGGTGGCGCAGGTCGATGCGGCGCAGGCGCAGTTCGACACCGCGCAGGATCATCTGGGCTACACGGAGCTGGTGGCCGACGGTCCCGGCACGGTCACCGCCCGCGGCGCCGAACCCGGCGAGGTGGTGGCGGCCGGTCGCATGATCGTGCATCTGGCCCGCCGGGACGGGCGGGACGCCGTTTTCGACGTTCCGGCACCGGTGTTCCGGATCGCCCCGGCCAACTCGGTCGTCACGGTGGCCCTGACCTCCGACCCCGCGGTGCAGACCATGGGGCGCGTGCGCGAAGTGGCACCGCAGGCCGACCCGGTGACCCGCACCTTCACGGTCCGGGTCGGCCTTCAGGACCCGCCCGACGCGATGCGCCTCGGCTCGACGGTCACCGGGTCGATCCGGACCGGCGGCGTGGGCGGTTTCGAGATTCCCGCAACCGCCCTGACGCAGGCGAACCGGCAGCCGGCGGTCTGGGTCGTCGATCAGGCGACGGGCACCGTCGCGTTGCGCAACATCGACCTCGAGCGCTACGACCTCGCCCGGGTCATCGTCGCGCGCGGCCTCGAAGCCGACGAGGTCGTGGTCACCGCGGGGGTGCAGGCGTTGCGGCCGGGGCAGAAGGTCCGCATGCTCGGGGCCAGGCCATGAGCGGCTTCAATCTCTCCGCCTGGGCGATCCGGAACCGGTCCCTGGTCCTCTTCCTGATGATCGGTGTCGTCCTGGCTGGAACCCTCGCGTTCCTGAAGCTCGGCCGGGCGGAGGACCCGGCCTTCACCATCCGCACCATGGTGGTGCAGGCGCAGTGGCCGGGCGCCACCCTGGACGAAACGCTCCAGCAGGTGACCGAGCGGATCGAACGGACTCTGCAGGAGGTGCCGAACCTCGACACGCTGCGCAGCTACACGGTTCCCGGAACGACCGTGATCTTCGTCGATCTGGTCGGCAGCACCCAGGGCCGCGCGGTGAGCGACACCTGGTACGAGGTGCGCAAGAGGGTCGGCGACATGCGCCACACCCTTCCGCAGGGCGTCCTTGGCCCCGGCTTCAACGACGATTTCGGCGACACCTTCGGCATCATCTACGGCTTCACCGCCGACGGGTTCACGCATCGCGAACTGCGCGACGCCGTCGAAGACGTCCGTTCACGCCTGCTGCTCATCCCGGACGTCTCGAAGATCGAGCTTCTGGGCGAGCAGGACGAGCGCGTCTACGTGGACTTCTCGCTGGAGACGCTGGCGGGGCTGGGGGTCGAGCCCGGCGCCCTGATCGCCGCCTTGCAGGCGCAGAACGCGGTGCGCCCGGCCGGCGTGCTGCGCACCGGCAAGGAAGCGGTGTCCCTGCAGGTCTCGGGCGCCTTCGCGTCGGAGCAGGACATCCTCGACGTCAATTTCGTGGCCGGTGGGCGCATGCTGCGCCTGCGCGATCTGGCCGAGGTGCGCCGCGATCTGGCCGATCCGCCCCAGCCGCTGTTCCGGGTGAACGGCGAGCCGGCGATCGGGCTCGCCATCGCGATGCGTCCGGGCGGCGACATCCTCGCCCTCGGCCGGAACGTCTCGGCGGCGATGGCGCGCATCGGCGCCGGCCTGCCGATGGGGATCGAGGCGCATCTGGTGGCCGATCAGGCGCGCACGGTCGACGAGGCGATCTCCGACTTCATCACGTCGCTGTGGCAGGCCGTCGTCATCGTGCTGATCGTCAGCTTCGTCGCGCTCGGCCTGCGCGCGGGCGCCATCGTCGCGATCACGATTCCCTTGACGCTGGCCATCGTCTTCGCCGCCATGGATCTGCTCGGCATCGATCTCCAGCGCATCTCGCTGGGCGCGCTGATCATCGCGCTCGCCCTGCTGGTGGACGACGCCATGACCACCATCGACGCGATGACCCGGCGGCTCGCCGCCGGCGACCGGATGGAGGTCGCCGCCGTGTACCCCTACAAGGCCCTGGCCATCGCGATGCTGTCCGGCACGCTGGTGACCATCGCCGGTTTCGTGCCGATCGGTTTCGCGCAGAGTTCCGCCGGCGAATACACCTTCTCCATCTTCGCCGTCGTGGGCATCGCGCTGATCGCGTCGTGGCTCGTCGCGACCGTCTTCGCACCCGTCCTGGGCATGATGCTGCTGCGGCCGCCCAAGCCGGGGCGGGGCGGAGAGCCCGGCGTCGTGCTGCGGCTGTACCGCCGTGTTCTGGGCGCGGCGATCCGGTTCCGGGGAGTGACCATCGCGACGACGCTCGGCCTGTTCGTCGCCGCGATCCTGGCGCTGGGTCTCGTTCCGCGGCAGTTCTTTCCACCCTCGGACCGGGTCGAGCTTCTGGTCGATCTCCGCCTGCCGCAGAACGCCTCGATCCACGCCACGCGCGAGGCGGTCGAACGGTTCGACGCGCTGCTGGCCAAGGAGCCGGGGGTCGCGCGCTGGAGCAGCTATGCCGGGCGCGGCGCGATCCGCTTCTACCTGCCGCTGAACGTCCAGCTCGCCAACCCCTTCATCGGCCAGACGGTGGTCGTGACCACGGACATCGCGGCGCGCGAACGGCTGCAATCCCGCCTGGAATCCCTACTGGCCGAGGAGTTCCCGGACGCCGTCGCCCGCGTGTACCCGCTGGAACTCGGGCCGCCCGTGGGGTGGCCGCTGCAGTACCGCGTCGTCGGGCCGGACCCGAGCGAGGTGCGCGAGATCGCGATGAAGCTCGCGCAGGTCGTCGCGACGTTCCCCGAGACGCGGCGGATCAACTTCGACTGGATGGAAACCGCCCGCAAATTGCGGGTGCGGATCGACCAGGACGAGGCGCGGCGCCTGGGCCTGAGTTCGGCCGCCGTCGCCACCATGCTGAACGCCGCCGTCTCGGGAAGCCCCGTCACGCCGATCCGCGACGGGATCTATCTGATCGACGTTCTGGCGCGGGATGCCCGCGGGCAGACCCTGTCGGTGGAAACGCTGCGCAGCCTGCCGGTGTCCTTGCCGAACGGACGGAGCGTTCCGCTGAACCAGCTGGCGTCCTTCGGCTACGCCCAGGATCTTCCGCTGGTCTGGCGGCGCGGGCGTCAGCCGACCCTGACGCTGCAGGCGGACGTGGCGCCCGGCGTTCCACCGGAATCCGCCATCGACGCCCTGGCGCCCCGCATCGCCGACCTGTCGGCCACCCTGCCACCGGAATACCGCATCGAGGTCGGCGGAATCGCGGAGGAAAGCGCCAAAAGCCGCGCGTCGGTCTTCGCGGTCATTCCCTTGATGCTGCTCCTGGTGCTGACCGTGCTGATGGTCCAGCTTCGCAGCTTCCAGCGTCTGGCGATCGTGCTGAGCGTGGTGCCGCTCGGCCTGATCGGCGTCGTTCTGGCGCTGCTGGCGTCCGGCCAGCCGCTCGGCTTCGTCGCCATATTGGGGGTCCTCGCGCTCGTCGGCATGATCGCGAAGAACGCCGTGATCCTGATCGAGCAGATCGAGGCGGAGCGGGCCGCCGGACGAGCCATCCCGGACGCCGTGGTCGAAGCCTGCGGCTCCCGGTTCCGCCCGATCATGCTGACCGCCGCCTCCACCGTGCTCGGCCTCATCCCGATTGCCTTCACGGTGTTCTGGGGTGCGATGGCTTTCGCGATCATGGGCGGCCTCCTTGTCGCGTCGCTGCTGACGCTCGTCTTCCTTCCGACGCTCTATGTGGCGTGGTTCAGCCGCCGCGGGACGGTGCGCAAGCCAGCTTCGGCCCGTCCATCGGCGGTGTGACCGCCTTGGGACATTCGGTCTTGAACGCGGGAAATGAGGATGCCGGTGGAAACGAAGAACAACGTCATCGACATCAGGCTCTGCCACCTGTCGCAGTTGTTCGACAGCGTCGATCCGTCGCCGTTCCGCGAAGGCAGTCTGACGCCGGGCGCCGAGGAGTATTTCCTGAGGCGGGTGAAGGAACTGCCCGTGAATCAGCCGGTTCGCATCGTGGTCCATTTTCCGGCCAAGGAGATGACGCGGTGTCCGCCGTTCGATGTCGCCGCCGCGCTGACCGGCCATTTCGCCGCCTGTGCTGCGGGCGAGGCGAAAAGGAATCGCGAGTCCATCCGAACGTGGCGCCAAGCGGCCTTGATCGGTTTTGTCGTTCTATCCGTCTGCCTTTTCCTTGCTTGGCAGATCTCCAACAATTTTCCGGCTCGCCCGATGACCCGGATTTTGCAGGAGAGCTTCGTCATCCTTGGTTGGGTCTCGGTCTGGAGGCCCATCGAGACCTTTCTTTACGAGCTGCTGCCGCCGGACAAACGCCGCCGCCGGCACCTGCTGCATCGCCTCTCGTCCGCCGAAGTCGTCGTGTGCGAATAACTTCAGCGTCGAGCTATGCGGGAGATTGGGTGACGGGGCGGTCAGGCGGCGTTCTGAGACACGGCTTCGATGACCTCGATGCCGTCGCGGAATGTGACGCCGTAGACGACCTTGGGCAACCGGTTCTCGCCCTGCAGCCGCCGCCAGGTTTCCGCCGTCTCCCGGTCCGGGACCATCCGGATCTCGCGCAGGTCCTGCTTCATCGCCGGCGGCACGGACGTGGCCACCCTGTTCAGCACGTTGGCGGTCTTGTGCACCCAGCAGCGCTGTCCAGGCCGATGGCGAGGCCACGCGCCTGGATGTCGATCCGTTCCTTCCGGTCCGCCGGGGTGGCGCCGACGATCGCCAGCATGCACTCAATAATCAGCCGTATTCCCTAGAGCGGATTGGCTGAAATCTGGTAGGTTGAACGAGGCTTTAACCGGCGAATGGGGGGTCTTGGATGCCGTTGACGGAAAGGACCGCCCAGGGCGATCAGTATGTCCTTCCCGGTGCGGAGCGCCGGACCGAGCCCGGACTTCCCTACGCTGCCGAACCCGACGGCCAGCTGGCTCTGCATTTCTATGAGCCTCCCCGTACCGACGAGAAGAACCCTGGCAAACCAACCCCTTTGCCGCGTCCGCTCCCCCGCCCCACGCCAATCAACGAAGGTCCGCTTGCCGGCCGTGTCGCGTTTTTCCCGCAGGTCATGAAAGATGTAACCGAAGCCTTCCGAGGTTTTTCCGGCGTGACGAAAGAACGCCAGGATTAGAGCATCGTGCATGAAACGGGAATCGGAGTTGCGCCGGAGCTGAGGCTGTGATTCACCGTCATTGAAGGTGGCTCACGGGTCGAGGCTGTTGGTCGGACCTTCAGGTTCGGATTTATGAAGAGATCGAGCGAGGCGGCTCCCGCCTTCATGTCGCGTGATCGGAGGGCCACCCCAGCTTGGCCGGTCAATGCGCCAGCAACACGGCGCAGCCAGTGGGATGCGTCAGAACGTGGCGCGTGGCACCGCCCAGTATGATCTCCCGCATCCGGCTATGCCCGTAGCCACCCATCACCAGCAATCCGGCATTCAGAGCGTGCGCCGCTTCCACCAGGGCTGCACCGACCGGCTGGCCTTCCCGGCCGACCTTGTGGATGGTGGCCTGGACGCCGTGCCAGACGAGGTGGTCGGCCAAAAGCTGCGGCTGCGGCCGTGGCCGCCCGCGGAGCACGCCCGCCAGGGCATCCATTGGGCCTTCGTCCGCGATCAGGATGGAGACCGTGCGCGCCCGAGAGATGAAGCCCATGGCGCCGGCGACCGCACGCACCGACGACAGGCTGCCGTTCCAGGCGATGGCGACGGTGTCGAGCCGCTCCATGGCACCGCCGGTCAACAGCAGGGGACGGCCCGACTCGAACAGCACGCACTGGGAGACCTCCAAGTCCACCGGCTCGCCGGCCGGCCTGGCCAGGACGGTCAGATCGGCAAAGCGCGCCCGTGCCGGCAGGATCCAGGCGGTCGGGCCGGTCGCCTCGCGCCAAGAAACCGACACGCCGTTTGCCTTGGCCAATCCTTCCGAGGGCCGCTCCGTCACGATTGCGGAGGCTCTGGCCACCATTTCATCGAACATCCGCCGGGCCGCTGCCGCGGTTTTCTGCGCTTTGCGCTCGGCTTCATCGACGACCTCCTGGAGGATTTCGGCGGAAACACTTTCGCCGTACAAAGGCAGATCATCGCGCGGATCGCGCCGAATATGCAGGACCTCGATATGGGCCGCGAAGAGGCGTGCCAGCGCGAAGGCCTCTTCCAGAAGCGCCGCATCGGTGGGAAGACCGCCGACCGGAATGAGGATGTTCTTGATCATGGGGCCTCCCAGCGCTTCATGCAAATAAGGACAAAGACTCGGAGATCCTGCCTACCCGTCGCTGTGCTGCCTTATCCCAGATTAAGGGATCCCAGATTAAGGGATCCCAGATTAAGGGCGTTCCTTTCCGCCTTCGGCGTCAGGCCTCGCAAACCGTGCCTTGACCCAATGATCGCTTCAACCATCGTTGTTCGGCAGACTTGGCGACGCCTTCTCCGAAGAAAGGTGACGCTCCTATTGAAACGACCGCCCCGTCAAATCGGCACCGACGGCGATTTGCCGGACTGCGGTTTCGCCTCCGACAGGACCGGTGCGATCGCCACACCATCTTGTTCATGCGAAGCGCCCGACTGCGAGGCATGGCCGCACAAGCGGAGAATCGTCATGCGCAGGTGCCTCACCGCCGTTTCGCTGACCCAGCCACGGTAGAGGTTCAGGATGAACTTGAGCACGCCTTCAAGAATGGCGATGCCGAGAGAGACGACGGACAGCCCCATGATCGCCGAAAGCGATCCGGACGAAATGGCGTCGTTGACGATGCGCCTCTGGATTTCAAGGGGCCACACGCTCAAAAGGAAGACCATGGCGGACAGGACCGACAGCCCGACTTGGTGTTTCCCGCTGTGGCGCCACACATAGCTGGCGATCGATGGCGGCAACGGTTCGGGCCGGCCTCCCTGCGCTGCAGCTTCGTGCTGCACCGCGTGAATCATCGTATCGTCAGGCATCATGCGCTCTGTGCTCGGATCGCGGGCTGGACGGTCCGTGCGGGAACCGGCCCGCCGCCATCGCCCCTCGTCGCACCTGTCGGCCAAACCGCCGATAAAACAAGCGCTTGATGCACTCGGCCAGAATCAGATAGGCAGCGACGGTCCCCGCCAGGAAGATGAAAAAGGCCAATGGCAGGCTTACGAAGCCGAACAGCGGGCCGAGCGGGCTCAGCGGGATGAGTGCCGCAAGCAGGACCATCCCCACCGACAAGGCCGCCAGAAGTGGATGCGGCCGACTGACCAGAGGCGACCGCCGCGTCCGGATGACGAAGATGATCAGCGCCTGGGTCGCCAGGGATTCCACGAACCAGCCGGTCTGGAAAAGCGCCTCCCCGGCACCGAAGAGGGTCAGCAGGGCGTAGAAGGTCAGGAAATCGAACAGGGAACTGACCGGCCCCAGGATGAGCATGAAGCGGCGGATCAGATCCATGTTCCAGCGGACCGGGCGGGTGATGGTTTCCGGATCGACGCGGTCGAAGGGGATGCCGATCTCCGACGCGTCGTAGAGCAGGTTGTTCAGCAGCACCTGGATCGGCAGCATCGGCAGGAAGGGCAGAACCAGCGCGGCGCCCGCCATGCTCAGCATGTTGCCGAAATTCGAACTGCTCCCCATCAGGATGTATTTGGTGACGTTCTCGACCGTGCGGCGGCCTTCCAGCACGCCGCCGTGGATCACCGACAGGTCGTGCTCCAGCAGGATCAGGCTCGCCGCGTCCTTGGCCACGTCGGCGGCGCCGTCCACCGAGATGCCGACATCGGCGGCGTGCAGCGCCGCCGCGTCGTTGATGCCGTCGCCGAGAAAGCCCACCGCGTGACCGCGCTGCTTCAGCGCCAGCAGAACGCGCTGCTTTTGCGGCGGCGACAGCCGGCAGAACACATTCACCTTGGCGAGCCGCAAGCGGAGCGCCTCCTCGCTCATGGCGCGCAACTCGTCGCCGGTGATCAGACCGGTCACGGGAATGCCCAGATCGCGGCAGACGTGCCGGGTCACGCGGTCGTTGTCGCCGGTGAGGATCTTCACGGCGACCCCGGCCTTCGACAGGGCGTGCACGGCCGCCGCCGCGTCGGCCTTGGGCGGGTCGAGGAAGGCGGCGAAGCCGGCGAACATCAGCTCGGTCTCGTCCGTGACCCGCGCTTCCCGCTGGTCCGGCCCGACCACGCGCGAGGCGATGCCGAGCACCCGGAACCCGTCGTCGCTCAACTGTTCGAACAGGCGCTGGACGCGCGCCCTGGCCTCGGCGTCGAAGGCGCTCGGCCGCCCCGGCCCCGGCTCGTAATGGGTGGACAGGCGCAGGACGTCCTCCGGCGCCCCCTTGACGATCAGCAGGTGCTGTCCGCCGCGCTCCAGAAGGACGGAGACGCGCCGGCGCTCGAAGTCGAAGGGCACCTCGTCGAGCTTGTGCCAATCGACGGCATCCGGTTGGCCATGCTCCAGGATGGCGTCGTCGAGCGGGCTGCGGATGCCGCTTTCGAAGCGGCTGTTGAGCCAGGCCAGCCGGAACACCTCGTCGCTGTCTTCTCCTTGGGCGTCGATGTGCCGGACCAGACGGATACGCGCCTCAGTCAGGGTACCGGTCTTGTCCGTGCACAGGACATCCATGGCTCCCAGATTGTGCAGCGCCGTCAGCCGCTTGACGATCACCTTGCGTTCGGCGAGACGCAAGGCGCCGCGGGCCAGCGTCACCGTCACGACCATCGGAAGCAATTCCGGTGTCAGCCCGACCGCCAGTGCAACCGCGAACATCAGCGATTCCAGCCAGGGCCGGTGGAACAGCACGTTCGCCAGCAGCACGAACAGCACCAGGAACACGGTCACACGCAGGATCAGCAGACCGAAATGGCGCACGCCGATCTCGAAATCGGTGGGCGGCGGCGGCGCCCTCAGGCTGTGCGCCATCGCGCCGAGCAGGGTGGCGCGCCCGGTCCGCAGGATCACCGCACGTCCTGTGCCGCTGATGACCGAGGTGCCCATGAACAGCGTGTTGGTCGCCTCGCCGGGATCGACGACGTGCGGCAGTTCGGCCACGTGTTTCTCGGTCGGATAAGGCTCGCCCGTCAACAGCGCCTGGTTTACGAAGAGGTCGCGCGCTTCCATCAGTCGGGCATCCGCCGGCACGAGGTCGCCCGCGGCCAACTGCACGACGTCGCCCGGCACCAGCCGCTCGACCGGCAACGCACGTTCCTGGCCATCGCGGAGGACCCTGGCCCGCAGCGCAACCGAGCGGCGCAGGTCCTCGATGGCGTTGCCGGCACGGACTTCCTGAACGAAGTCGAGAACGACGCTGACGAACACGATGCCCATGACGATGGCGAAGCTGTAGAAGTCGCCGGCCATGGCCGAGAATCCGCTGGCCAGAAGCAGGATGATCAGCAGAGGGTTGCGCAGGCGGTCGAGGAACTGGAGCCACAACGGCCTCCGCCGCACCGCCGAAAGGTCGTTGGACCCGCAGCGGGTCAACCGCGCGTCCGCTTCGGCGCCGCTCAACCCACCCGCCGTGCTTCCGATCCCGGCGAGGAGGGAGTCCAGCGGCTGGCTGGCCAAGGCGACGCTGTCGGGATCGCTTTCCATGTCGCCCGTCTCCTTGCACGCTGCGTCCCGCTGCCTTGGCCTGTTCACTCGTAGCGAAGGGCTTCGATCGGCTGGAGGCGGGAGGCCTTGCGGGCCGGGTAGAAGCCGAAGAAGACACCGACCGCCGCCGCGAAGCCAACGGCCAGGAGAATGGCCGACACGCTGAGTTCCGTCTGCCAGTGCGCCCAATGGCCGATGGTGAAGGAGGCCGCCGCGCCGACGGCGATTCCGGTCAGCCCGCCGGTCAGGGACAAGGTCAGCGCCTCGATCAGGAACTGGCTCAGGATATCGCGGCTTCGCGCCCCGACGGCGAGGCGCAAGCCGATCTCCCGCGTGCGTTCCGTGACGCTGACCAGCATGATGTTCATGATGCCGATCCCGCCCACCACCAGCGACACCGAGGCCACCGCCGCCAGCAGCAGGGTCAGCACGCGCGACGAGGTCTCCTGCGCCTGGGCGACCTCCGACAGGTTGCGGAGCCAGAAATCGTCGTCCTGCGCCGGCTGAAGATGGTGGCGTTGCCTCAGCAGGCCATGGATCTGCACCTCGGCGGCGTGCATGTCGACGCCGTCGCGCATCTTGATGAGGATGGCGCCCACCGCCCGCCGGTTCACCTCGCTGGCTCCCAGAACTCGGTTCCGCGCGGTGCTCAGCGGCATGACGATGGTGTCGTCCTGGTCCTGCCCCTGCATGCTCTGGCCCTTGCGGTCCAGCACGCCGACCACCGTGAAGGGCACCTTCTTGATGCGGATCATCTGACCGACGGGGTCGGCGTTGCCGAACAGCGTGGTGGCCACCGTCTGGCCGAGCAGCGCCACCTTGGCGGCCCGGTCCAGATCGGCCTGCTCGAAGGGCCGGCCCTGGACGACGCCCCAATCCCGCGCCGTCAGAAAGTCGGGGGTGGAGCCGACGATCACGGTCGACCAGTTCAGGTTGCCGTAGATGACCTGCGCGCTGCCGCGGACTCCCGGTGCGGCCACCAGGATTTCGGGAATGTCCCGTTCCAGAGCCTGTGCGTCATCCTCGCTCAGCGTCATCTCGGTGCCGAAGCCGAGCCGCACGCCGCCCGAGGTGATGGCGCCGGACACCACCACGATCAGGTTGGAGCCGAGGCTGTTGATCTGTTCGGCGATGCGGGCTTCCGCCCCGGCGCCGACCGCGATCATGGTGATCACCGACCCCACCCCGATGATGATGCCGAGCATCGTCAGCACGCTGCGCATCAGGTTGAGGCGCAGGGCGGCGAGCGCGATGCGGATGGACGACAGGAGGTTCATGCCGCAGACTCCTCCGGGCGCCGGCCCGCCAGCACCTCGGAGGCCACGCGGGGCGCCGCCACCGGCCGATCGTCCATCAGCCGGCCGTCGCGAAAGCGCAGCGTGCGCCGGGCGAAGGCGGCGATGTCCGGTTCGTGCGTCACCAGGATAACCGTGATGCCGCGCGCGTTGAAGGTCTGGAACAGCGCCATGACCTCGACGCTGGTGCGCGAGTCGAGCGCGCCGGTGGGCTCGTCGGCGAGGATCAGCAGCGGGTCGTTGACCAGCGCGCGCGCAATGGCGACACGCTGCTGCTGGCCGCCCGACAGTTGCGAGGGATGATGCCACGCCCGCTCGGCGAGACCGACCTCGGCCAGCCGGACCAAGGCACGACGGCGCCGCTCGGGTGCTGAAACGCCCGCGTACACGAGCGGCAGTTCGACATTCTCGACCGACGGCGTGCGCGGCAACAAATTGAATCCCTGGAATACGAAGCCGATCAAGCGATTGCGCACGACCGCCAGCTCATCGGGTGCAAGATGCGAGACGTCACGGCCGTCGAGGCGGTAGAGGCCGCCGCTGGGGCTGTCGAGGCAGCCGAGCAGATTCATGAAGGTGGACTTGCCCGATCCGGATGGTCCCATGACGGCGACGAACTCGCCAGGGGCGATGCGAACCGACACGTCGTCGAGCGCACGCAACGATACGTTGCCCAGCCGGTAATCCTTGCACAGATGCTCGGTCTCGATCAGCCAGTCTCCCATGGCTGGGCCCCCCGATGTCTGAAGCGCCGGCGTCACATGCGCGGTCCGGCGCCCATGGATGGAACGGCACCCGAAGCCGTGGACGGCGCCGTTTCGCCGAGCACGACACGGTCTCCGACTCCCAGCTTTCCTTCGACGACCTCCACCATGCTGCCGTCGGAAACACCAAGCCGAAGAGGGCGGCGCTCCGGCTGCCCGGCGGCGTTCAGCACCCAGACCTCGCCCGTCTGCTGGGATGGCGGGCTGCTCGACGGGGCGGCCTTGGCCGGGTGGTAGCGCAAGGCGGCGCTGGGAACCAGCAGCGCGTCGTCGCGGTGGTCGGCGACGATGCGCACGTTGGCGGTCAGACCGGGAAGGAGCGCAAGATCGGGATTGGGCGCCGAGATGACCACGTCGTAGGTGACGACGTTCTGCACGACCTGCGGCGCCTTGCGGATCTGCATCACCGCCCCGGTGAAGCGGCGGCCGGGGAAAGCGTCCACGGTGAAGTGCACGTCCTGGCCCACCCGGACGGTCCCGACATCCGCCTCGTCCACGGAAGCGTCCACCTGCATGGCCGTCAGATCCTGGGCGATGGTGAACAGCACCGGGGCCTGCAAGCTGGCCGCCACCGTCTGGCCGCGGTCGACGTTGCGCTGGATGACGGTGCCGTCCACCGGGGCGACGATGCGCGTGTGCTCCAGATTGATGCGCGCTCCCTGATACGCCGCCTGTTTCTGCTGCACCAACGCCATCGCGCTCGCCACGTTGGCTTGGGCGAGGGTAAGCTGGGCCTCGCTGGAGCGGACGGTTGCCTGCTGGCTGATCTCCTGCGCGGTCAGAGCCTCGACCTCCGCCTGGGCGGCGTCGTTGGCGGATTTCGCGCTGTCGCGGCCCGAGGCGGAGGCATTTCCGCGGTCGAAGAGCCGTTGCGTGCGTTCATAACTGCTCCTGGCGTTGAACAGGAGCGCTTGGGCCTTGCGCAGCTGAGCCTGTACGTTGGTCAGCGTGGCGCGCGCGGCCTCCAGGTCGGCGTTGGCGCGTATGACAGTGGCGCGCTGGGTCTCGATGCCCGCCTGGGCAACGGCGAGGTCGCCGGCCGCCTGCGCCACCTGTGTCTCGAACAGCGCAGGATCGATGCGGGCGACGAGCTGACCGGTCTTCACCTCGGTGTTGAAGTCGGCGAGCAGTTCGCTGATCTGTCCCGACACCTGTGACCCCACCTGCACGGTGACGACCGGGTTGACGGTGCCCGACGCGGTGGTCGACGCGGTAACCGCCCCACGGGCCACCGGGCCGGTGCGGTAAGCGGGCGCGGCGTTGCGGGTGCCCACAACGTGAGAAAGCAGCATTGCGGCGGCCGTCAGGGCGAGCGCGAGCCCGAACAGCCAGCCGGGATGTCGGGCGACACGGCGTTCCGCTGGGATCTTTGATCGTCCAGGGCTCGGACCGTGGTCGCTCAACGGCCCGTGCTCGGTCAGCGGCCCGTGCTCGGTCAGCGGCCCGTGCTCGGTCAGCGGCAGCGTCATCGGCTGACTCCGGAAGGACTGGGTCCACGCTCCGCACCATGGACTCCCGCACCCTATCCGAAGGATGCCCCGGGGCATTAACGTGCATCAAGATCAGCGCTCGCGGATGGGGTTAACCCGCAAAAGGCGGCGCCCACAGGGACGCTTCGACCGAAAGAGGTCGGGCTCCGCCCGATCTCCGCGTCTTTACGATGCGCCGCCTTTACCTGGGTTAATGCCTCGACTCCGCCTTCGTCCATGCTCGACGCTCGATATGCCGGGCAAGCGGATGACTGGGCGGGGCGGCCCTCCTGTAGCGGAGATTCCGCGCTCCAGCCGGTCGCCTTGTTTCTCGGATCCAAGACAGGAGATTGATATGGCGATGTCCTTGCGCAACGTATCCGTCGTGCTGGGCACCCTGCTCGCGGCGGGGTGCTCGGGGTTAAGCGCGGAAGACCGCAACCTTCTGATCCAGACGCAAGCCACCGCCAATGACGCCAAGGCGGAGGCGACGCTGGCGGCCCGCGCCGCCCAGCAGTCGGCCGAACAGGCGCGCGCCGCAGCGGCGGACGCCAGGGCGGCGAACGAGAAGGCGGAACGCATGTTCAGCCGCACCCAGCGGAAAACCCGCTCTTAGGCGGACTGAGGCCGTAGGTGACCGTGGGCGCTGCCGTCCTGTTGCGTTCGATTGGAGGCGTTGTCACTGCCCTGGCGGCCCTGGCCTTTGCTCCGGTGCCGGTGGCGGCGGCCGACATCATTGGACCATTGCCATTCGGTATTCTCTTTGCGTCAGCGGACGACACGCTGGCCGACATCGCCATCGACAATGATCTCGGCTACACCGAGATCATCATGGCAAATCCAGCCATCGACCCGTGGCTGCCGGGCGACCGAACACTCGTGGTGCTGCCGACGGCGCATATCCTTCCATCCGGGGGGCGCAACGGCATTGTGATCAATCTTGCGGAGCAGCGCCTGTATCACTTCGCACGGGGGAAGCCGCCGGCCAGTTTTCCGGTGGGAATTGGTGCCGAGGCCGCCAACCTGCAGACCGGCTCCACCTACGTCCGGGCCAAGCGTGTCAACCCGCCCTGGATGCCTTCCACGCGCATGCGGGAGGAGGACCCGGACCTGCCGTCCTATGTCCCGCCGGGGCCGGACAACCCGCTGGGACCCAAGGCACTGTACCTCGGCTGGACGGGCATCATCGTCCATGGAACCAACAAACCCTATGGTGTTGGGCGCCGCGTGAGCCACGGCTGCTTCCGCCTGCACAACCGGGATATCGGGCGCCTGTACGAGGAGGTGCCCATCGGCACCCAGATTCGTGTCGTGGACGAGCCGGTGAAACTCGGCTGGGTCGGCGACAGCCTTTACATCGAGGTTCACCTGACGACCCGGCAAGCCGATGCCCTAGAGGAAACAGGGCGCTTCGACCCGCCCGACTTCCCGAATCTTGAGGCGATCGTTGCACGCGCCGCGGGTCGTGCCGCGTCACGGGTGGATTGGGGCGCCGTCCACAAGGCGGTCGAGGAACAGCGTGGCCTCCCGCGGCCCATCCTGCGTGGGTCGTCGGAGACTGAACCGCTCCGAGTTTTCCGGAGACTCCATGTTCCGAGACGATGGGGTCATCATGACGAAACCGTCATCACCCGAATACGCCCCCGAGGTCCACGAGCGCGCGTTGCGGATGGCGTTCGCGTGAAGACGTCGCCACGGCGGCGTGATCCCTACATACCGGCCTCCGACAAAGCCGGCGCGGTTCAAAGGCGGCGATGGCGCTGCGCAGGCGCCTTATCCTGCGTCTTTTTGTCCTGCGCCCTTCTGAGCCCTGTCAGCCATGTACCTCGTACGAAGAGTGGACTTCCCGAGCGCCCCAGCCATAGCATGCAGCTGATCATCGCAGAACCTTTCCGGCTTGCCGCCAGCTTCGGGCGGGCCGCCGTTTCTGCACAAGACGCTGTATCCATTGCACCAGCCCCGTGGCACAGGGAGGCCTGACATGGTCGACACTCCGTGCCGATTGCCCAGCCTAGCGGTCGGAGCAATCATCGTTTCGTTGATTGTTGCCGCGTCCGCGCGCGCCGCGTCCGATGGACCGGGCAGCATCGGCTTCGGGCGCCACTTGGTCGAGGAGGTCTGCGGTGAGTGCCACCGCGTGTCGCAGCCGCCGATGGCTAAGCCGCCCCCCATGCAGGAGGAGCTTGCTGCGCCCGACCTGGTGGAGCGAATGCGCGATCCAGGGATCACCGAAATGGCCCTGCGCAGTTACCTGCGGACATCCCACCCGGTGATGCCGAACATCCGTCTGTCCATGGAAGAAACGGACGATGTCGTCGCGTACCTGATGTCCCTAAAGGAAGGCTTGCAATGAAGACGGGCCTATGCGCGGGGGTGTTGATGACGTTTTTCGCCATGGCGGACGTGACACAGGCGGCGGACGCGGAAGCCGGCAGAAGCATCGCCGACCGTTGGTGCGCCGCCTGCCACCTAGCCTCGGACAGCAATGCGGACAGCCGTGTCGTGCGCGGCACCGACGCGGTCCCGACATTGGCCAGCATCGCGCGCGATCCGAACCGCAGCCCGAACTGGTTGCGGCAATGGCTGACCTTTCCTCACCCGCCGATGCCCGACCTGAATCTTTCACGCTCGGAGATCGATGACGTTATCGCCTATCTGCAAGGGATGTCGCGCTAACGCGAGCCCAACCACTCCGCGCCGCGCGCCCCGATCAAGGTCGCCGGAAGCCGCTGTTGTCCGGAACGATCGTGAAACAGACCTTCACATGGAGGGCTGAGCATGAGAGCGATGATCCTGCCGCAGCCGCGCGCACCGCTGATTCCCGCCTTGCTGCCGGACCCAGAGCCAGGACCGGGCCAAATCCTGATCGCCGTGCACGCCTGCGCGGTGTGCCGAACCGACCTGCACGTCATCGACGGCGAGTTGCCGCATCCCAAGCTGCCACTTGTTCCCGGCCACGAGATCATCGGGAGCGTCCTCGAAACCGGGCCGGGCGTGGAGCGCTTTCATCTTGGGGACCGCGTGGGCATCGCCTGGCTCGGCTGGAGTTGCGGCGAATGCGTCTATTGCCGCTCGGGACGCGAGAACCTGTGCGACCGCGCGCGCTACACCGGCTACCAGATCGACGGCGGCTACGCCGAGATGGCGGTCGCCGACGCTCGCTACGCCTTTCCTGTCGACCCGTTCTACACGGACATCGAAGCGGCGCCGCTGATGTGCGCCGGCCTGATCGGCTACCGCGCCCTCCGAGCCGTCGGGGAGGTGGAGCGCCTGGGTCTTTACGGCTTCGGGGCCGCTGCGCACATCGTCATCCAGATTGCCCGGCACTGGGATCAGCGGGTTTTCGCTTTCACGCGGACTGGGGACGAAGCTGCACAGGCCCTGGCCCGTGATCTTGGCGCGGCATGGGCCGGCGGGTCTGAAGAGCCCCCTCCGGAGCCTCTGGATGCCGCCATTCTCTTCGCCCCCGTCGGCGCGCTGGTGCCGACGGCGCTGCGGGCGGTGGTGAAGGGGGGCACCGTCGTCTGCGCCGGCATCCACATGAGCGACATTCCCTCCTTCCCCTATGACATCCTATGGGGTGAGCGGGTGATCCGCTCCGTCGCCAACCTCACCCGGCGGGACGGGGAGGAGTTCCTGGCGCTTGCGCCCCGCATCCCCGTACGGACCCGCACAACGCCCTTTCCCCTCGCCCAGGCCAATGAAGCCGTGGAAGCGCTGCGCTGCGGGACCGTCACCGGAGCGGCGGTGCTGACCGTCTGAGGTGGCGTCCTTCCGCTGTGCGGTCGCTGCTTGCATCAGGTGGAATTCAGAATTCCTCTCCTGGTCCTTGGCATACAGCATTTAAATCGACGGGCCAAATCGATCGATAACTACTGATGTCAGAGTTTTTTCGAAGCGGATCGACTGGAAAAGTCCATAACATGAATTACGCGCACCCCGGGCGAGTTCAATAATGGTTTTCGGAAATCTTGTGACAATCGCCCGCGGTCCCGTGGATTGGTGAGTGGCAACGACACGTCCTGCTTGGCGAGTGGCTGAGGTGCCGTGGCGTCGTTCATCTCGGCCAGTTCAGTGAGCCGCATCCAATCGAGCACACGCAGATGGCCTTTCGCGAAGGACAGCAGGCCAGCCGTACGCATCTCCTTGAGCGTCCGACACACGTGAACCGGTGTCAGCCCTGTGGCATCGGCAATGAGGACCTGACTGATCGGCAACGTCACGTCCGAAATGTCCGGTGCGGTTCTTTGCCGTTGCCGATTGTAAAGGGCAAGGAGAAGCCGGGCAATCCGCTCCGCGGCGGTGCGGGTGCCGAGTCCGCCCAGGAGCCGCCAATCAGAGATCGTTTCGGCCGCGAGCAAGGATGCCATCCGCAAGGCAACGTTCGGCGCCTGTTGGCAAAAGCGCATCAGGGAATGGCGTGGCATCGGACAGACGATCAGATCGGTGAGCGCTTCAACCGTGCAGGGCATGTCGCCGTCGGGGGCCCGCTCGAAACCGATCAGATTTCCCGGCATGACGAAACGCAGCACTTGGCGCCGACCGTTCTCGTGCATCATGGACGCCAACGCCCAGCCACGGCGAACGATGTAGACCATCTCGTTCTCGTCACCTTCGACAAACAAGCTGGCGCCGGCACGAATGGTGCGGACCGGGCGTTTGATCGCCGCCCAGCTGGGCAGCTGTTCATCCGCAACGCTTGCACACAACCCGTCACGTCGCAGCGGGCACGCTTGGCAGTCTGATTGCATGACCGCCTCCTCAGCCTGGAATCAGTGCGGAAGGCTTGGCCGCTCCAACGGAAGCAGCTGAGCCTGGGCCATGGCGTCGAAAAATGCGGACAGAATGACATGGGGCGCCACAGGACCTCCCGGCGCCTCCTGAGCCATTTTGAAAGCGTCGAACATTGCACATGCGACCGCCAGTTTCGCGGCGATCCCGAGAGGCGTGTGTGCCGGCGTGCAGACGAGTGACCGCAACACGCTCTGGCAGTCCATCTCCGTTGTCCGGTCCGACGCCTCGCTTGCAACGGACCGGACGCGGTCCATTGCTTCGGCCTGTCCCACCTCTTGTACCCATTGAAAGAGAAACAGCAAATCCTGATCGCGATGCCTGCCGCTCGCCAGGGCCAAGGCAATCGCGTTCATGAGTTCGGCATGGAGATGCCCGACTTCCGCAAGGTCACCGGTTGGCATCATGGCCGCCTCCTGTGGCAATGCACGGGGTTTAGCTTGAGCACCGCCCTCATCAGGAAAAAGTGGCATCGAAAACGCGGTTGGGGCTGAAACGCAGCCCCCGGTTTTTCGCCGCCGATCTTTCAACGCTTGGGCTCATCACGGCAACAGTCCCTCATTGTGCCGCCGATTGACTTGATCTGGATCACCATCCGGCGCGCCTATGCTAATGAGATGGAGCATATCCGTAAAATAGGCCGGCGACACCCCATCACGCCTTATGCATCATACTCAATTCGCAACAATATCAACGCCAAACATAATAAGATAAACTATGACAAAACACATTCTTCATATTGTCGATAACCTTCATGACGCGACAATGTCCCGGACTATAAAATCATTGCACACTTTAATAGAAAGAGTATAAGGAGTCTATAATTTAAAATACCGACGGCAACCTTTTGATGATCAAGAGGTTTGGCAATGCAGCTATTAACCAATATCTCGCCGGCCCCTCCACCTCCCATAGGTTTGGCGCGACGGAACATCAGCCGCCATCTTCTCAGCGTCGTGGTCACGGCCTTGGCAGCCATGGCTGCCATCGCCGTCAGTTTGGTCGCATGGAATCTGACAACACAGCGACAGTTTGCCGCCGCCGAGATGGCGATCACGGTCCGCGCCATCGCGGCGGCTCTCGATCAGCAACTGCTCGTCACCACCTCCGCCCTGGAGGCGCTTGCCGCGACGATGGTCGTCGACGGCGATCCGCAACGGCTTTATCGCGTCGCTCAAGCGGTCAAGGACAAGCATTCCCACTGGTCGCACGTAACGCTTCGCGATGCCGATGGAAGCGTGGTGTTCAGCACCAAAGTTCCGTATGGAACGACCGTGCCGACGGTTGCCGACATCAATCCCAAGCTGGGCGAGGCGATGACCACCGGACAGCCGCAGGTTTCCGGCCTGTTGTACGGCCCCATCGCCAACGAGCATGTCGGTGCAGTCCTGGTGCCCGTTCAGGCAAAGGATGGCAAGCGTTACGCACTCATTGCGGCGGTGACGACCTCGAAATGGGAGACCCTCCTTCGAGAGCAGCCAATTCCCGACGGCTGGGTGGCTGGGATCATCGACCGAAACGGGGTCGTCGTCGCGCGAACGCGCGCTGCCGACCAGTTTGTCGGCAAACCAGCCCCTGGGTGGGTTCAAATGGCGATCCAGACGGCTCCGACCGGGCAGGCGACCGGCCCCGCTTTGGAGGGAGAGCCGTTGTCGCTCGTGTTCTCGCGTTCAAAAGTGTCGGGATGGACAGTCGCGTTCGCCGCGCCGGCCTCCGTGTTCGAGGAGCCTCTGCGCCGATCGCTGTGGTCGGCGGCCGCCGTCAGCATCCTAGCGCTCGGCTGCGCCTCCCTCCTGGTGCTGCGCTACGCCCGTCGGCTGTCCAAGTCGGTGAGCGGGTTGGCGCAAGTCGCGGAAGCGATGCAGACACCCGGAGCGGCGTTGCCGCCGCCGCCGCCGACCAACCTGGAGGAATTGGCCTCGGTCTACGACACGATGCGGAACACCAGCGACCTCCTGCGCCGGGCGGAAGACCAGCGGATCATGTCGATGCGCGAACTTCAGCACCGGGTCAAGAACGACCTCCAGGCGATCTTGAGCCTGCTTGCGTTGGAAAGCGGTCAAGCCAAGAGCGAAGAAACCATCCGCATCCTGGATCAACTCCAGGGGCGGGTCGAGGCGCTTCGCCTCGTGCATTCTCGCCTGTATGAGGCCAGCCAGGTCGGCGTCGTGGAACTGGGAGAGTATCTTCTAGAACTGTGCGCCAACGCCATAGCCCTTCATGGACGCAGCCTTGCCGGTGGAATCGCGCTGCGAACCAGCGTCGACCATGCGTATGTCGACCACAACACCGCCGTCTCACTCGGGCTGATCGCCAACGAGTTCATCACCAACAGCGCCAAGCATGCGTTCCCACAGGGAGGCGGGACGATCACCCTCGCCTTGCTCGTGACAAAGCCCGGCGAGATCCATCTGATGCTGTCCGATAATGGCGTTGGCCTGCCGCCGGAGCGGGTACGATCCTCCGGCCTCGAATTGATCAGCATGCTGGCCGAGCAGGTTGGCGCGAAGTCGACATGGACAACGTCGCCGCAAACCAGTTTGCGGCTGACCCTTCACACCGGAGACGCAGGACACGCCAATTGAAGTCGTGGCTTGCTAACCTGGGTTAAGGTCCGCGCTGCTCGATCCGGCCAGACTGGTGTCACACCCGTGACCAGGGAGGCCATCATAATGATCACGATCGAGGACTGCATCGGGCTGAGTGGGCTGACCCGCGAGGAGATCGACGCCATCGCCGAGCATGAGCATTTGCCGGAGATCGTTGCCGCGGAACTCGGTTCCTACCTCGACCAAACCCCGGAGGGGCAACGCACCATCCGCCGCATGATCGAGGATGACATTGCCCATGCCGTGGCCTGCCGGGACATGAAGCGCGCCGGTGTCCTGAAGATCGTTCTGGCGCATTACGTCCGCCATCACGAGAACGAGGAAGCGGTGCGCAGGGGAGAGGGCGATGGTCACCACACAGTCGCCTGACAGGGACGACTGGCGGGCCGCCACCCCGGCCTGCGCCCGCGCCACCGCCCGCCGAAGCCCCGCCTACAGCTTTCTATCTGCCGATCCGCGGGGAGTTGGCGGGGAGTTGGCGGGGAGTTGGCGGGGAGTTGGCGGGGAGTTGACTGACCACCTCGTGCACGCTTGGCGGAGCCGGTTCCCGGTGTCTGCGCCGCTCCGGTCTTTATCCAGGTTAATGTCACGATCCTCATACGAGCCAATGCTGTCTCGCCATGCTCGTCGGGCGAAAACGCCCCATCACACGACCAAGGAGACGCGGCCATGTCCTACCGGGAAATTCTCGTTCAGTTCGATGATTGCCCGGCCGGCGCGGCACGGGTCGAAGCGGCCATGCTCCTGGCGGAGCAGCACACGGCGCATCTGACCGGCCTCGTGCTCGACATTCAGCCGCGCATTCCCATGTCCATCGACGGTGGCGTTCCGCAGTTCGTGACCGATGCGCTGAACCGGTCCGCGGCGGAGGAGACGGAGCGCACGGTTGCCAGGATGGACGCCTTGCTCGACCCGCAGCGGTGCGTGGCGGAACGGCGGATCTGCAAGTGCGATGACACGGCGATCGACAGGGCTCTGGCTCTGAACGCCCGCTACGCGGACCTTCTCGTCCTCGGTCAGGCGTTGCCCGGCCATTCGGCGCTCGTCGGCCGGTTGGAGATCGAAACGGTGGTGATGTCCTGCGGGCGGCCGGTGCTGCTGGTTCCCCAAGCCGGCCTCCGTCCCACCATCGGGAAACGGATCGTGGTGGCCTGGGACGCGGGCCGCGCGGCGGCGCGCGCGGTCGCAGACGCCATGCCCATGCTGGAGAAGGCGACATCGGTCACGGTGCTGGTGGTCGATGCGGCATCCACGCCAAGCGGTCACGGCGCGTTGCCGGGGGCGGACATCGGCACCCTGTTGGCCCGCCACGGCGTGACGGTGGAGGTGGCCTCCCTGTCGTCGGAGGGCAGCGACGTGGCGGATGTGGCGTTGAACTGGATGTTCGACCACGATGCGGATCTGCTGGTCATGGGTGCCTATGGCCACTCCCGCGCCCGTGAATGGGTGCTCGGTGGCGCGACGCGCTCGATCCTCGACCGTATGACCGTCCCGGTGCTGATGTCCCACTGACGCATCGGCGCCGGGCATACCGATGCGAGCAAGACCGGGAGGTCATCATGGACATCAAGACGATCCTCGTGCCGTTCGCCCGGGATCTGCACACGAGCGCCGGCCTTTCAACGGCCATCGCGGTGGCGCGCCTAATGGGCGCGCGCCTCATCGGCCTCCATTGCCCGGCCGAGACCGCCCTGCCCTGGTACGTCGCGGCACCGGTCGCCATCCCACCGGTGCCCGGCCGGCCCTCGGCCGAAGCGGAACAGAGCTTCATCGCCCGGTGCAGCGCCGCCTGCCTGAAATGCGACTGGATCGCCGATCACGGCTTCCTGCCCGAGCGGCTGGCCTTCCACAGCCGTTACGCCGACCTGATCGTTGCCGGCCGCGATGATCGAGACTCCGCAGGCAAGGGCGGACTGTCGCCGCGCGCGCTCGGCCAACTGGTGCTGAGCGCCAGCGCGCCGCTGCTGATCGTTCCGCCGGGGGCGGAGGAAACCTTCCGGCCGCAACGCGTGCTTGTCGCGTGGAACGAGCGCCGCGAGGCCGGCCGCGCCTTGCACGGCGCGCTGCCGTTCCTGCGTCACGCCAAGGAAACCATCCTGCTCTCCGTGCACCCGCCGGGGTTCGACGACGAGCCCGACCGCCGCGCCCTGGCCTACCTGGAGGCCCACCGCATCCACGCGGACGCGCGGATCAACTTCGCCGCCGAGTTCGAAGCGCCCGGAGCGATTCTCGCCCAGGCCCGCGCGGTGGAGGCGGATCTCCTCGTCATGGGGGCTTACGGCCACGCCCGCGTGTTCGAACAAGCGTTGGGGGGCGCCACGCACCATGTGCTGGAAGCCGCCGATCGGCCGGTGCTGATGGTGCATTGAACCGTGGCGGACCCGCACATTATCGCCGTTCCACAGGAGACGAGGGAAGCCTGCATCCCGCTGGATGCGAAGATCGGCTTTCTGCGCAAGCCCGACGCCTACCCGGATCGTCCAAGCCGGGTCGAGACCATTGAAACACACCTGTCGTGGGTCTTCCTGACCGAGCGGCACGCCTACAAGCTGAAGAAGCCGGCGCGTCTGCCCTGTGTGGATTTCACGTCCCTCACCGCCCGGCGAAGCAATTGCTTGACGGAGACGCGGCTGAACCGCCGCTTGGCGCCCGATGTTTACCTCGGCGTGGTCGGTCTGCTCGCCCGTCCGGACGGCTCGTTCCGTCTCGGGGGACGCCCTGGTCCGCGGGACTTGATGGCCGACTGGCTGGTGTGGATGGTGCGACTGCCGCAGGAGCGGCGCTTGGACGAACGCATCCGGGCCGGCGCTCTGGCACCGGCCGACATCGAACGGCTCGGCCTCGTCCTGACGAAGTTCTACCGCGGCGGCTTGGCGGAACCGATGTCGCCAGCTGACTATCAGCGGCGTTTCGAGGCGGACATCAGCCGCAATCTCGACGTGACGCTTCCCCGGGTGACCGGTCCGCTGGCCGAACGAGCCCGCGCCGCCGCCGAAACGCAGGTCGCTTTTCTGACGGGACACGGCCGATTGCTTCGGGCGCGGGCGGCGGAGGGGCGGATCATCGAGGGGCACGGCGACCTGCGGCCCGAGCATGTCTTTCTCGACGGCACGCCCCGAATCATCGACTGCTTGGAGTTCAGCCGCGACCTGCGGTTGCTCGACCCGGTGGACGAACTGGCCTATCTGTCTCTCGAATGCGAGCGGCTTGGCGCCCGACGGGTCGGCGACGCAATTCTCGACCTCTACCGCGTCTGGAGCGGCGACGCAGCCGATCGGCGACTGATCGCCTTCTACTGCAGTTTCCGCGCCAGCCTGCGGGCGCGCCTCGCCGCCGAGCGGCTGGACGAGGCGGCGGGCGAGCGGCGCGGCGACTGGCTCGCCCGCATCGACGCCTATTTGCGCTTGGCCACCGCGCGCCCCTTCGGTCAAGGATAGGAGCCTCCGACAATGGAGCGTAGATCCATATGGCGCACGCTCGCACTGCTGATCGCCACGACCGGCTTTGCTCCGGAACTGGCCTACGGCAAGGACCGGGTGGTGGGCTGGAGACTGGAAAGCGATGGCGCGGGCTATTGCCTGCTCCTTTCGGAATACCGGATCGATGGGCGCCCGGAGATCGATGCCGCCATCGCAATGACGGTCACCGGCGATTTCAGGACGTTCCGGCTGCATGTCTTCCGCGCGGACTTCGACCTGTCCATCGGCGCCGTCTATGACGTCGTCGTCAGCATCGACCGGCGCTGGACCGGGCAAGGCATCGTCGAGGTGCCGGTGCCGGACATCTTCAACCTGGGCCTGCCGTTGACGCGCGACCTGCTCGATGCCCTGATGCGCGGATCGAGCCTGTCCGTCCACGGGCGACGCAGCACGGTGTCCATCCTGCTGAGCGGGACGAGCAAGGCCATTCCAGCCTTGCTCGACTGCGTGGCGGGACGGCCGGGACGGCCGGGCATCAACCCCTTCGACGCGGAGACCGGAGCGGGCGACATGATGTGACGGCCGCCGAAACGCACCCACACCGGGTTCCCGATGGTTCCCATCAATGCAGGGGCACGCCATGGACAGCGCGACAACGCCGCCGACAAACGGACGTCAGCCTTGGGAAGCGTCCTATCCGGCCGGGCTCGACTGGCGCACCCCCATCCCCGAGCAGCCGCTGCACCGGCTGGTGGAGGATGCCTGCGCCGCCTTTCCGAACACCGTCTGCCTCGACTTCTATGGAAAGCGGATCACCTACCGACAGACCGGCAACCTGGTCGATCGCGCCGCGCGCGGGCTTCAGGAGCTGGGCGTCGGAAAGGGAGGCAAGGTGGCTCTTCTGCTGCCGAACTGTCCCTATTCGGTGATCGCGTTCCACGCCATCCTGAAGGCCGGCGGCGTTGTCGTGAACCTCAACCCGCTCGCCTCCATCGCCGAGTTGACCGATCAGATCGAGCATTCCGGGACCGAGGTTCTGATCACGCTGGACCTCGTCCCGTTCCACGCCAAGCTCGACGCGCTGGGGTGGCCGGGCCGGCTTCGAACGATCGTCGTGGCGCGCATGGCCGACGCCCTGCCATTTCCAAGGAACTGGGCCTATCGGCTGTTCAAACGCCGGGATGTGGCCGACATCCCCCGGGACGAGCGGCATGTGTGCTTTCGCCGTTTGCTCGCCGACCATGGCGCGCCTCGCCCGGTGGCGGTGCAGCCCCGCGCCGACCCCGCGGTGCTGCAATACACCGGCGGCACCACCGGCGTTCCCAAGGGCACCGTCCTGACCCATGCGGGCCTGTACGCCAACACGATCCAGTGCCGCCGTTGGTTCACCGGCGCCGAACCGGGCCGTGAACGGGTGCTGGCGGTGCTGCCCTTCTTCCACGTGTTCGGCATGACCGGCGTGATGAACTTCGCCCTGGCGCTGGGAGCGGAGCTGATCCTGCTGCCGCGGGTGGACGTGCGCGAGATCCTGGAGACCATACAGCGCAAACGCCCGTCCATTTTCAGCGGCGTGCCGCGCCTGTTCCAGGCCATAGCTGCCTTTCCCCACCTGAACCGCTACGATCTGTCGTCGCTGCGCCTGTGCGTGTCGGGAGGCGACAGCCTGCCGCCGCTGCTGCTGGAGCGCTTCCAGCAACTCACCGGGGCCTATCTGGCCGAAGGCTACGGCCTGACCGAAGCCTCGCCGGTGGTGACTTGCAACCCGTTCAGCGGCCTGAACAAGCCGGGCTCGGCGGGCTTGCCGCTGCCGGGCACCCTGGTCGAGATCGTCTCGCTGGACGACCGCCGCACGCCCCTACCCCAAGGCTACAGCGGCGAGGTGTGCGTGAGCGGACCGCAGTTGATGGCCGGCTATTGGCAGGACGCGCCGGCGACGGCGCAGGCGATGGAGGGCGGCCATCTGCACACGGGGGACATCGGCTTTCTCGACGGTGACGGTTACCTTCACATCGTGGACCGTCTGAAGGATCTGATCGTCACCGGTGGGCAGCATGTCTACCCGCGCACCGTCGAAGCGGTCATCAAACAGCATCCGCAGGTTGTCGATGCCGCGGCGGTGGGCGAGCCCGACCCGGTGCGCGGGCAGGCGATCCGGGCCTTCGTCGTGCCGCAGCCCGGCTCCACGCTGTCCGAAGCGGAGTTGCGCGCCTTCCTCGCCCATCGCCTGTCACGCTTCGAACAGCCGCAGCGGATCGAGTTCCGCACGGCCTTGCCGACCTCGACGATCGGCAAGATTCTGAAACGCGACCTCATCCCCGAACGGCTAGGGGGCGACGACCGGGAGGTCAATCGGCCAGCAGATCGCTGACCGACCCGCCACCGTGAATGCGGGCGATGGCCTCCGCAAGCAGCGGGGCCGTGGCCAGCACCGTCACGCGGCGGGACACCAGCTTCTCCGGCAGGCGGAAGGGCGGCAGTGTATCGGTGACGACGACGCGGTCGAACAGCGGCGAGGCGACGACCGTCGGGGCGCCGCCGACGAACAGCCCGTGCGTGGCGAGGGCGAACACCGGGCCTCCGCCCGCGGCGCGGCAGGCCGAGGCGGCGCGCATCATCGTGGTGCCGGTGCTGATCAGGTCGTCGAGGATCGCCACCGTCCGCCCCTGGACGTCCCCGACCAGCGTCCCGCCCCGCACCACGCCGCCGCTGCGTGTCTTTTCCATGAAGGCGAGCCCGACGTCGCGGCCCAAGGCGTGCTCCAGGGACTCCCGGAGCCGTTCGGCCCGCTTCACCCCGCCGACGTCCGGAGACACCACGGACAGGCCGCCCTGGCCGACCAGCGGTGCCAGATGCGCCGCGAACAGCTTGCGCGCCTCCAGATGCTCCGTCCGGCATCGGAAGGCGTTCTCGAACGCCGCCTCGTTGTGGACATCGACCGTAATCACCCGGTCCACGCCGACCGCCTCCATCATGCCGGCCAGATAGCGCAGGGTCACGGGATCGCGCGGCTTGGTCCGCCGATCCTTGCGCGCGTAGGCCAGATAGGGGGTGACGACGGTCACGCTCGCCGCGGACGCGTCCTTCACCGCGCCGACGAAGAACAGAAGCCGGCACAGCTTGTCGTGCACGCTGCGCTCCGCATCGCCTTGCAGGGACTGCACCACATAGACGTCCCTGTTGCGCACCCCCACCAGCGGGCGGACCTTGAGTTCCCCGTCTTCGAAGCCCCGCTCCTCGTGAAGGCTCACCGGCACCTCCAGTTGCCGGGCGATCCGCGCCCCAAGGCCCCAGTCCGGGTCCAGATCGAAGAGCAGGATGCCATCGTTTCCCACGGGAGCCTCCTCCGGGCGGACACGGCTCATGGCCGGTTGGATGGCCGGTCGGCGGGGCGCGCCGCAACCCGTCTCAGGCTGCCGTCCACACGCCGGGCGTACACGTCCACATGGTGGCCGAGATCGCACACCCGCTCCGCATCTCCGAGCGCCGCCTTGAGAGCATCACGCCGGGACGGAAAGAAGCCGGCGCAGTCACCGCCCTGCATGCGCACGGTCCACGCCTTTTGCTGCCGTTCCACGATGTATTCCAGATGCAGATAGGAATCCATGACACCACCCATCCGTTCCGCCCCGTCCGTCCGGTCGAGGCTCTGCTTCACACGGTGTCGACCCGCCGGTCCGCCTCCCGGGCAAGGCGTTCCAGAATCGGAGCGATCTCCACCAGGAGAGGAAGCCCGGAGGTCCGATGCGACAGGGCTTCCGGAAGGGATGCCAACTCCGCCGCCGCATGGGCCCGGATCGCCGGAAGGTCCGGCAGCGGCGCCACCCGCCGGCCGCCGCGCACCACCGGCACCAGCAGGGGCCGACCCTCCTCGTCGCTGTCCAGGGTCGAAAGCCGGTCGGCCTCGATCCGCCCCTCCGCCCCGTAGCGCCGGAAGACCTGCTTGCGTCCGGGCCACGTTGCCTTGCCGGCGGACCGCTTGCGCCGCGGCAGGCCGGCGTACTCCACCAACTTGTAGGCGCAATCCAGCGCCGGCGCGTCGGTGGAGGTCCCCAGGCTGGTGCCGACGCCGAAGCTGTCGATGGGCGCCCCGCCGTCCAGAAGGTCGGCGATCCCCGCCTCGTCCAGACCGCCGCTGGCGATGATGCGCGTCTCGTCCAGGCCGCCCTCGTCCAGGATGCCCCGCACCTTGCGGGAGAGCGCGGCCAGATCACCGCTGTCGAGCCGCACGCCGTCGATCCGGATGCCCTCGCCGGCCAGATCGCGGGCCAGCGCGACCACGGTCCTGGCCGCCGCTTCGGTGTCGTAGGTGTCCAGAAGCAGCACGAGCCGTTGCGGGCGGGAACGCGCGAAGTTGGCGAAGGCCTCCCTCTCGCTGGCGTGGGCCTGGATGAAGGAATGGGCCATGGTGCCGACGGCGGGAATGCCGAAGCGCTTGGCGGCCAGCGCCGTCGCGGTTCCGGCGAACCCCGCCAGATAACTCGCCCTTGCGGCCAGCAGCGCCGCCTCCGCCCCATGCGCCCGGCGCAGCCCGAAATCGATGAGCGGGCGGTGCCGCGCCGCCAACACCAGCCGCGCCGCCTTCGAGGCGATGACGGTCTGCAGATGGATCAGGTTGATCAGGCGGCTTTCGACGAGCTGCGCCTGCGGCAACGGCGCCGTCACCCGCAGGATCGGCTCGTGGGCGAAGAAGACCGTCCCTTCGGGCAGCGCGTCCAGATCCCCGCTGAATTGAAAATTCGCCAACTCCTCGATGGCCGCCTCGGAGAACCGGCCCTCGCCGCGAAGCCAAGCGATCTCGTCCGCGCCGAACCACGCGCTCTCCAGGAAAGCCACCGCCTGTTCGAGTCCGGCGGCCATCAGGAAGTTCCGCCCCGGCGGCAGCTTGCGCACGAACAGCTCGAACGACGCCACGTCGGTCAGGCCATGCTCGACATAGGCCTGGACCATGGTGAGCTGGTAATAGTCCGTCAGCAGCAGGCTGTTGCCATCCCCGTCTCCGTCCGACTCCGGCATGGCCGTCCCTTTCCCACGCCCTCAGGCGCGAATGCCCGACAGGTTCCGGCTCAGTCGCGCCTCCAGGCGACGCGGACATAGTAGGCGTCCTTGTCGTAGTGGAGGTCGAGATCGCCGGCATAGGCGTGGTGCAGGGCCTCGCCGATGCGGCGGGGCAGATGCACGTCGGTGGTCGTCACCACCATGTCGCCGTCGCGATGCTCGATGCCGATGATGCGGTGCAGGGGATGCTCGTCCTTCTCCAGGCGCTCCTGGTGATGGACGGCGGCCAGGATCTCGTCGCGATGCGGGCCGACGAAGCCGCCGGACAGGGTCACGGTGCCGGCGGGGTAGCGGTCGTTGGCGCGGTGGCAGGCCTGGCACAATTCCTTCACGGCATCGACGGCGGGCAACCCCCAACTCCACCGCCCGTGGTGGTAGACGGCGCCGCATTGCGGACAGACCGTCGGATCGGACAGTTTGGCGGCCCGCTTGTATGGGTCGTGGACATGCTCCTGGATCAGCCGGTCGCGGCGGGCCGGTTGCGGACGCTGGTCGTGGGGACGCGGTTCGTGGATGTGCTCGCCCATGGGGAACCTGCCGGTGAAGGAAAGGAAGTGCCGGCGTTGCCCGGCACTCGATGACTCCGTGGCGCGACACCGTGCCGTTCAGGCCTTCGCGATGTCGATCTTCCGCTTGGACGGTTGGCCCGGTTCGGTCTTGGGAAGAACGACGGTGAGGACGCCATTCTTCATGCTGGCCGCGATGCGGTCGCGGTCCACATTGGCGGGAAGGCGGAACGACCGCGCGCACAGGCCGTAGCGCCGCTCCGAGACGTAACGGTTGGCGTCCTTCTCCTCCTTTTCCTCGCTCTTCTCGGCCTTGATGGACAGGACGTCGTCCTGGACGCTGAGGTCCACGGATTGCTCGTCCATGCCGGGCATTTCCATGGTCACCCGATACTCGCCCGCGCGCTCCTCGACCTCGGCCGGCGGCGCGAAAGCGGCGCCCTCCAGCTCCGTGCGCAGCAACGGTTCCAGGTCGAACGGCGAGCGCCGGCTCCAGGGGAAGCGGAACATCGACGACGCCTCGTCGAACAGCCGGTCGAACTCGTCGCGCAACGCCAGGATCGGGTGCCGGTTGCGGGCGGCGATCTCCTGAGCCGCTGCGCCGGTGGAGGCGATCGCCTGCCGGGAGGTCTCCTCCTGTTTGGGCTTTTCCGTCACGTTCGTGTCGGCCATGGGAGTGCCTCCTGTTTGTTGCGGTGGCGCGTGTGCCGCCTCTTCTATCGACCCAAAGCGGCCCGGACACGTTAACCTGGATCAAGCATTGTACCGCGGCCCGGATTTGAGACACCCGGCTGGGCTTGTTCAGGCGACCAAGGGTAGCTCGGCGATGGGCATCTGATCAACCCGGAGTTGGTCGGCGCGCACCTGGGCTGGGGTGCGGTGTCCATGCCGGGCGACGAGCCAGGTTTCG